>JANMHA010000177.1:0-28600 GCA_031374925.1 Pirellula sp. | reverse complement strand
CACGCGAACGAATTTACTGATCTACGGGATAACCCTCGTAAGATCGAATAGCAGCTTGCGGCGTACGACGGAAAATTTACCAACAATTGTCCCGACCACCCTTGACACAAAACTCTACATAGCAGCGAAAGGCGACAATTTCGGGGTGGCACGCTTAGAGCGTAAGCGATGGGCGTAGGAATTGTGGCAAATGCTTCTGGCGACCAACCAGGCCCTTCGTAAACTCAGGGACGTGCCACACGATGGTGGGCATAATTACAACCTTTCAGCGTGGCAGAACTTCATTGCCGCCGAAACCGGTCTGAAAGTTGTTCGGCCAGTTGCCGGTCGGCTGAGTTGGTTGTGGTTGCGAAACAGGCCAGCCGACAGGTTGTTGTGCATTGCCTGCATTGCCCCGTGGATCGATGGCCTGATTCCCCCAACCAGGACTTGGTGGCGCTCCATTTCGCCCCCCCTGCCCTGCCCCAAATAATCCACCCATACCCGGATTTTGCGGTGCCCCGCCCTGCCCTGGCAAAAAGTTTGCTGGCATTTGGCCGTGGCTAACCTCGGTACCAAACTGATTCACCCGCTGTTGTACCATATTGCCAAGCCCATCCAGAAATCCGTCGCCTGTTGGTGGCGTTAAGCCGTTCTGATTCTGTTGCAATCGTCGTTCTACATTATCGATATACGGTCCAACGACTTGTTTCAGCTCAGCCGGTAAAATCCCGCCTGCGTTAGCTAATGCGCGACTGATGTAAAGGCCACTGCGTGAATTCGCAATGCGTTGCTGCTGAGCTGAGCCGAGCAATGTCATTGCAAACATCGTGATGAGCATGCACAACGCCATGCCTTTGATCAACCCAAATCCAGCCCCTAATTGCCTATCAAAATCCTTGAGTTTGACTTTGTCGATCGAAGTGCTTACCAACCGGAAAAGCATCCAAATGATTAGGCTCGAACCAAAATACAGCAGCAGCATGGCCAAAAACAGATTCCATGGCGGCTGAGCGTTGATCATTTTCGCGACATCGTTGCGAAACAAATAGGCAACGAAATAGCTAGCAATGATCGACGCTAGCGAGGCAAGTTGCCATGCAAATCCTTTGATCGCACCAAAAATGGTTGTCGCTGCCAAAACGATTAACATGATCAAATCATAAGCCTGCATTGCTAGCTATTCCTTCCGTGGTTTCAATGTCGCGAATCTGTTGCGGAGCAGACTCTTCCGTGTCTATCGACTATAGCGATTCGCAACCTGAAGTGCGAAGACCAAAATCGCTCCCCTGCCCTGCCCTGGTTCGTCCCGTTTTTGGAGAATCGGAAACCAAGGTCAACACGTGTGGCAAGCTCGGAAGTCAACACGTGTGGCCACACGTTTACATTGTGGCTGGTCTGGACGTAGCCAAATCTGGAATGCTAAAAGATAATGGCTGCTTGTCGGTCCACATTCACTTCCATCACACCATGGCCGATTTCAAAACTCACATTTGCGTCAGTACCGTTGCCGGTGCTTTTTATGCAGTAGGTGGCTATCAAGCCGGCTTACCTTGGGAAAGCTGCGTTATTGGCGGAGCGCTTTGCAGCGTAAGCGGGATGCTCCCGGACCTCGATAGTGATTCGGGGATCCCTCTCCGTGAAGCTGTCGCCTTTTCATCGGCGTTTGTACCTATGCTGATGGTCGATCGTCTCCAGCGAATCGGTTGCAATCATGAGATGATGCTACTCATTACTGTTGCGGTCTATTTCTTTCTTCGATTCGGCCTAGCAGAAATTTTCAGAAGGTACACAGTCCACCGCGGTATGTGGCACAGCGTGCCCGCTGGCCTATCTGCCGCCTTGTTCGCATTCCTCGTTTGTTCTTGCGAGAATATGAACTTAAGACTCTTTAAAACGGTGGCCATTTTCATCGGCTTCATGTCCCATATTTTGCTCGATGAAATTTGGTCCGTGGAATACCGGCGCGGGCGATACATGTTCAAACATAGTTTTGGCACAGCGCTCAAGTTTTGGAGCGGCAACCGAATTGCTAACATTTTCAGTTATGCATTGCTGACCTTGCTCTGCATTCTCGCCTACAAGGACGAAGGACTCATGAGCCGCTTTGATTATCAAGCCAAGGATGTGCCGCACACGGCTGTGCAATGGATCCAAGCCATACGCTCGATGTGGTAAGCCAACCAACTTTTTTCTAACTCGAGTGGTACTAACTGAGTTTGCGAAGGGGGTGGGAGGCGCTAGAAACATTTGCCACAATGGCCGATGCCCGAAATGATTCCCCCCCCTGCCCTGCCCTGAGCCTGGGGCTGTATTATTTTCATCATTGCAAATTCGCAAGGAAGTCCCTGGATACGAGCAGTCCTTTTTTCCAGCAGTTCGGAGCCTAGGAAGTCGTCGTCCTCCAACTCGATACTGATGCCACCGGTGTAGCCATTGTCTGCGAGAAAATGCAAGATCAATGGCCAGTTGGCGCAACCACGGCCTGGCAATCGATATCGCCAAGTGAGACCAGAATAGCGTCGAGATGGTTCCAACGATTGGAACGTCGAGTCCTGGTAAAGCCCGAATTCATCGCTAACGATTGTAACGACAGCGTCGGTTCCACTGGAGGTTCCATTCGATTTGGAAACGCAAATGTTGCATGAACTTGGTTTACAACTATCATGAATAGCCAAAACGAAACCCGATGCGAATTCCAAATCTAGCCAGCAAAATGATTGAAAGCCCATCGCGAGAATCCTACAAGCGAAGCCAGGAAACCAAATGCAGTTGGCCGCGAAAGGTTGATGTCTTTGGGGTCCATGTTAGCGTTACGGACTACGATGAATTGGTAGGTTGTATTCTCAACTCAGCCATTGCAGGCGAGCCGGCCGTTGTTTCGTTGTTTGCGGTTCATGCCGTGATTACAGCGAGTGACGATTCCGAAATGCGTCGCAAGGTCAATACGTTTCAGGCCATCGGTCCCGACGGTCAACCGGTCCGATGGGCGATGAATTGGTTGCACAAGACGAAACTGACGGATCGCGTTTATGGTCCTGAAACAACGCTTCGCATTTGCAAATCCGCTGCCGATGAGGGAGTTCCAATTTATCTGTATGGTAGTACACCATCTGTGCTCGAGTCTCTGAGTTCCAATTTGGTTACCAAGTACCCGAAACTGCAGATCGCCGGAAGTGAGTCGCCACCTTTCCGGAAACTCACGGAAGAAGAATCCGAAGAGCTGGTGGATCGTGTTCACGATAGTGGCGCCAAGATTTTCTTCATTGGCCTCGGTTGTCCAAAGCAAGATCTTTTTGCGTACGAGTTCGCAAAGCGACTCAACTGTGTGCAAGTTGCAGTCGGAGCTGCGTTCGATTTTCACGCTGGCACGAAAAGCACAGCCCCCGCTTGGATGCAAAAACGTGGACTGGAATGGCTGTTCCGACTTGCAGCCGAACCGCGTCGCCTATGGAAACGGTACCTAGTTACTAATTCGATTTACGTGTTTAAGCTATGTCGAGCCACGTTGGTAGGAACGAAATCGCGTTAGCACTGTATTGTTACTTTATTCCTAACTTTGAAATTACTCAAGCTTTTGGACTTATAGCAATGGACACTAAGAACAATCTCATCGTAGTTGCCGGCGGTGGTGGATTTATTGGAGGGCATCTTGTTGAGTATTTTCGAAAACAGGGCGCGACTCGGATCCGCTGCATCGATGTTAAACCGATGAACGAGTGGTACCAAGTCTTTGATGATGTTGATAACGTCGTGGCTGATCTGGAAGAAAAGCCGGCATGCTTCGATGCGTGCAAAGGGGCTCACGAGGTCTATAACCTAGCTGCCGACATGGGTGGAATGGGCTTCATCGAGCACAATAAAGCACTGTGCATGCTTTCGGTTTTGATCAATACGCACATGCTTCAAGCTTCCGTTGCGGCCGGAGTCAAACGTTTTTTTTATGCTAGTTCGGCGTGTGTCTACAACGCCGACAAACAACGCAATCCTTTAGTGACACCTCTTCGAGAGGAAGATGCTTATCCGGCTATGCCAGAGGATGGGTACGGTTGGGAGAAGTTGTTTTCTGAGCGCATGTGCCGGCACTTTAGGGAAGACTTCGGACTGGAGACTCGAGTCGCTCGATTTCACAATGTGTATGGAATTC
This sequence comes from Pirellula sp., assembly GCA_031374925.1. Lineage (GTDB taxonomy): Bacteria > Planctomycetota > Planctomycetia > Pirellulales > Pirellulaceae > JBKCUI01. Next base: position 24,474 of record JANMHA010000177.1, on the reverse strand, counting down.
AGGGCACTTGGGACGGCGGACGTGAAAAAGCACCGGCGGCCATGTGCCGAAAGGTCATTCACGCCAAAGCGACCCAAAACCATTCGATTGAGATTTGGGGTGACGGAATGCAAACGCGCAGTTTCATGTACATCGACGATTGCGTGTACGGTATCGATCGAATCATGCACAGCGAAATTATCGAACCGATCAATCTTGGCTCTTCGGAGCTGGTCACGATCAACGGACTAGCTGACATTGTCGAGCAGATTGCTGGGGTGAAACTGGGCCGCCAATACAATTTGGACGCGCCAAAGGGTGTGAATGGTCGAAACAGCGACAATTCAATCATCCAAAAATACCTCGGCTGGGAACCTTCCATCGCGCTGCGCGACGGCATGGCCAAGACATACGCATGGATCGAAAGTGAATACGCAAAGAAGCATCAAGAAGTTTCCACAGTCTAGTGTCGATTTCTTTGCGACCAGCTTGAATCCATCACAAGGTCGTTTCAACCGTAAAACCGACGGCATTCAAATGCCCAAAGGAGCCAGAATTGGACTCGAGAAATTTTCCTACCAACGACATTCCTAAAAGGGTAGGAAGATTAATTAATTGGTAGGAAGATAGTCGCAACATTTGGGGGGAAGTTAAGGGGACTACACCCCTGCCCTGCCCTGCCCTGCCCTACCCTGCCCTGCCTTGCCCTACGCTGCCCTGCCTCCTGCTCCCGCCTCCTGCCACCTGCCTCTGCCTCTGCCCCCCCTGCCCTCAACGCTGTGAAGCATTTTCACCAACAATTCGCTTAGGTTGAGCGGGAGCTTGCCTCCCCTCAACCTTGTTTTGGCGTCCTACGCAACGGCCCGTGAACCGCCGCAAAACGGCGCCCTTCCGAGGCAAGCTCCGATTGGACGAAAAGGCTTCACAGCCCCCCTGCCCTGCCCCGATTTCTGACGCCTCGTCCAGCTACGCTTGAGTCAACAGCCCGAAACTAAGCCGCGGCAGATCGGCTGGTGAGTTCGGCGTTTGCAGTTTCAATCGTTGAACCGTCAATCCTGGACTTGTCCTGCGCGTAAGCAACCATCAGGGCCAAGTCGCACAGACGGTTGATACGTCGCGGTGCCCCAAGCGTCAGATCCTGAATCAAGTTCACCGCTTCCTCGTCAAACATCAGCGGCTTGTTCCAGCCGGCTGTCTGCAATCGATGTCGCATATAGGCCTCTGTTTCCTCTCGGCCGAATCGCTCGAGCACACAACGAACCGCAACGCGGTCTTCGAGCGCCGTATGCCTTGCCAGGTGTGACAACAGCGTCGGAAATCCAGACAATACCAACGTAATTGCCGACTCCGCCTCGGTCAGTTCCGTCGCTAAATTCAGAAGCAACCGGAGAGGTTCAAGCGAACCAAAGCTCTCCAGTAGATGGGCTTCATCGATGGCAATAACGGCATGTTGCTTATCGCCTACGTTGTGACGCAGGCGGCGTTCAATGGTCTCAATCGATTGCCCAATTCCTCCAAATGTGTCGGATCCTTCGTGCGGCGCGATTTGCCTAGCAATGTACCGAAGCAACTGATCGGGCGGCATAGCAGGATAGACAACACGGACCGTAGGGGCAACGAACTCTGGCAGTTGTGAAAAAACAGCATCAAGCAACATCGACTTTCCAAGTCCGGGCTCTCCACATAGGACGGCAACGGATCGTCGCGATTCGATTGCGTAATGCAGTTTTAGCAGAGCCGCTTCGTGCAAATTCGAAGGATAGTAAAAGCTAGATTCAAGCCCGCTATCGAATGGCCGACCTTGAAGGCCCCAATGTGCTTGGTACATAGGATTGAACCTACCGTTCGTTTTTAGGGAGGGTTAACTCTGAAAGTTTTCGACAAGTCCGATCGACGAAATCCCCATGCCTCGAAGAATACTCACGGCCGAATCCACTTTTTCTTTGATGCTCAATTCGGTGTCCACGACGACTATTGCCGCATCTACGACGGTTTCTTGAGCTACACCTACAAGATCGCGTTGCTCCAAGTTGAGTCGGTTGCCATCGATAAAGACCATGTCGAACGCGTTGGAAATTCGGCGGATCAACTTGGCCATGCGATGCAGATTGGCATGCATTTGCTGTTGCGAAATGACGCAAGTCAGCGGAAAGAGCGTGATCCGATCCGCAATGGAATGGATCGCGATTTCATGCAATGGAACATTCTCAAACAAGCAATCTTGCCAGCCTTGTTGCATGTCGAGTCTGAGTTGATCGATAAGGCTCGGGCAATAAGTATCGCCGTCGAGCAGGGCGACTCTCAACCCAGCGCTGGCAGCACATCGGGCCATGTGCATGGCGACGGTGCTACGTCCAACACCCCGTTCGCCACTGGTGATCAACATGACCTTGAGCCCATCGCGATTGGCGAGGCTTAGGTGCTTTCCGATCTGGCGAAAGGCTTCTTCTTGGGACAATTCAATTTGCTTAACTACTTCCGGCCAATAGAAAAGGTCAACTTCCCAACTGGGATTGAACGCGACAGGCAACGGAAGGCCGGTATTCAAAGGACTAGCTGCGGTGGTCTTTGGGGCCAACGGAATGGATGATGCACTTTCGTCTTTGCTTGGAAAGTGAGCTGGATCTATTCGGCGCGAGACCGCGCCGATTGGTTTTGGAGGATCCTGTTGGGTTGGCGAGGGATTGGGAGGAGCCGTTTGTTTGGCGTGTGGCAACGCTGGCAGAGTCGACTGCGAACCCGTCCCAAATGCGATCGGCTCGGTCATTTCAGCCAGTGTCCGATCGGCTGGCCTTGAATTTGGTATTCGTTGAGGCGGTCCGTGAGGGACTAGACCGTCTACATACATGACTTGATCGTACGAAACTCTTGACGTAGGATCGTTGGAATTGGTTGTTGGCGCTTTTGAAGTTGGTTGAGCGACCGCAGCGGAATGGGCGACGGGTGCCATTTGAGGAACCGCCACAGTCGTCGGGTTACGAAATTGGGCGGCTTGGCTTGTAACCGCGGTGACTCCATTGCGTACGACAGCAGGGAGTGAAGTCGATTCCATCGCTTTCATGCCTCGTTCAGCGCCTAGAGGCGACCACACTCCCTGCCTTGGACTGACGCGCGCTTGTGAGTGCTGTGTAGGAGCCGGTGGTCCTGCAGGCGAGGGCGCTTGTGGCTGAGTAAGTGGGTTGGGGCTGGTGTGGAGAGGATCGAATCGTAGTTTCATGCCTGAAGGCAAAGTCTGCGACGGTTGAATCGGAGGCGACGATAGCTCGCGAGGTGCCGGTGCGGTCGGTCTCGCTACGTTTGACGTTTGCGTGGGCCGAGCGTCCGTGGATTCCGGAGCAGAAGCTGTCGTCGTCGATTGCAAGGCACGATTCTTTAAATAAGCCCTCAAAAATGCCTGATTCACTTCGCTCATGATCAATCAATTCCATTCGAACAAACGTGGTGCGTGTTTCTCTAGTTTCCGGGAGGATATCCAATCGAATTGCCACTTTGGGGAGGAGCAATCGGTGTGTACGGAATTGGAGTCGTCGATGTTTGTGGGCTGATACTCTGATATCGGTTTGATCCGTTTGCGGGTTGCCGAATCATCGGTGACGTTGGCGTTGTATTGGAGAATCCCTGCCGACCGCTAAGTGCATTCTGCTCGTAGGCCGGAATTGTCAGAGGTGGATATTCTCTGGGTAGTGGAGGATAGGGCCTGCCGGACATCATTCGACTATCGTTCACATTGTTCGGCTGGATCGCATTCGCGGCGTAAGTCGGGTTATTGTCGAATACAGGTGCAACGCTTGAAATGGGACTCGCTGGAACGCCTTGTGCCGTCGTACCGCTAGGAAAGGAAGTGCTATTCCAAGAGTTGGATGGCCTTTTCTGTTTGCCACGTTCATGCAAATCAATCAACTCGCGTGTGGTCATCGAGGGTGAAGCCGTATCGACAATGCTGGGTCTAGAGTAAATCGCGTTGTCGCCAACCAAAAAATGGTTGGTATCACCAGAAGGAGAGGTTGCTGCGGAAGGTTGTGGTGAATAGGTTAGGGCCGAATTGTTTTGATTGCCTGAGACTTGGTTCTCTGAGACGGTATCGGTTTCCCCTGTATTCACCGGCTTGGTGCTCGGTAGCAACAGCATGGGCGGTTTAGCTTGAACGAGTGGCTGTTCCTCATTGGGTGTGCTTGACAGAGCATTCCCAATTAGCGCGTCGGAGTCTTGACTGGCTATCGAGTCGGGAAAACGATCCGGCTCGCTCAAAGGTTGAGCTAATTCAGGCAAGTCCGCTGTACTGCTTGAATTCGCCGAATTGGAAAAGTTGGCTAGCGACGTTTTCGGTAAAGAAGGTGGAATCAAATCCGTTTCGGAATCCGCGACTGATCTAAGTTCGCTTGAATTTGGCTGTGCACGATTAGAAGCGATCGTCTCCTTCGTATCAGGCTTTGTCCCCTGGGAGTTTCTGAGCAGCAATAGACAAACAGCGAAGATCAGCAATCCAACAGCAACATTGTAAACTCGATTGCTCTTGGTAGTTGATTTAAGAGGTGTTGGACTGGTTTCGGGCATTGCGGTGGGAAGGGACGCAACACTCTTGGCGGACTCTGATTCGTTTGGTTGTCGCTCGTTGGTTTTGGATTTTTTCATTCCGCCAACGATGCTCGGCTGAACGTTTTTTAATGTGAACAGTACTGGTACTGATCCAACGCCAAGTCCTGGTGGATTTTTCGGGTGCCTGATGGATTCGGACATTGGGACGATTCCTTTCGAACCAAGCAGCCCTTTCAAGGGCCCATTAAATGAGTTCAATTCAAGCCGATCGGATCCGAGGATCGGATACGCAAAGGCGGACTGTTATCGGTTATCGGTTGGATGAATTCGATTCTTGAGTTTTTAACGATCAGAGAATCTCGGTAAGATGCGATGTCTTTCCTGCAATTCCTCGACGGCTGCAAGCCATCATGGACGTCTGGAGGCTAGAAATGCGGGCGGCCTGAGGGAAGACCAATTTCGAAAAACAGCTTCGGATTTTTCCCCTAAAGTCAATGCTCTTAAGGCGAGCCGATCGGATGCGACTGCAGTCTGCTATAGCACACCACCCATCAGGGGTATTACGAAGCGATTAGACCTTCGATTTTCACCCCTCAAACATCCACCAATCGTCATAGCTCTCATCGGTTGAGTGTCTTCCGAGATAAGAAAAGTTGAAAATTGGGAAGCGAAGTAGGGGAATCTTTCCTGCAAAGTATCATCCAAAGAGGTGGTGGATTGCGATTTCCAAGCGAGATTTTGAATGTCCGGCAGCAAAAAGAGAAAATTACGAAAGCTAGCGATCGAGTCGCTAGAATCTCGACGCGTCATGGCAACCCTCCCGTACGGAGCAGAAGCTGACGACACGGGGGAGTTTTTGCTTGGGCGGGTCGCCGTAACCCCTGTCTTCCTGGAAAGTGATGGAAGCATTGATGCCAATACGGAGAATTGGACGCCAAGTCATATCAATCAAGTCCTCAGCAATATACAGACCGGATTGAATTGGTGGACTCAGCTTTTAGCCACGAAGAGCTCAGTGCACACATTGGAATGGGTTATCGACACTACGTTTACCACCAACTTGACTCCCACTCCGTACGAACCTATCGCTAGGAATTCGAACGCCTATTCCCTTTGGGTCTCGAAATTCCTGAGCGACGTTGGGTTTGCTAGCAGCTCGAATCTCGACGAGAACGTTCGAGCGTTTAATAACTCGCAGCGTGAGAAACTGGACACGGATTGGGCTTTTACCATTTTCGTGGTGAACTCCCAGAACGATGGGGACGGCAGTTTTGCGCCGGGCGGCTCTTTTTCGCGAGCCTTCGCTTTTGCGGGCGGACTTTTCGAGGTTGTGCCCTCGACCCGCCCGGCATCCACATTCACACATGAAACCGGTCACATGTTTTGGGCCAGGGACGAGTACATCGGGGGTGGAAACTACACCCAAAGGCGAGGATATTACAACGCTCAAAACACCAACGCCATCGATCTCAATCCGACCCAGAACTTCCAGCAGGAATTGAGCATTATGTCCGCTGGCTCAACTCTTCAGTCGGCGTACGACACGCTGGTAACATCTGACGCGACACTCGCCCAACTCGGTTGGAAAGACAGTGATCGCGACGGTATTTTTGATGTGTTGGATGTTCCGCTGAAGCTAGAGGGAACCGGACGATGGAATAGCGCAACGAACTCTTACCGTTTCGTAGGCCGGTCCGTCGTTCAGACTTTAGCCAATCGAAATACGTCAGGCACTCAAAACGACATCACTCTAAACAAAATCGGAAGGATTGAATATCGAATCGGCAACGGAGCGTGGACGACTTATTCGACGCCGAACCAATACACGGTAGACCTCGACCTCAATATTCCTTTGGGGGGAGTGACAACTGGCACTATTGAAATTCGCGCGATCGACCCTCGAATTGGAATCACTAGTAACATCTTCAGCGGGCAAATTGGTGCTTCCCCTGATACGACTACGAAACCAGGCATACAAGGATTTGTTTGGAGCGATGCCAACCGAAACAATTCATGGGGTACCAATGAAACTGGGTTGGCGGGTATGTCAGTTACCCTTGTAAACGGAAGCAACCAACCGCTCGTACTCCAGACAATTGTTGAGCCAGATAACTTCCCAACAGGGATATTCAACAATACGATCAGCGGTGTTCGGCTCGATTCCATTGGGGAGGATACCTCCGGAACCATTGGCGTGTTTGATGACCCTAAGGCGTCGACAGGAACCAAAATTTTCAAACCGTTCTCCTTTTCCGCAAACAATTACGTCGATGCGTTTCGCGGCAACAGCCAACAGTTGCGAGTTCGGTTCGACAACTTAACATCGTACGTGTCGATCGACGCAATAGCGGTCGGAGACAACTCGGACGTACGGATCGACGCCTTTGCAACGGACGGTTCGCTGATAAAACGAAATGAGAAAAAAGGGCTGATCAATGGACAAAATGTAACGCTGGATATTGGGACCGATACCGCCCAAATCGCATCGGTTGTCGTTCGCGGTTTTAATAACTCCTATGTTAAGCTTGACAATCTTCGTTTCGGCCCAAAGAGTACTGTCAAGACAGCCAGCGACGGAAGCTATTCGCTTTCAAATCTTGATGCTGGTACTTACAAATTACTCGTACAACCAAGCGACCCTGGTTTCGAATTTACGAACCCCACAACGGGGCTTCAGACAGTGGTATTGGCCAGTAGCGGGATCCTGTCGCATGTCGACTTCGGACTGAATCGTGTCCCGAGTCCATGGCAGAACCAAAGCCTTAACGAAGATGTCGACAAGCTGGGAACGGTCGATCCGCTTGATGTCTTAATTTTGATTAACGAAATCAATCGGAATGGCTCTCGTCCGCTCGATGGCTCAGGTTTGACATCGCCCCCGTATGTCGATGTCAACGGCGATCGTCTTCTCGGGCCTCTCGATGTCCTCCAAGTCATTAACTTCATCAACCGAACATCTTCGCGTGGCGGAGGAGAGGGAGAAACAGTCTCGTTCGCCATGATGAAAACAACGGATTCGCTGCCTCCCTTTACCTCCTTTGTTTTGGATGCGAGGGCCGAACAGCCTTCAAGCTGGATTGTTTCGAGTTCGAACTCGAGAGGCCGCCGCGTTTCAAATGGGCCAGAACAATGCGGCTGTCCGGCATGTACTTCCATTGCTCCAAGCGGAGAATCCAGCCCTGCAATCGTTGATATTGCGAAGGCAAACAATTCCAACCTGCCAACCGCGAAACAAGCAACAAAACTGGACGATGCACTGACGAACAGGGCATTTGAGAGCCTGGACGACTTTCTTGAAAGCTGGGATGTATAAGCCTAGTTGAGCGGGAGCTTATCTCCCCTCAACCATGTTTTGGCATCCTACCAGATAGGACGCCAAAACGGCGTCCGTCGGAGACAAGCTCCGAACGGACGGAAAGTCCTTCACGGCGTTGAGTATTGGAGTTTCTTTCCCTTTATTTCGCTTCGGCTTTCAATTCCGCGAACCGCTTCCGCATTTCATCGAGAACAGGCTTTTGTTTTGCCTCCGCGATAAGGTCCATCTCTTCGAGTGGATCGGACCGCAGATCGAACAATTGTTCCTGTTGGAAATCGGGCCAATAAAGATACTTCCAGTCTTGGCGAACCAAAGCTTGGGATGAAGGAATGAAATCTATGTCCCTAATGGTGGCGTGCTCATAAAAATATTCGTTTCGCCAAACTGGCTGCTCTTTGGCTCGGTACAAAGGTGCAAAATCTCGGCCCTGCATTCTCGGCGGGGCGGCAATGTTGGCGGCCCCAAGAATCGTCGGCGCGAGGTCAGCATTCAAGGTTATTTGTTCATTCGTTTGTCCGGATCGATCCTTCGGCATTCGCGGGTCATGCACGATGAGCGGTACCCGAATACTCTCCTGATACGGATACCACTTGTCAGCCAATCCATGCTCAGCGTGAAAGTAACCGTTGTCTGTGGTGAAGATCACGAGGGTGTTTTCATATAAGCCCTGCAACTTCAACTCAGCGATTACTCTACCGCAGGTCGCATCGACCTCCGATGCTAGACGGTAATAATTCTTCATGTACTCTTGATAACGTTCTGGGGTATCAAAACGCCAGTGCCAGCGGTTTCGCCCTTCGTTTTTCTCATTCGCTAGGAATGGCGGAAGCCTTTTGAAGTATTCGTCGGTCGACGTCTTGGGAACAGGTATGGTTACGCCTTCATAAAGCGACATGCTTTCCGGCTGCGGCAGATACTGTTTCGGATTGCCATCTTCGGCATGTGTAGCAAAAAATGCCAAGGTCAAACAAAAAGGTTTATCGGCAGGTCTTGATCGAAGGAACTCCATCGCATCGTTTTCGTTCCGTTGAGTTACATGGATTTGCGTACCATCTTTTTGCTTCATCCAATGGGTGCCAGCGTACGATCGACCAAAATCGAAATTCTCGGCTGGGAATTTCCCATTGTGCCACTTTCCGATATGCCCCACAAAGTAGCCGTTTGCCCTCAAGAGCCCAGGATACGTTTCAGACCAAGGAGTATCGAACGTTTCGAACGCTTTGTTTCCATGTCTAGACATCCATTGACCAGTGAACAGTGTTGCGCGACTGACGCCGCATATCGAGGTTGTCACGCAATTGTGCGTGAAGCGAATCCCCTCCTTCGCAAGTTGATCCAGGCTGGGTGTTTTTACCACCGGATTTCCGGCGCACCCAAGCGTGTCATGCCGCCAATCATCCGCAAACAGAACCACGATATTCATGGGCTTTGTCTCGGCGGAGTCACTTTGTCCAACCCAATAGAACAGAACTAAGGCAAGGGTTAGCATGAATTTCATGGAAGGCAATTCTCTCTGTGTCTTATGAACTCTGTATCGGATTGAATTCGCAGGAATCTAGGCGACCCCGCGTTGCCAGGTCATTTTACAGCATCCGATGCATTGTTGTATGATAGAGACTGGCTGTCCGCTCGCACCTTGTACCACTGAATCATGAAAATCGAACTTTATCGAGATTTAGAAACGTACCACGCTTGGGCGATGGGCAAGGTGCTTGAGCAATGCAAAAGCCTCGATGCCGATGCTATAACAGCAACATTGCCACTCGGGCCAGGCAGTCTACTAGCGACGCTCAAGCACATGGCGGCGGCCGAACAGGTTTGGCTCGATCGCTGGCTATTGAAACCAAACCCGAGCATGCATGACATGCAAAATTCCATCGACGAACTGGAGTCCGTGTTTGCGTCCCTGGCCCGCGATCGGACCGCTTTGCTGGAAAGCGATCCAAACGCTCTTTCCAAGTCCATCTCCTATCGGAATATGAAGGGTGAACTGGACGAGCAAAAACTCGGGGATTTGGTCCTACACGTTCTGAACCATGGCATACACCACCGCGCACAAGTCGTGCATTTCCTCAAGCGCCAAGGCAAAACCTTTCCAGGCGGCCTCGACTACATCTTCTACCGAATTGCCCGGCCAACTATCCTCTTGCGAGCCGAGGTCGCACAGGGCTGCCGGCAATGGGGACTCGAGGTTGGCGAGGCTGCCGTTCCATACGTTGCTCCCGATTTGGAATCGCTGGCTCAGTATTGCTACTACGGCGATTGGGCCATGCGAAGACTCTTCGATCAATGCCGTGACTTAACGAACGATGCATTGGACCAAGACTGGGGAATGGGTGTTGGATCGATTCGCAAATCGCTTCTGCACATTCATGACGCAGAGCGCTTCTGGCAGGCGAACTGGCAAACGACTGGTTCTCCATTTCCAACCACACCCACGACAACATCTATTGCCGAGTTGTCGAAACGCTGGCTGGAGAGGTCAGAAAAGAAACTGGATTACATCTGCCGATCGGGACAAGATCAGTTGGGTCGGTCCGTTACCGTAGACGTGGGCGGCGGACCCATGGAATATCACTTGTCGGAATCGCTTCTCCAACTGTCTGTACATGGGACTCTCCATCGAGCGCAAGTCACCAACATGCTGCGTTCGTCCGGCAAGACGCCCGACGCGCTCGATTTCGTTGTTTGGTTGCGTCAATCCAGTCCAAAGCATGGATGAAGAAGGCGAGCCAAGATGACGAAGGCATGCCGAAAAGGAAATCGAGACTGGAAGAAGTTCTCATTGCGTACACTCCTAATCGCGACAACCCTTTTTGCATTATTGAGCATCGCCTCTGTTAGGTATTGGCACCAATACCGATTCGCCAAAGGGGTGATCAGCCGAGGCGGTTTCATTAAATTCCATTCACCTGCATACAATCTTACGGAAAATGTTGGGTGGTTTTTTAGAGATATTGAAACTGTCGACTTTGTTGGCACTCGATCCGAACTCGGTGACTTTGCCGAACTTTCCCGGTTGCCGCGATTGCATCGTCTCGTTCTCAATCGATGCGATTTCCAGCGTGACGAATTCGGTTACATCGCAAAATGTCGAGAGTTAAAAAGGCTTGAATTGCAGGGGACTTCGGCCTCCGATGAGAACATTCAACAATTAGCCGAATTGCAACAACTTGAAGAATTGGATATATGCGGGACCTACACAACTGAAAACTGCCTTAAGTCAATTCAGAATTATACTTCACTACGCCAAGTCTCATTCGACTTTTTCTTGACGGACGTTGGGCTAGAAATTCTTGCCAGCTCGCCTTCCATGCTACTTCGCCCCCTAAAGTTGAAGGGCGTAAGCGACGAAGGTATACGAAATTTCAAGCGATTGAACTCTTCGAAACATTCGGTCATTTCCATGGAAACCAATTCCATGACGGACCTTGGCGTATCGATCGCGTTTGAGAAGGGCAACAACCAATCGTTTGAAAGCGGAAACGTGCTTTTTGGAGGGTCGCAAATAACCAGTAGCTGCTTGTCGCATATTCCGTGGCAAGAGTTGGCATCCATCCGTTTCCAAAACTCAGGCGTAAACCCCGTGGACGTTGCCAAGGCGGTCGGCAACCAAACTGCAATGCTCAGTATTGGAGCTCGGTCAATTACCTTTGCAAGCGGTACTACATGGCCGTTTGGCGATACAAATAGATCTCGAATCGTTGTTGTCGAACCATCAGGCGATTGCGTTTTTGAATGCGCAGAGTTTTTGCCACAACTTGAGTTTTTGTCGTTCGATAAAGCGGAGTCGATAGCCGTTCGAGATGCGTTTCGGAAGTCCTCAAAAATCAAACATGTGTTTGCTCGTACACCACTTCCGCTGGCATTGATGGACGAATTGGGCCAGCTCAATCAACTAGATTCCCTTGAAATCCATTGGACCGGTACTCAAGCACAAGTGGATCTGCAACCCTTGGCTCAATTGCCCAAACTGCGATCCATCAAGTTTTTTTCCTGTCCGATTTCAGGAGCGGCAATGGAACCCCTTGGACGACTCCTTGGTCTTCGCGAACTCGAATTGTTAGACTGCAAATTCGAGCAATCTGTGATTGAGTCTTTTCCGAACTTCCCACACCTCAGAGTTCAGTATCGGCACGAAAAAAACCGAGTCGAACGACCCCTCGTGTTTGCTGGTTCTGAAGCGCTGCGTTAAATTTGGTGTGCTATTGCCTAGACAGTGGAGTAACCTTCAGTCTTAAGGTTTCGCTTCCACGCTGCACTACGATTTCCGTTTCTTGGCCGACCTTGAGCGCTTCGATGGCGTACGTGTAGTCGTAGATGTTCTCGACTTTTCGACCTGCCAACTCGACAATGATGTCCTTGCCTTGCACTCCCGCTTTGGAAGCTGGACCGTCTTTGGCCACGCCGGACAACATGAGGCCCTTGATGTCCCCTTGTGAGTAGTCTGGAACCGTACCGAGATAGGCGGTCATCATGGCTCGAGCCCCCTGCCCTTCAGGAGCTTTCTGGTCATGAAATTCGGGGATCTGCTTCGAACTTACTAGCGCTCGGGCCACCAAACCCATCAGCTTGGCCGTCTTAGCAGCCCCCTCGTAGTTCAATAACTCTGGGGTATCGCGCGGCGTGTGGTACTCGGAGTGCGATCCCGTGAATGCAGACAGAATTGGAACCCCCTTTAAAAAGAAGGTCGAGGCATCGGTAGGCAAGGCACAGTCGTTTTGCAAAGTCAAAGGCAAGCCGACCACCGCGTTCCGTTTCTCGATTTCTTGAGTCCAAAGCTGCGACGATCCAATCCCTTGCAGAACCAGATTTTCTCGCAATCGCCCCACCATATCCAGGTTCAAACAAGCGACCACCGTAGGATAAAGACTGTTTGCTTTTTCCGTCTTGGGCAAGTTGGGATAAAGCTCAAAAAAATGATCAGCAAAATACGCGGAACCGAGTAGACCAAGTTCCTCGCCAGACCAAGCAGCAAACAAGATATCGTGTTCCATCGTTAACTTACCAGAGCGCTTTAGCTGCGACATCGATTGCGCTATTTCAAGCATAGCTGCGACGCCCGATGCATTGTCGTCCGCCCCTCGATGCATACCTTGCCTTTCCTCTTCTTTAGCCATACTGCTTCCACTTCCGCCAGTGCCCAGATGGTCAATATGCGCACCGATGATGATAACTGACTTGGCCGGTTTATCGCCCGCTTGAAGGAGTCCGATTGCGTTCACTCCTTCTCGCATGATTTTCTTAACGTCAATCGTTGCGCTGACGCGGACCCCTGGCAATTCAAATCCCATCATCATTTCGCCGCGGTCCAGTTCCTTTTGCAGATCGGCTAATTTCTCTTTGCTATCGGTAAACCAAGCTTCTGCAACAGCATCCGTTACGCTAATCGCCGCGATACTGGAACCGGACAGACCGCCATCCATTTCGAGGGGTACCAACTGCTTGCGTACCATACTGGTTGGACCGCTAACAACGATGATTCCCTTTGCACCCCGGTCGCGGGCTGCCATGGCCTTGTATCGCAAGGAACTGAATCTGGCAAATTGCTGCCGGCGTTCTGGGCTCACTTCGGAAGGCATTTGCCTTAACATCATGACCCATTTGTTTTCTACATCCAAATGGACGTAGGAATCGTATTCCGGTTGCCCTTGGTCGGCCGGTGCAACGATACCATATCCCGCGAAGACCACTTCAGTGGGCGCCACAGTTCCCGAATTTGAGAAAACCAAGGGCCGCCAATCGGTGTTGATGGACCAGGATTTATCGGCCGAGGTCATCGCATTGCTATTGAGCAGTTCGACGCCGGCAGTAAATGGGAAATTGTAAAAGTAGGTACCGTTGCTGCCGGCAGGTTCAAGTCCCAACGAGGCCATGTAACTTGCAACATACGAAGTGGCTAGCTTCTCGCCAGCTGTCCCTGTAAGCCTTCCACCCAATTCGGGTCGGCAAAGATAATCCACGTGGCGACCGATGTCGCTAGCACGGTAGTCCGCATCGTTTGCCTTGACTGCGGCAATTGCTTCAGCCTTTGCCGATTCGATTTGGCTGAGTGTTGGAGGCTTGACTGCGCTACCGTCCACTTTTTCATTCGGCGCTCCCAGTTCAAGAGCTTCGCGAGCCGCTTTGTCATTCCAATCTGCAATGAAAATTTGCGATTTCTTGTTCGGGGTTCGGTTCGACGTCCAAGCCAGTTCTTTGCCATTTGGTGTGAAGACCGGCAAACTATCAAATCCATCCGTGGTCGTGACCCGCACCGGCGCATGCGCTCCCTGGGCATCCACCAAATACAACTCGAAGTTCGCAAAGCCATGCACGTTGGTACCGAAGATCAGATAGTCTCCACTTGGATGATAATAGGGAGCCCAACTCATCGCGCCGAGCGACGTTAAGCGTTTGACGTCGGTTCCATCGAGATTGGCCGTATAGATCTCAGCCGTTGCACCGTCTTCTGAAAAACGTCGCCAGCAAAGCCGTTTGCCATCGGGCGAAAAGAAGGGACCGCCGTCGTAACCGAACTGATCCGTGATGCGTTTCACGTCGGTGCCATCGCTCTTCATAATGTAAAGATCGAGGGCAGTAGCTGGATCGTTTTCAAAGAGCGTCTTCTCGCGTTCGGTTAGTTTGGATTGGTAGGCGAGTCGATTGGACGAAAACGCGATGTACTGGCCGTCGGGCGAATAAGAAGCCTCTGCATCGTAGCCTTGGATATTCGTGATTTTCTTGTACTCATGCGTCTTGCGATTCCATTCCACGAGATCGAAGTTTTCGTCGTAATCCCATGCATAGCGTTTTTGCTTGCCCGAGGCTCGCTCCTCAAGCTCTGCTTTCTGTTTCTTGATCGATTCCGGATCGAACTGCGTGGAAGCGAACAGAACGCGGTCGCCATCTGGGTGGATCCAAGCACAAGTTGTCTTGCCATATCCAGGCGAGACCCGTTCCACGTCCCCGGTCTCTCGATCCAGCAAATAAATTTGGTAGAACGGATTTTCTTTGTCCCGTTCACTCTGGAAGACCATCGATTTGCCGTCTCGACTAAAGTATCCCTCGCCAGCGCGAACACCGTCGAAGGTCAGTTGCCGCGTCTTACTGAGAAAAGTAGCTTCGGTTTGGCCTGCATCCGTAGTTGTCTCGCTCTTGGCCTTGGTTGGCGAGTCCTGAGCCAATGCCGGGCACACGAAAAGCCAATGGAGGGCACATCCGACGGCGATGGCGCAGACCGGGGGATTCCAGCTAAGGAACAACATTCGTAGGTTCATTTGAATCGTTTTTTAAGGGACGGAAGCATGCTGCCGTCATTGTAGCCTTCGATTCCAACTATTCCCAGGCTCCAGATAGACGATAGTCGCGAATCGCTATACGCCAGACGCGGAGAATAAGATTTTCCTTGATACGAATGTAATCCTTCAGGCCGCCCAGCAAACCTTTCCAATTTGGCCTGACCGGAGAATGTCCGTTCCGAATTGCCTCCATCGCTCGGCATGACAGTCATCGTAATCAAGACTTCATCGCTGAGGGTGTCACCATGCCGATGATCACCATTGCAGAAGCAAGTATTCCACCTAGGACAACGCCAATAAACACCTCAAACGGTGAGGCCGCGAATTTGATCGTTGCGACTAAGGACATAGGAAAGATAGTGATCGCAACGGCAAATGCGAGATTTTGAACGAAGCGAGCAACGGTGCGGTCGGTTACGATCCCTCGGGAGTCGGTTGTTGCGGTAGACATTCTGATTACCTTTTTGTGCGGGGTTAGGAGCCGTGAATGTAGTTGTGAGTAGGTAGGCACCTTGGATCAGTCGGATAACGATTACGTTCAGTACGGCGTTTGGTTCCAAGTGTGCAAGGCACAGAGCAAGCCAACTCGGCCGCCAGGGTATTTGGGATCGCCGAGCTAAACCACATAGAAATGTTCCAATCCCCACCGGCCAGTTCGATTCGATTCAGCGAGGGCGTCGCGTTCGTTGCGAACCCTGGGTGCGCCGCGTGCGCGTCGACCCTGGGCTTTGTTGTCGAACGCCTTCGGCGTAAGCAAAGGTCCGTCCAGACGATTACGGTTGGGTGTGTTGTTGCGACTATTGTTAATCGAGCACTGGGAAATCAGAACTTGTAATTATCCTTGTTAGGGGCCATTATCCCTGAATTCTGGGGAGTTATCCCTGATTTGTCAATTTAATTACCCCTGATTCTATCCAATGATCCCGGTGTCGGGCTGGTCCTGGAATCAGGCTGCCATTAGGCTTAAGGAGAAAGGAGTAAGCCATGGCAGATCTCAAATCTCAAATCTCAAATCTCAGATCTCAAATCTCAGATCTCAGATCTCAGATCTCAAATAGCAAATAGCGGTTGGCAGGTAGAAGCTTGCTCAAGCGGCCAATGAAAATCGTTGTTCCCTAGACAATGCTACCTTAAGCTGCCCGTCGGTCATCCTGGCCTTGTCGTCGGAGCTTTTTCCGGTCAGCTTTACTCATTGGCCGTCCAGAATAATCGTCATCCCCATCCTCATCGTCGCTTTCTGGTTGGGTCGAGGGGATTTGTTGTCCATTTTTGATTGGGACCGGTCTGGTCAATGGCTGAGCCTCTTTTTTCGCGGAATCTTCGGTTGGCGGCTTGAGTTTTAAACCATCCAACATGCCAAACAGGCCTCGCCTCCCTGTTTTGGAAGCAGGCTCATCCACGCTTGGTTTTTCGGCCTTCTTCGCAACGACCTTTTGTTCGGCTGGTTCCTTCGCCTTTCTAGAAGCAAACGATAGCCAAGACTTTTTGGACGTTCCATCAACTCCTTCTGCTTCTTGGGCTCTCACCACTTTTGCGACAGCTTGCTTGTTTTGCGAAACCGTTTGTTTGGTTGCGGCCCCTTCGGCTGCCGCTGCGTCGATAAGTTGCTGGGTCTTGCTAAATTTGGAAATCCAACCTCGTTTGGACTTAGGAGCCTCTGTGACAATCGCGTCTTTCTGAGTGGGCGTCGACTGGGGTTTTTCGTTCGATTTTCGAGACCAAAAGGATCGCTTTTCGGACTTCGGAATTGCATCGTTCTTTTCTGCATCGTTCTTATCAACTTCAATATGTTTCGATTCGAGCTTCTCTGACTTCGCAATGGACCGAGGGGCTGAAATGGCTTGAGGGGTTGATTCGGCTGGTTTGGTTTCTGCAACGCGATTTCCTCCAATTCCAAACCAACCACGCTTTTTCGTTAAGCCTTGGTCTTCCATCGGGCCGTCATCTTCACGAATTGGATCCGCGTCCAGTTTTTCGTTGCGTTCAGAACGATGGGGAATGATCCCGAATAGCCGCCCTTTTGGTTTCAAAGGAATCGAATTGTCATCATGTGTTTTTCGGCTCTTTTCTTGTCCCCTGTCTATGCTTCTGTCGACACGCTTGTCCAAGGAGTCAACCGACTTGAGGCCTGTGTTCCGCTCCACGACGTCTCGTGGCCCGACGCTCCGCAATGTGGATTCGCGAGTGACGGAATTTTCATTGTCGATGTTCTCTTCGTAACCATCCGACCCATCATTGCGTTTTCGAGACCAGGGCATTTTCCATTTTGATTTGCCCGATGCCGCGTGCAGTTCATTCTGCTCGTCCAACTTTTCAGGGGTTCGTTCTCGACGCAACGACAACTTGGGTATTTTCCATTTTATCGGGGCAAGGTTGGCACCGTTGCGAACAAGAAATCGCTTTTGGGCATGAATGTAAGTCTGACGCAAGTAAATTCCAGAGGCTTGAAAAACAGCCAAAATTCCTCCGAGCAAACTGCCCCCGACAACCAAGTCAATCGTCGCTGGTGACCATGTGATTTTGAGTAGGCCTGTCCCCAAGAGGGCGGCTAGAGCCCAAGCCATTAATCCAACCAACCAACTCACAACACTCATCGGAGCGGATTTGAGCTCGCTACACAGTCGAATACCAATTACGCCAATAATGGACGCAAAGGTAGCCAGAACCAAAGGCCAGCCAGCATATCCAATTTCTCGCTGAGCCCAACCGTCAATGCTTATCCCCAACAGCAATAGCCCCGAACTGGAAGCTTCGAAGCTAGAGAACGCAGCCGCAATCGCTAACACGACCCAAATGCGATAGCGAGCTCGATAGTCGTCAAGCTTGTGCCGACGCAGTTGGAAAATCATCCAAGCGGCAACTGAGGTCAGCATCCAGAGCTGGCAAGTAAGCCACTGAGCAATACTATGGGGTGATCGCAAATGAAAAAGTTGAGCAATCGGAAGAGTCAAGAAACCAGTAGGAGTAGTATTCGGTGCGGCATTCAAGGCGGCTCGTGTGAAAATCCAATAGTGTGAAAAAAGCAAGCCTCCCCACAATATCCACATGCAGGATAGTACAATGGATAATGTCCCTCTCCGGACCGGAATCAATTGCACCATGCGCTGTTGGCACGTTCGTCGCACAGCTTGGCTGTAGCCTGGATCACGATACTTTTGAGTGAAGTCATCGTCACTAGGCGAGTCCGTATTCTCGCGCGTTCGGGATCTCTTTTTGGCGCGCACACTTTCGACTGCAAAATCGGAGTCTGCCGCGACGGCATCCAACAGGACACGTCGGCGCCGATCGATTCGATTGGATCTCGAGAGTGGCATGCGGCGATTGCTCTAAGATATACTGGGATAAGGAGTGGAGTTTGTCGTGGTATGCTCGTCGCATTTTTATTGTGTGAAGTCAATGTCAGCTCGTGAAAAAGCTCGACGATTCATGAGCGGAGGCCAGTTCAATAGCTAGCAATACTTGGAACAAGAACCTTTTTTAGGTAAATCAAGCTGACTTCATGCTCCATTCAGGTTTGCATGCGAAGATCTTTGCTCGCTGAGGCTCGCTGAGGGAGGCTGACTTCAGCAACATGCCACAATGAAACAACAACGGAATGAAACAACAACGGAAAGTAATGAAATGAAGCTAACCATCGGCAAAATTGCGGGAATTGCCCTGTTACTTGGTGTCGTTGTGGGTGGAACGATCTTCGCGTTGCGAAGAACGCCCCGGGGCCCTGGCCGAGCCGTGGCTCATTCGCAACGGCCAGAAAGTCAATCGGCGACCACCTCGGACGAAGCTTCAACCGCAGACGGGACTGACATTGTCGCAAAAAAACTGATCTCGTCTGCCAACACGGTTGAACCCCGAGGCCCCTCGGAATCGTCGACCGAATGGTCACGGTTTCGCGGTCCGAATGGGACTGGAGTCAGCACCGACGCGTCCATCCCGACCGAGTGGAGCGACACGCAAAACCTTCGATGGAAGACGAAGCTACCTGGACCTGGTTCCTCAAGTCCTGTGCTGACCGACACACACCTATTCTTGACTACGTACACCGGGTATGGCGAAGAAGGTCGGTCCAAGGGACAGATGAGCGAATTGAAGCGTCAACTCCATTGCATCGATCGCAACGACGGAAAGATCGCTTGGTCCAGGAGCATTGACGCTCTGCTTCCCGAGGACCCATATCAAGGAATGGGGCTCCCCGAACATGGCTACGCCACCAATTCGCCGGTCACCGATGGTAAATCTGTGTTTGCATTCTTTGGAAAGACAGGTGTGTTTGCATTCGATATGGCAGGCAACGAACTTTGGAAAGTTTCCGTAGGGACCGAATCGGGAAATCGAGGCTGGGGTACCGCAGCTAGTTTGACGCTCTACAAAGACATTCTCATCGTCAACGGTTCAGAAGAAAGCCAAACGATTTTCGGCATCAACAAGATTACCGGTGAAATCATTTGGAAGGCACCAGGCGCTATTTTAGAACTGGCCTACGGAACCCCCGTCATCACTCAGGTGAACGGTCGAGATGACTTGGTGATCGCGGTACCAAGCGAAGTATGGGGGCTCAACCCAAACACCGGCAAACTGGTCTGGTTCGTTGAAACAAAGCTAACAGGCAATCTTTCACCAAGCGTGATTCCAGACGGCGACACAATCTACGTCTTTGGCGGTTACCGTTCGTCAGGAAGTTTGGCGATCAAGTTAGGTGGCAAAGGGGATGTCACTAAATCGAATACCCTTTGGACCAGCCAAAACTCATCGTACGTTGTAACTCCTATTTTGCATGAAGGACATCTCTATTGGATAGACGACAAAGGAATGTACTTCTGCGTGTCAGCCAAGACCGGCGAAGTAGTGGACAAACAGCGAGTATCTGGAATTGCGTCAGGAGGACGCCCGGTCTATGCGTCTCCAGTAGCGATCAATGGCAAGCTATTTATGCAGACTCGGAACAGCGGTCTGTTTGTGCTAGACGGCAAGCCTAAGATGAACGTCTTGAAGCAAAATCGGTTTGCGTCCGACGACAGCGTTTTCAATGCGACGCCAGCAGTAAGCAATGGGCAGTTGTTCCTAAGATCTTACACGCACGTATACTGTGTGATGTCGGAAAAGCACTAGTGCTTCCGTGAAGAACGGCACTCCGTGCCGTTTTTCTCGACACGCCGTTTTTCTCGACACGCCGTTTTTCTCGACACGCCGTTTTTCTCGACACGCCGTTTTTCTCGACACGGATAGGCTGTGAGTTTATTCGCAAGGTGAAGAAGTTTGTCGCCTTTTGCTCCGCAAAAGTGTGTTAACGCGGCGAACTTTCGCGGAGCGAAAGGCGACAATAATAAAATCACAACCTAGGAGTGCCGCGCTGCACTCTGTTCCAAGCTACTCTCTGTTCCAAGCTACTCTATCGTACCTTGCACGAGAATCGGACCAAGCCGCCGTCGCCTGGCTTGAGTCCGTTCTCCAATTCCCATCGCAGGACCGATGACCCGACGGAATTTGGAGTGATCGAGAAATCAGCCGCTACACTGGCTTGCTGACTCTGATCGACGTATTCCAATCGTGGAGCCAGCGAATCGGTGACCACTAAACTCTTGAGAGGTTGTTCTCCAACATTATCGAATCGAATGGTGAACGAGATGACGTCACCAGGATTGGCCATCTGGTCGGATGCGACTTTGCAAAGGCGAATTCGGGCTCCCTTGTGTTCGTAAATCGTAACGTCTGCAGCCTTCTTGGCGCCGGTTACGTCAATCGCTTCCTGGCCGTCAATTAAGACGTTTAGCTCATCCACATTCGTCCAGGAACGTGCCGCCGCTGTCGATTTCGATAACTTAGCCAAATCGGTAGACCGGAAATCCCCATTGCGAATCAAGCTCAAATCTTCGAACGGTTTGAATGCATCGCTAACCGTGACCATAGGCAAAACTCGCTCGGATGGCATCAAGCGACTGCGATCACGGAACGCTTCGACCACGCGAACATTGTCACTACTGGACGACTTAACCGGCTTTGAGACGTTGACGGGCGGCAGTTGATCGCGAAAAATGCCGGGGCCATCCGGACGCAAGGTGGCTTGAGCGCGCATAGCGAGATCGCGCTCGCGAGTCGATTGTCGCTTGCGAACACTTGCAAACCTCGGCGCATAAATGGCAACACGGCAACCGCTTTCGACGTTGGTCTTGCCGTCCTCTGTTTCATACTGGATGACAGTATCCTCTGCATCCAAGCCAACTTGACTGAGGTCTTCGCGGAGCCGTACCTTGGGTTCGTGATCCCCACCATCAAAAATGTATTCCTGTGGGTCGGATGTTCTTGGAACAGCAAACCCCTGTTCCACCATGACTTCGCCGCAGCCACCCGAACAACTGGCTTCGCCGCAGCGTTGGCAGCCATTGTTGCCAGAAAAGCGTGGAAAAACGGGCTTGTAGACGCCTGATCCCCCGCAGTTGCATTTGCCATCAGCGTGTGAATGCGTGTAAGGGCGAACATGGCCAGCAGTTGCAAAGGTTGTGTGTTTTGGTGGCGGATTTGGACTTGGTGGCATTGCCATAGCGGGCGTTGCCATTGCGATGCGAGGCACGTTTTCAGAAGCGGGCGATCGACCGATAGGTGCATATTTAGGAGTGGATGCGTACTGGGCCTGGGCAACTTGGGTTGGTCCAGTTCCAAGGCTTGTGTTGTAAACTGCTTGTTGTGTCTGGTCGGAGATATCCGCTGCACTGGAAGAAGCAAGTTGCACCGGTTGAATGAAAGTGCTTCCTCTGGATAGATTGTTCTCGCGTTCCGCGTTTTGGGCAACGGCCATTGGAGCTTGCGGCAAACTTTGGTTCCGGTCGGTGGTGTCGTGCCGTGTTGCCGCTGGTCGGGCACTGTGGTGCGCGCCAACCCACGACAGTTGTCGACTTTGGCAGCCCGTCGCGACTGTAAACAATCCACCGAGAACGAGCGTTCCGATCGACACTTTTGGCAGCAACCATTGATCTAACATGTGCATATTGAATTGCTTGTTGAAGAGCGTTATCGTCGATCGGATATGGATCCGGAATTGGCGGTTATGGGCCACTTGCCGTCATCAATCAACTGTTGTTTGGTCGGTACTACTTTAAGAGTTGTCCATGCAGGACAACCGTACAAGAAGGCATCCCAATCTTGACCTTCGGTGACATTAGGAACGCGAGAGCCAATTCGGAGAATAGCCACAGGACGACCCAGTTGATCTGCCATTCGCAAAGCATCTTGATGCGGTTTCAAATCGAGCACACGCTGAGGTTTTCCCGAGGTGTCCACTGGTTCTGCGATTTGATTATCCTCTAAATAAATGACTCTCATGATCATTTCGCCGCGGGCGGCGTCCGCCAAGTCATCTTCATCGATTTCGATTGGGATTGGGAATCGATGTTCCCGTTCCGCTGGCGGATGCGTTCGATCAATTACCTCTAAGGTTGGGAACAATTCCACCTCGGGTTCATTGGCGATGCCGGTAATTCTTATGCGATACACTGAACCGATCATTACGGCAATGCGAGCGGTCTCAGGTAGTTCCGGCGCAAACCTGCCTGCGTCGGCCATATTGACTCGCATGCCTTTCGGACCGCGAATTTCGACGGCCTGCCATAGACCTCGTAACTCCGGCTTTCGTTGGAGTTGTATGGCGCCGATTTCACCCGGTGGAAAGTGATCTCGCATCAAGGGATGGTTTTGCTCGGGCAGTGGTCTGTAAATCGACTGGGCCTGAGCGCTTCCAGAAAAACACACCGCTAGCAAGCAAAGTGCGATCATAGCCAACCAAGCAATCAACAGCGTAGGAAATGAGATTCGCTTAAACATTACTGAAATCCTATGCAGTGTATCTACCCGGAAGGGCAGCGATTGCTATGGAAAGGTCCAGCCCAGGGGCGGGACCTATTGCGTCGCGAGCATTAGCCGTATTTCTAAAGCTCTTGACCGGGACGCCTAGTGAACCGGTATCGGCGTCGCAGAGCGACACCGCTTTGACAATCAAACTCGGCCTGATTTCTCGGTGGAGACCACCGAGTCACATTAGTCACAGAGCGACACCGCCACAATTAGCGAACTTGGCCTGGTGGGCAATATTCACCCGATGCAGCAGGAGCACCACTGAATTGATTGGGTGCTACTACTCGGCTGGCGTCATAGAAGTGTGGCCTTCCCGATGGGTAACCAGGATTGATGTTCTGCTCCTTGATGTTGAATCGGCTCGGTGGTGTTGGATAGCTATATCCAGGCTGTTGACGAACCGTTCCTTTCATCTTGGTGACAGGATCAGGAATGCTCATGTGAGTCCTGTTGCGAATCACATGGCTCTGCAATCCAGCTGGCGATCCAAACGGAATGTGAGGTGGACCAACCAATCCAATCGGCGTGCCGCTTTGAGGCATTCCATATTGGGGTGCCGTTACGCCTGACACCATGTTCGGTGGGTTGTTTGAAGGCCCTATTGGCGCACCATCTGGACCACAAGTCGTTCCATTGCCGTCAACGTAACAGCCTTGAGGAAGCATTCCACCGCTGAAACCGCCAGCATGTGGTCCGGACATTTCGATGTCTTTGTTGCCGAGACGAACAATGGCCAAAATCGATCCACGGCGATCAGCTTCGACGATCGGGTCCAAGCCCGGTTCAAGTCGTGTGCTCACAAGGGTATCGATTCCCGAAATCGCGTCACCTTGAAATTCCGGATCGGGTAGATAAATCACCTTGGTGACGAAGTTGCTCGACAGAGCTTGATCGAGATCCTCTTCGGTGAACTGAATCGCGATCGCATTGTGGGCTAGGTAAGCCGCAGTGCGATAGCTAGCCGTGCCCACTTCGAGGGTTGGATAAAGTTCAACTCCTTCGCGGCCCTGGATATCGGTCAGTTTCAATCGGAAGATGCCACCTTGGGCAAATTCCAATCGGCCTGGAACTACCAAAGGGTCGCTTGTAAAGGTGCTGTCACCGACCACATCGTACAGGATCTTCATCGACTGTGGTTGATTGAACAAAACTTGAACGGTTGGAATCGTCGCTCCCACGCCATAACCCGGAACAGGAATGGTTTCGGGCATCATGACGCCTGGTCCTGGTCCTCCGACCATCGGTCCAGGTTCAGCTAGACGATTGGCTGGCGGCATGTTGTGCCGAACACCAAACTCTCCTGCTTGAACGTTTGAAAGGAGTCCACACTGGGAGAGGATGCATGGAGCGCCCAAACCCAAAGCAGCCATTAGGCTAAAGTAACTTCGCATTTTCATTCTATTCCCCCTGGAACTTATTGGGTCAAGCCGGCTTCAACTTTAGGCCACCGCGACCGACGTTTTTCCACCTGGACAACACGCCTGCGATCGACCTACAATCCGGCTCGTTGGACACTACCGG
>JANMHA010000167.1:0-3658 GCA_031374925.1 Pirellula sp. | reverse complement strand
GGCGAGGGCGGAGGGCGGAGGTTCGCGGGCTTTACGTAGGACGCCAAAACAAGGTTGAGGGGAGGCAAGCTCCCGCTCAACCTAAGCGAATTGTTGGTGAAAATGCTTCACAGCCTTGCCGGCATGCGGCCGACCCTCCCGGAGGGCTTCGGAGGGCTCCGGGAGGGCTCGAAGGGCCCGGGGGCCGCCCACGGAGGAGGGCGGAGGAGGGCCGGGGAGCCCGGGAGCCCCGGGGGGAGGGTTTCTAAATCAGACTCTCCCTCGGCGCAGCTCGGCCGCAGGCCGTCTCCTGGGGGGAAACTCACAGCCTACGTTACGCGAAAAATCCGACTTAGGGCAAAGGTTGGTAGGGCCAGAGAACAAACGATGATTCCCGGCCAGTAGCCGCCAAATTGCAGAGCTATCGCTGCATCTAAGAAAATGATGCTGAGGATGGCTTGCTTAATAGCTGGCACCAACGTTGCAACACCTGGCGATTGAATCGAAACGATTGCTCGTCGAAGCCAAGGGATCGCAAGCATTGCAACGAACATGGGAAACCAAGTGCTCGGCGCCAGTTGCAAGGGCCGATTCTGAGACCACCAAGAGCAAAGAGCGATTGCGGTTACACCTAAAGCGCTGACTGCCCAGCTTAAGGCCAACCGATGCGACGATTGCTGCGAAAGCCCTTCTCGGCGAGCAGCGAGTGTAATCCCAGTCACGTAACAAACGTGTCCAAATGTTGCAAGTACAACGCTCGACCAATCCAAATCAACTTGCCAGTTTATGCAAACTCCCAGCGCGACGCCGACAAGGAGATTAAGGCCCCGACACGTACCCATCAAAAGTGGTCCTAGTAGCGTGGCTTTCAGCGAACTATCGTAGGCCACAATAGCTGCAGCTAATAAGGCTGCGGTCGTGACCACAATCCAACAGGTTGCGGCACTTCCTATGGCGGGTAACAGGCAGGGAGAAAGCCCCGCCAAAACAACTCCTGCCAACAGCAATGCCCAACCCGTTGTACGTGCCGTCCCAACCGCAATGAGCCCTCGAACAAGTGGTCCGTTGCGGCGTTGTACGATATCCTCCGACAGGTCATGAACATCGTTTAGCACCATGCCCGCCCAATACAGACAGATGGAAGCGATCGATGCGACCACTATCGAGGGTACAATCCCATTGATTTGCCACCACGCGCCAGCAGCAAGCGTGAATCCCGCTAAGACATCGGCGCAGGCTGTCAGCGTATTTGGAACCCGGACTAATTGAGCCCACGCACGAAGTTGAGGATGCATCGAGGGAACTCTATTTCTTGCGCTGAAATTCCTTGATAAGCTCTGGAACGGAGATCCCAATGGCACCGCGACCTTCTCGCAATCGCGCGTCGACATCCTCTTGGATCGCATCAACATCGATCTCCCAGAATTTCCGAATGAGCTCTTGGGACAGCGGTGTAGCGGAGCGAACTAGTCGCATACCGACCATTCGAGCAGGGTCTGAGGTGTACCACCACGGGCTTAGCGGAACGTTGGGGTCTTCGTCCTTCCAGTCTTCATCAGCCGACCCCATTCTAACCGCGGAGCGAAGTCGCTCGGCTGGATCTTGCCAACCGCCGCCGCGAACACAACGTGAATTCGCTTCCGTTGGCCAGTTGGTAGCCTCAAACCCTACCAACGATTTGCCTCCGCGGCCTTCGAATCCCTTTGGCGAAAATTGATCGATGGTCCACTCCCAAACATTCCCGTGCATGTCGTGAAGCCCAAACGCGTTCGGAGCTTTGCTACCAACTTTGGCTGCGCCGTCGGTGGCCCCGAAGACTGCATACTTGTCCAGTTCCGCTGGATCGTCACCAAAACTATATGCGGTTTTGGAGCCAGCCCGTGCTGCGTATTCCCATTCCGCTTCCGTGGGTAATCGATATTGAACTTGTGTGAGTCCGCTCAACCACTTGGTGTACTGTTTGGCCGAATACTGCGTCATGGTGACCGCAGGCTGACTTTTGTCATCACCAAATTCATAGGTTCTGCCTGGGTCGTACAGGGGTGTTGGAACGGTAACCGCATCAGCCCGAATCTCGTCTGTAATCTGCCGAATTCCCTTCGAAGACAGTTTCTTAAATACGTCATAGGAACGCATGAAGGTGTTGTATTCGCCCCACGTTAATTCCGTCTTTGCGATCCAAAACGGCGCCAGCTTCACCGTAAATTGGGGGCCCTCGTCTTCGCTTCGCCCAGTCTCCGATTTGGGTGAACCGATCGTAACTTCACCTCCTGGTACAGGGATCATCTCAAACGAAATATTGGTTCGCTCAAACGACTCGGTGTAAGGAACGAGGTAGCCTCCCTTGCCCCCATCGATTGGAACAAAGGGACCTTTCTCCGGTTTGGTCTTGCTAATCCCGGGTGCCGGCTTGGCGGCCACTTCTTGAGCATTCGCGCGAACGAGAATCGCAAAACTGGATGTAATACAGACGACTATAGAAAGCCAATGCTTCAATTTTGATTTCATGGGTCGTGCGGAGCTGGAGTGTGTCAAGATTCAATTCTTCTGTAGATTAACCTCAAACAGATTAACCTCAAACGGGTGGTCAATCTAGGGTCATCGCGAAGCGAATCTCCCCGAACCCATAGCGAAACGCAATGCTCGCCCTACTTCTTTCGCTGGAACTCCTTGATTAACTCCGGAACGGAAATCCCCATGGCGCCTCGACCTTCCTCCAATTTCCCGTCGACGACTGCTTGAATTTCGGGCACATCAATCTCCCAGAACTTCCTTATTGTCTTTTCCGGCAAAGGCATTGCGGATCGCACAAGTCGCATTCCAACCATTCGTGCCGGATCGGAAGTGTACCACCATGGGCTGAGTGGGATCATCGGATCATTGTCTTTCCAGTCTTCATCCATGGATCCCATTCTTGCAGCCGAACGAACGCGTTCTGCTGAATCTTGCCATCCACCACCTCTAACACATCTTGAATCCGCCTGGGTAGGCCAATGGGTTGCGTCCAAAGCAGCGAAAGACCTGCCCCCTCGTCCCTCGAAACCCTTGGGTGAAAACTGATCGATGGTCCACTCCCAAACATTGCCGTGCATGTCGTGCAGGCCAAAGGCATTGGGAGCCTTGCTGCCAACTTTCGCTGCTCCGTTTGTGCGCTCGAAGACAGCGTACTTTTCCAGTTCAGCAGGATCGTCGCCAAAACTGTAAGCTGCCTTCGAGCCAGATCGGGCAGCGTATTCCCACTCCGCCTCGGTAGGAATTCGGTATTGAACCCCGGTCAATCCGCTCAGCCATTTCGTGTATTGCTTGGCTGCGTATTGCGTCATAGTGACAGCAGGTTGTTGCGTGTCCTCACCGAATTCATAAGTGTGACTTGGTTCGTAAAGCGGTGTTGGAACGGTTATCGCATCAGCAAGGATGTCACTAGTGACTTGCCGAACTCCTGTTGATGATAATCTCTTGAAAACATCGTATGTCCTCATGAAGGTCTTGTACTCGCCCCACGTAAGCTCCGTTTTGGCAATCCAAAACGGATCCAACTTTACCTTAAACTGGGGGCCTTCGTCTTCGCTGCGCCCAGTCTCCGATTTGGGTGAACCAATCGTAACTTCACCTCCTGGTACAGGGATCATCTCAAACGAAATATTGGTTCGCTCAAACGACTCGGTGTAAGGAACGAGGT
>JANMHA010000121.1:0-13819 GCA_031374925.1 Pirellula sp. | reverse complement strand
AGGCGGTCGAGGCGGGAGCGGAGTGGGGGCGGTTAGCGTGCAGCTACGTAGGACGCCAAAACAGGGTTGAGGGGAGACTGGCTCCCGCTCAACCTAAGCACGCGATTCAAACATGCTTGGCAAGCGTGGATTGGAAGGCATTTGCCTTTCTATGTAATCCGCTACGGCAACCAGCCATGCATCTCCGAAGTACTTTGCCGTTAGCTTGATCACGCGCGGCGCTATTACCTTGGGTGCAGCTTGGTCCTTTGGATCATTTTCGGTTTCTCTCTTGGAAGCCGGCATTACTTGCGAACCAAACCGAACAACCATACTTGGATGCCCAGTCAAGTTCGTTCGCACAAGATCATCGCCTCCCAAGACAACATCGACTTTATTCAATACGCGTTCGGTTTCTTGAATCAGCATGGTTCTAGCTCGCATGCTTTGGATGTAGTGAATACCGCGCGCAAACTGAGATTTGCGAAAGGACGGTCCCCATAGACCCATGTCGCCATCGGATTCCGATGTCCGAAAGAGTGGGTCGTGCATGGCGGCTGATTCGACGTCCAGTCCCACCATGAGAGCTTCCTCCGGAATCGTATGCGGGAATTCGATCGAAATCATGTCTGCCCCATCCCCTTGAAGTCGGTCGAATACTACTTGCTCGCTCTCCGACATCTGTGACTTAATGTAACCGACTCGCAGTTTCTTTACGGAGAATTGCGGTGGCAAAACAAGTGGTCGATCAACAACGGTTGGGTCCATTCCATCGGCCCCTTGAATAACACTCAAGACGATACCGCAGTCGATGGCGTGCCTTGCGATTGGTCCTACCTTGTCCATACTCCATGCCAGCGTCATGCATCCGTATCGACTCACCCGGCCGAATGAAGGCCTCAAACCCATAACTCGGCATCGGCGAGCTGGGGAGACAATGCTACCAAGCGTTTCGGTTCCCAATGCAAAAGTGCATAATCCGGCGGCGACCGCAGAACAGCTTCCCGCCGATGAGCCTGAGCTCCCTTGTTCGACGTTCCACGGATTCTTGGTGGTCGCGTCGTGCCAAATATCCCCCATTGCCAAAGTTCCGACTGCGAGTTTCCCCAGCATGACGGCGCCGGCTTCGTTGAGTCGGTGGGCTACAGTGGCTAGGTTGGGACGAACGGTTTCACGATAGGGTTTCGCTCCCCAAATTGTTGGGAATGGTGGGACTGCAATAATGTCCTTTGCTCCCCACGGGATACCGTGCAATAAGCCGCGATCCTTACCTGATTTAAGCTCTTCATCGGCTTGTTTTGCTTGTCGTATTGCCAACTCTTCTGTGAGCGTCACGATACAACGCAAGACTGGGTCAAATGTTTTCATTCGGTTCAAATACATTTTAGTCAAAGCTTGACTGGTAATTTTGCCGGCTCGAAGAGCGATAGCTTGTTCGACGATACCAGAAGCAGCAATGGCCACTTCGTCTTGCCAGTCTATTTGGCGGGCGCCATCTTGATTGGCACGAACCGACCAGGAAGAGTCGATGGCGCGCGTCCTGTTCAAGATGCGTAGCTCTTCTGATTCCTCTTCCGGTAAGTGTTCTGCGAAGAAGTGAGGCAAGAAAGCCATGGCAGGCCCCGTGTCTGCATCCAAATGCAACGCCCGCAATTTCCGTTCATTCTCCGATTGTTCCTGAAGTTGTTTTACGAGCGTCGCCTTTTCACGATCGGTCAGCTCGATGTCTGCAATCCATTGCGCGTCGTTGATCATTTGAGAGGTGATCGAACCAGTCTCGCTGGCTTTGTGAGCCAGCACCCTTTGAAATGCGACGGAACCGATTCCCAAAGCGGTAAGCTGCGCCATCCACGTTCGGCGGTCGGATTGGATACTCATTGCAAATTTCCTTTGAGGGTTGTGTACGTTCGACGCTAAGTAGTCATTGTAGTATAAACTCGCCTAACTTCGAGCCAGAGACGACGGCTATTGATTCGCGACCGCCGCCTACGGCTTGGGTTTAAACGAAAGCGGCCAGTCTGAGTTCAGACTGGCCGCTTAGATAGTGTTCTTGTTTAACCGCCCTCGGGGTGAGGGACTCAGAAGGATACTAACAAATTACTTGCGCGGATGCGCCGATTAAAAAAGCTTCCACCATTCCGACGATCGAGTCCATCTAATTCCATGGACCACGAACGGGATAGATACCGAACTGATTACTATGGCTCGGCGCGTAGGGCGTCGCTTTGAATATCCCGCCGCCACCACCGGTCGGTGCATTGCCACCGAATTGATGGTAAACCGGGGTCATAGTGTTTTGGGAGACGCCCCACGAATGATTGGATTGCATCGTTACCGTGGGCGGAACGATTAAGGCTGTGGGTTGCCCCGTCTTGAGATAGTAGTACTCGCCGTGCCATGGTGTTTGCATGGCCTGGTTGCGAGCCCAGTAATCTCCAGCGGATGACATGGATGCCCAGCCCAGTCGGTTGCCTATGCCTTCCATGTTAGGCGAGCCAAACCCGCCTCGCGACATTCGACCGCCGAAGCCATGCTGGGCTTCAGCGATCGAACCAAGGGAGACAGCAACAGCCAGAGCCATCGCTGCCGTGTAGAAACTTCGAATCATGAACTTGAGTCCTTTAAACCAGTGAGCCTATAGCCAATGTTGGACGATCCATCCCCAAGCACAGCTCCTGTTGTGGTTCGACTGGTCTCCGACTCAGCCTAAATATTTTTTGACAAGACTATCGAGGGATCTCGATCATCTTGTAAGCTCTCTTGACGGCGGTACGAACCGGTGGTGCGTAGTAGCTGGCATGAGTTCGATTCAATCCGCGACCTTCGTCGTAGTACGAGTGATATCGGTCGTGGTGTTGGTAAAGGAATTGATGTGGGTACAGTGGCTGATACGTGTTGTAGGTGTGGCCAACCCAACCCGGAACACCGACGGGAGACATGTACAAACCCGCTTCGGCGGAGTTGGCGTTGCCGCGAGTAAAGTAATTATCAAATAGAGGCTGCGTTCCTTTGCCTAGAAGATTGGCATAGCTGTCCATCCCTCCAGAACCCATGCTAGCAGGCATGTAGGAGCCGGCCATAGGTGTTCCGCCACCGCATGAGCCGCTAGCGCATTGAGCAAAAAGCGAGTTACCGCTGGCTGCTGCAATTCCAAAGCCCAAGGTTATCAAGAACGCTGATTTGTATTTCCGTAGCTGTCGCATTGCGCACTCCTTAGCGAATTTTCCTATCCTGATTCATTCGCGATCAACCGCGGATGACGATTCGATCGGAAGTTCTTCGGAAACCAAGTTCGGCGAATTAGGACACGCGTCGCACATGGCTTGGAACTTCCCCCCGTTTCTCAGTCGGCAACTCTCACCTCAATAAATAATTCAAAGAGGGCTTCATGGTGCGCGAAACGGATTCCCATGTCCAATAGAAACGGCAGCAACAAACGTAACGAAAGTTCTTGACTTGCCGTCCCGATCGGGGAAAGTGCCGGGGTCTGTTCCAACCAGCCGACGTTGACCTCGCTCAAAGAATCCGAGTCTATGCTTCAAAATTCGCGTAGACCTGCTAGCCGTTATAGTTTAACTTTTCCAGTCATCAAGCTGTTTACGTCAAGAATCAGGGAGGGAACACAAGGATGGCCAAGCGCCGTACACCGGAGAGCAATGAGGACGCCGAAGACGAGGATTTGCCAAACGGCCAAAAGCCCAAGCGCAAACGGCCAACGCAACAGGAGTTATCGTTCGAAGACGATAAAAATGGGATTACAGGGGTTTCGCTTCGCGATGCCGCTCAGATTCGATATCTCAACTACTCCCTTTCGGTTATTACCAGTCGAGCCTTGCCGGATGTGCGAGATGGCCTAAAACCGGTTCAACGCCGTATTATGTATACGATGGACCAGCAGGGGCTGGACTTCACAAGCAAACACCGCAAGTGCGCTAAAGTTGTCGGCGACGTGATGGGTAATTACCACCCGCACGGCGATTCCTCCATTTACGATGCACTCGTGCGAATGGCCCAGTCCTTTTCACTGCGGATGCCGCTGGTGGATGGCAGTGGAAATTTCGGTTCCATCGACGGTGACAATGCGGCCGCCATGCGTTACACCGAATGCCGCTTATCTGCGGTCGCAACCGAAGTCCTTACCGACCTCAGTAGCGGGACTGTCCACTTCAAGGCCAACTACGACGGCACGCGACAGGAACCGGTTGTCCTTCCAAGTCGTGTTCCGAATCTTCTCGTAAACGGAGCTACAGGCATTGCGGTTGGAATGGCGACCAACATCCCGCCACACAACTTAGGTGAAGTCTGCCGAGCACTGTTGAAATTGCTGGCCGATCCTGAGATCAAAGACTATCAATTGGTAGCCAACGATGCGGTGAATGGTCCTGATTTTCCAACGGGTGGTCAGTTGATCAATTCCAAGGAAGAGCTTCGGGAGATCTACCGTACTGGACAGGGAACGCTCAAAATTCGTGGAACCACCGTAGCTGGCGGAGACACCAAAACGAGTAAGCTATTGCACATCACCTCCATTCCCTACGGCGTGAACAAATCGGTGCTCGTGGAACGCATCGCCGACATCGTCATCGGAGGAAAAATGCCCTTGCTCGAAGACGTAAGGGACCTCTCCACCGAAGACATTCGTATCGATCTGCAGCTTAGAAAAGACGCCGACGAAGCGAAAGTGCTCGCGTACTTGTACAAGCACACTCCGTTGCAAACCAACTTTGCAGTCAACATGACTTGCTTGGTGCCTACGGAAAATCCGGAGGTCGGTGCTCCGAGCCGTTTAGGTTTGAAAGAGATACTTTGGTTCTTCCTCAAATTCCGTTTGGAAGTTGTTACCAAGCGGCTTGAACACGAACTTGCAGCCTTGCTGCGGCGTATTCATCTCCTGGAAGGCTTCGTGTTGATTTACGACGCCTTAGACGAGATCATTCGTATCATTCGCAAGTCCGATGGCAAGTCGGATGCCGCAGAAAAAATCATGCTTCGTTTTCCCGCCAACAAGGGTGGCTTGGATGCAGAGCAGACCGACGCAATTCTTGAATTGAAACTGTATCGACTCGCTCGATTGGAGATCAATTTGATCCAAGAGGAGCTCAAAGCCAAACAGAAGCGAGCACGCGAAATTCAGAAACTGCTCAAGGAGAGCACAGACGACACCAACAATTCAGGTCGCTGGCATATCGTGCGAGAAGAAATAGAAGCCCTCATCGGAAAGTACGCTAAGACGGAAGAGGGCAAGCGTCGGACCGAAATCATTACGATTGAAGAAGAGCCCGAGTTCGATGAAAAAGACTTTATCATCGACGAAGACTGCCATGTTATGGTGACGACGGAGGGATGGGTCAAACGTCAAAAACAGATTGCGGATCCTGGCAAGAGCAGGTTGCGGGAGGGTGATAATGTCCTCGCGGTAGTTGCAGGCTCGACGCGAGCGACCATTGCGTTCTTTTCTTCGTTTGGCGTATGCTACACGTCTCGCTTCATCGATATCCCGGCGTCCACTGGATACGGAGAACCGGTCCAGAAATTGTTCAAAATGAAAGATGGCGAGCGAATAGTCTCCGTAATGTCGCTCGACCCACGCGTCATTGGAAACATCCAAGAGAATCCCAAGAAACCAAACGACAGCCCGGAAGTTCACGGATTTGCGGCCACCAGCAATGGATTCGCGATGCGGTTCGGTCTCGATCAATTCGTGGAGCCCTCGACTCGGACGGGACGACGCTTTGCGCGAGTTGCACCCGAGCATGAAGTGATTGGAGTGGAAGCCGTTCACGGCACCGAGACTATCCTTGCAATTACGGCGGATTGCAGAGCCATGGTCTGCCCAGCGGTTGAAATCAACTATCTATCCGGTGCAGGCAAGGGAGTCACGTTGATCAAGGTAGCCAAGACCGACAGAGTGCTCGGCTTTAAGGCCTCGGCTGCGGATCGCGACTTGCTCGTAGTCGAGACCAACCGAGGGGCCCAGAAAACGATTTCGACAGCCAAATACCGAGTGACCGCCCGGGGTGGCCGAGGGCTTGAAATCCAAAAGAATGGAAAAATATCGGCAATCATTAGCGAGCCAATCAAGACACCTGACCCGCTCGAACCAGCCTAGTTGCAAACGCGAGATAAACCGAATCATGAGCACTGCATCCACTTCCTACACCGCTTCCGATATAGTGGCCCTTGAGGGGCTTGAGCCGGTTCGCAAGAGACCGGGTATGTATATCGGTAGTGTTGGTACGTCAGGCCTCCATCATTTGGTTTGGGAAATCCTGGACAACTCGGTGGACGAAGCC
The DNA here is from genome assembly GCA_031374925.1 of Pirellula sp. Classification (GTDB taxonomy): domain Bacteria; phylum Planctomycetota; class Planctomycetia; order Pirellulales; family Pirellulaceae; genus JBKCUI01. The sequence continues at coordinate 7,547 of JANMHA010000121.1, read as the reverse complement.
ATGAATGGCCACGCCAGCGAAATCGTCGTGACGCTGCACAAGAACGGACACACCGTGACCGTTTCCGACAATGGTCGCGGGATTCCAGTGGACAAGCACGCCAAGACTGGTAAGAGCGCACTTGAAATCGTTTTGACGGTGCTTCACGCAGGAGGGAAGTTCGAAGGCAAAAACTACAAGACATCGGGCGGTCTCCATGGTGTCGGCGCATCGGTGGTCAATGCCCTATCGAAAGAACTGATCGCTCTCGTACGGCGTGATGGAGTTCAATACAAAATGGAGTTCTCGCACGGCAAAGCCACCACCAAGTTGCAGAAAGGGACAGTTGCGGTTCGTGGAACAGGCACCACGATTACCTTCACTCCTGACCCGACGATCTTCCCAAAGACGGACTTCGATGCGGAGACAATTCGACAAAGGCTTGAGATCACGAGTTTCTTGCATCGCGGTGTTCGAATTCAGTTTGTGGACGAGACGACGGGCAAGAAAGACAACTATTTTCACGAGCAGGGTATCGTCGATTACTTGGCGAAAGTACTAGTGCAACGCAACGCTCGTTCGATTCATGAAACTCCGTTCACTGTTCGCAAAGAGGGGGAAGAACGCATCGAAATTGCGCTTCAATGGACAGAGTCTACTGACGAACATGTGCGTTCGTATTGCAACGGGATACCCACGGCCAACGGAGGAACCCACGAAAACGGTTTTCGGGCTGGGCTTGGCAAGGCTGTGCGCAATTTCTTTGAGACTCACAACCTGATTCCGAGAGGCGTGAAAGTTGGACATGAAGACATTCGCGAGGGATTGGTGGCGATTCTATCCGTCTTCATATCCGAGCCGCAATTCCAAGGACAGACCAAGGAACGACTCAACAACCCTGACTTACAGTCCTCGGTTGACGGTGCGATACGACCTGTTCTGGAACAGTGGTTGAACAGCAACCGAAGCGTGGCCGAGTCGGTGGTCGCGCGTATTATTGCATCAGCTCGAGCCAGGGCCGCTTCTCGGGCAGCGTCCGAATCGGTCTCACGCAAGACGAGCACATCCAGAGCGATGTTGCCGGGTAAGCTCAGCGATTGCCTTTCGTCTGGAAGAGGTAAATCTGAACTCTTTATCGTCGAAGGTGATTCGGCAGGTGGCACAGCCAAACAGGGCCGCGATCGCAATTTTCAAGCTGTCTTACCGTTGCGAGGAAAGGTCCTCAACACGGAGTCGCTGGCGTTATCGAAAGTTCTCGAAAATAAAGAAATCCAGGATCTGGTGACGGCGCTTGGTTGCGGTATCGGCAAGGACATGGATGTTGGACGAGTTCGATACGAACGGATCATTCTTCTGGCCGATGCGGACTCCGATGGTCACCACATTACGACGCTTCTTTTGACCTTTTTCTATCGTCATATGCTGCCGTTGATCACGGACGGGCGAGTCTATATTTCGGTCCCGCCACTGTTTCGAATTGATATTGGAAAGGAACGCTATTGGGCAGCTGATGAGAAAGATCGCGAGCGAATCTTGGCCAGTCACGGAAAAAGGGGTAAGCCGGAGATTACTCGCTTCAAGGGACTTGGCGAAATGATGCAAAAGGACCTGTGGGATACAACTCTCAATCCAGCCACGCGTCGCGTATTGCGAGTCGAGATTGATGATCAATTGGAAACGGACCGGATCATGAATGATCTCATGGGTCGCGATGCCTCAGCCCGCTTTCGCTTTATCATGGACCGAGCGGAAGAAGCGCAAGAGATCGATGTGTAGTTTAGCCACTCGCTTTCTGGGATGAAGCATTTCCGTCCGATCGGAGCTTGCCTCCGACGGACGCCGTTTTGGCGTACTAATTCTCGGTCTAGCCCATAAATTCGAGCCCTCCGCTCCTGCCTCGACCGCCTTAGGCGGTCGTGGCAGGAGCGGAGGGCGTCAGGTCACCTTCTAGATAGGACGCCAAAACAAGGTTGAGGGGAGTCAAGCTCCCGCACAACCTAAACAATCGTTGGAGGAAATGCTACACAGCGTTGCCGAGGGAGGGTGACTTACTTTGGAGAGCTTTGGCCAATATAATCGTCTGCGTAACAGTCCCGGCCCACATTTGAAAGTCCTTCCCAGATGAAACAGATACTTACTTCCTTCGTGTTTTCTTGCTTCATAACTTTGGCGATCCCTATGGCTATGTCTCAATCGATTACCAACCAGTACTACCAGCTGATTGAGTATCAAGGAGTCGAAGTGGATCGACTTGGCGAGCTCGATGCTTTCTTAGAAAAGGCCCTGATTCCTTCCCTCAATCGAATGGGAATTGAAAACGTGGGCGCCCTCTCGAACGAGGCGCCTGTCGAGGGAAAAACGTCCCTGTTCCTCATCGTGCCGCTCTCCGGAGCCGGTCAAGTTGCGTCGGTCGTGGACGCGTTGCACAAAGATGAATCCTTCTTGACCGCAGGAAAATCCTACCTCGAAACGAATATCAAGAAGCCGGTTTTTAGCCGCATGCGGAGCGAACTCCTTGTGGCCTTCAATTGCTTTCCCAAGATTGCTGTCCCAACCCAAAAAATTGCAAAGAAAGATCGTCTATTTGAAATGCGAGTCTACGAAAGTCCAACCGAACACATGGGCGTAATGAAAGTGGACATGTTCAACAGCGGCGAAGTTCCTATCTTCCTCGACTGTGGTATCCAGCCCGTTTTCTTTGGTCAAGCGTTGGTGGGGGACCGAATGCCGAACTTGACTTACATGACAGTCTATGACAACGCGGCACAACGCGATGAGTGTTGGAAAAAGTTTCAAAGCCATCCGAACTGGGCGAAGCTAAAGGTCGTCGAAAAGTATGCTGGAGCTGTTTCGAAGATCCACAAGTTCAATTTGCTACCGCGTTCATACTCGCAGTTATAGTGGCATCCTGCCAATGCAAAACGTGACGAAGTCTTCCACTCACGAGCACCAAACATTTTTGCGGCCAAGCTGCCCACGAAGTATGCGGCAAAAGAGCAAGCTACATCCGTCGTCGGAGCGACGGATCTACGTGGGCGACGTCGCTCCGCGACTCGCGGTCAGTGTAGCGTGAACGGCACATGCTTTGGCCTTCCAATTGATCTCTAGCATTCCATGCAAGTTCGACCCAGGCTTGCTACAATGAACGAAGGACTGTCTAACCAGGGTATTCGTTGGTTTGACTTTGCATTCCCTATGAGCTCCCAATGACAGCCGACAACCCGACAACAGAATCATCGGACCCTGACTTACCTGAAGACATCGTTGGTCCTACCGAATTGATTCCGAGGCAAATTGCCCGGTTTCGAATCGAACGCGTTTTGGGAAGAGGCGGATTTGGTGTCGTTTATCTAGGATACGACGAGCAGCTTCAACGCAAAGTTGCCATCAAAGTACCCAAGCACAAACTCGTCCAAAGGGCCGAAGATCGAGACCTCTATCTTAAAGAAGCTCGAACGGTTGCGGGGTTGGAACATCCCAATATCGTCCCCGTTCTCGAGGTTGGTAGCACACAAGAATTCCCAATCTACATTGTATCAAAATTCATCGTTGGGAAAGATTTGGCATCGCGCCTGAAAATCGGAACACCAACCATTCGACAAGCGGTTCTGTGGATGATTGATCTTGCAGATGCACTGCGGGAAGCGCATCGCAAGGGTTTCGTTCATCGCGATGTCAAGCCACATAACATTCTTGTCGATCCAGACGAACAGGTCTATTTGGTTGACTTTGGATTGGCATTGCACGATGAGGACATCGGAAAACGTCTCCCTGCGGGTGGTACTCCCGCTTACATGAGTCCCGAGCAGGCGCGAGGTGAGGGGCACCGTGTTGACGGACGTTCCGATCTGTTTAGTCTTGGGGTCTTATTCTACGAGTTGCTCTGTGGCCGTCGACCATTTCATGCGAACTCGCAACTCGAGCTCTTCGAACAAATCACGGATCTCGATCCGAAACCTCTGCGTCAATGGGTCGATTCCGTTCCTTCGGAATTAGAGCGGATATGCTTCAAGATGCTTGCAAAGCGCAAGTCGGAACGCTACTCGAGCGCAAGAGACCTTGAAGACGATTTGAAAGTGTTCCTATCCAAATCACAACTCGATTTGCATTCGATTGATTCCATCCCTATCGTCGCGATCAGTCCACCTGTTTCAATGGACACAACTCGACCGACTAAAGACTCGACATCATTGGCACCTACACCCTCTTCGCGTTCTCAAACATTGAAAATCGTTCCCAAGGGATTGCGATCCTTCGATCATCGGGACGCGGATTTTTTTCTGGAGCTCTTGCCTGGAGCCCGTGACAGAGATGGGCTTCCGGAATCTGTTGGTTTTTGGAAGTCGCGAGTGGAGGAGTTGGATGCCGATCAAACCTTTGCCGTCGGCCTGGTATACGGTCCATCTGGCTGCGGCAAATCGTCGATGATGAAAGCCGGGCTCCTGCCGAGACTCTCAACCGATGTCGTGACCGTCTATTTGGAAGCAACGCCAGACGATACCGAGCGAAGGCTGCTGTCGTCGATTTGCAAGAAACTCAATAGCAAAGATGTCGAATCGATAAACAGATTGGTCGATTTACTTCACGAAGTACGCCGAGGAAGAATCTTGCCGCGTGGGAAGAAACTCTTCATTGTGATAGACCAGTTTGAGCAGTGGCTATTTGCTCATCCCAAAGCTGCGGGCGAACCCCTTTTGGAATCGCTCTTGCAGTGCGATGGTTCGAGAGTTCAAGCCCTCGTTATGGTTCGTGACGATTTTTGGATGGCCGCAACACGATTCTTTCGCGATCTCGATATTCCGCTCGATGCTAACAATTCAGCCGCGGTCGATCTTTTTGATCTCGATCACGCGGAACGCGTCTTGAAAGCCTTTGGCCGCGCGTTTGGAAAGCTAGAATTCGACGGCAAGGACGAAAAACGGGATTGTAAGCAGTTCATTACCGACTCGGTACGTGGCTTGTCTGAGGAAGGTAAGGTGATTTCGGTTCGGATTGCATTGTTTGCGGAGATGATGAAAGGTAGGTCTTGGACTCTTAGCTCGTTGCGAGACGTTGGTGGGACCACCGGAGTGGGTGCCTCGTTCCTGGAGGAAACGTTTTCTGCTTCGGGGGCACCTCCGCACCACCGTTATCATCAGGAGGCCGCTAGATCCATCCTGCAACTATTGTTGCCGGCGGCTGGTACAGATATTAAAGGGTACAAGCGATCCACCGAAGAGCTTCTACAAGCGTCACATTACGCCGGTCGTTCACGCGACTTCGACGAGCTTATTCACATTCTTGATGGCGAGTTGCGATTGATCACGCCAGTGGACAATTCGGAGACAAATGGGCTAGCCGAGACCGCAAATGAAGTGTCCTCCACAGAAATGCGGCTGGCGCCCGCTGCTCAGTACCAACTCACCCACGACTATCTTGTACCATCGCTTCGCGATTGGCTGACTCGCAAACAACGCGAGACGCGTCGCGGCCGCGCCGAATTGAAACTCGCTGAGCGCGCAGCCGCCTGGAATGCGCAATTGGAATCCAAACAATTGCCTTCCTTAACGGAATGGCTGAGCATTTCCTGGCTTACGAATCGAAAGCAATGGAGCGAATCACAGAGACGCATGATGCAAAAAGCGAGAAAGGTGCATCTTACCAACTGGGGATCAGCCCTTGGTATTCTCTTGTTGATTGCAATCGGAGTTCAGCAGTGGATGGCTGCGCTACGTTGGGCTGGCCTCAAAGCTCAGACGCTGATTGCAATCGACGCAGCACAAAATAATCTTGGGGCAAGTGTCAAGTACACACTTCGTGATTTGCAAAAGCTTCCAACGGAACTGGTAACCCCCGAACTCGAAGCAAGGTTTAGTGAGGAAATCGATCCAAAGCGAAAGCTTGGACTGGCTTTTGCACTTGCCAGATATCAACAAGTCAAAACGAATTTTCTTGTGAACCAAATAGATGCGATTGGCCAAGAAGATTCCGCAAACCTTATTGTTACACTTGATTTGGATCGTGAAGGGGCTCTCAGTGAGCTTCTTAAGGTAGCAAATGGATGCGACAAACCGCTTTGGCGACGAAAAGCCAAGTTGGCGAGCGTGGCTCTGTACTTGGGGAGCAGCGAAATCGCAGAGGATATGTGCGCTATCGAGAATCGACCTGACCCAGAGCAGAGAACGCTGTTCATCGACGAATTTCCAAAATGGCTTGGCGATTTCCGGCATATACCTCGGATAGCTTCTGGCCTAGACAGCCCTTCGTTTCGGTCTGCGCTATGTCTGGCTACCGGGCAAATTCCGTTATCGCGAATTGCACCTGAGGAAAAACAGGTTTTGGAATCCATCGTAGTGCAGTGGAATCGAAGCATGTCGGACTCTAGCACACACTCGGCAGCAGGTTGGATGTTGCGAAAATGGGGGATCTCGCCGCCGGAAATTCCGGTAGCCAGCACGATAGCTCCTGAGCAACAGTGGATGGTGAATTCGTCGGGCATGACGATGGTACGTATTTTACCTGGGACTTTTCATCAATTAGCGATTTCTAATGATGCGAAAACGGAATGCGATGTAGAAATCAAAAAGGAATTTTGGCTGTCTGACCGAGAAGTTACAGTTGGGCAATTTCAACAGTTCGTGGATGACACAAAGGATGTCGCCGACAAACTACGTGAGTGGAAGGGGCACGATGCGATCGTGAGCCCCACACCTAGCTATCCGACGCAGCGAATGAGTTGGTACGATGCGATTCAATACTGCAATTGGTTGAGTCGACGTGAAGGTCGTGTGCCTTGCTACGAAATGACAGGCGAGAAAGATAAGGATACTGACGGCAAACAGACGGATTACGACGGATGGCAACTTAACGCCAATCCGTCGGGGTATCGTTTACCAACGGAATTGGAATGGGAGTATGCATGCCGAGCAGGCACCACAACTTCATTCTCAACCGGTAGCGATGAGACCAACTTGGTTGCATATGCGCAATTTTACGGTAAAGGCACCTCGATTGGGGGCGACAAGATGCCAAATGGCTGGGGGCTGTTCGATATGCACGGTAACGTATGGGAGTGGTGCGAGTCCTATCGAGGGGCGCAACGGGTCTTCCGGGGCGGCAGCTTTTTTAGCGATCCTGGGCGCGGCCGGTCAGCATTTCGGCTCAAGGTCTATCCATCAAATCCCAGCTTCGACATCGGCTTCCGGCTTGCAATGAATTCTACGTAGGCCGGCTCGCTCCGCGACCGGCGGCGAGTGTAATCCGAACCGCACATGCTCTAGGCTTCTAAACAACAGCGGACCGGCTCGTTGCCGCTGCTAGACGCATCCGTATGGATCGATTTACGCAAGCAGCGTTACCAAACAGGACATCCGTCGACGGAGCGACGGATCTACGTAGGCCGGTTCGCTCCGCGACCGGCGGCGAGTGTAATCCGAACCGCACATGCTCTGGCCTTCTAAACAACAGTGGACCGGCTCGTTGCCGCTGCTAGACGCATCCGTATGGATCGATTTACGCAAGCAGCGTTACCAAACAGGACATCCGTCGACGGAGCGACGGATCTACGTAGGCCGGTTCGCTCCGCGACC
>JANMHA010000113.1:0-44426 GCA_031374925.1 Pirellula sp. | reverse complement strand
TCGCTCCAAGGGGACGTTGATGCGGCGACCAACATTACCTTTACCAACGTCGATGGTCCATTAGTACTTGGTTCCAACGTGGACGTTACTGCCAACAACGGGCCAATCGATTTTTCTACGATTACTTCCGGTATTCAGCTGGCTGGCAGCAATAGTTCCACCAATATACTCACCGCCAATGGAGCTACGGGCAGCCTTTCCCTTGGAAGTGTTTCGGCGATCAATCCAACTGTCACATTGACGCTCCGGAGTGCGAACGATGTCTCCGCAGGTGCGATCAACGTTCAAAGTGGAACGCTTGACGTCGAATTCAATGTGTTGAATACGACCGGTGTCAATGTAGCGAGTCTGAATGCCGTAACCGCTGGCCGATTGGAAATATCTGGCAATTCAAAAGTCGATGATCAGGTACAGCTCAACGGTATTGCAACGATTGGTGCCGGAGGCGTCTTGATCGATCAATTCAACGATTTTGCGATCAACGCGGCTTTGACATCCACGGGCAACATCACGACGACCGGTATCAGCGGTTCCAAGACGCACTTGGCAGCCGATGTTACCTCCAACGGTGGCAATATCGCGATGACAGGTGGAACATTGCTCGTGAACGGAACGAGTGTTCGTCAGATCAAATCCGGCGGTACGGCGGTTAACGCGGTTAACGGAGGATCTGTAACGATAGGGGCAATCGACGGGGAAGTTGATACAGCCGAGCTTGAAATTGATTCTCGCGGTACGACCACTTCCGGGGACGTTGCGCTAGGTAGTGTGACTGCTGCGACGAGCAACAAAGGCTTGAATCGGCTACTAATTATAACTGGTGGTCCTACGGCAGGACTAGTTTCCTTGAGCAGCATCCGTTTGATTCCAAAGACTGGGACGCCCGCATCGTTGACTATCAATGCGAGCGGCAAAACGATTCTCGCGAACGGGACGATCGACTTGAGTTCCAGCGTTAATGGACAAGCTGGTGGAAACATTAACTTCGGAAACTCGTTCGTGGCACCGAAGGGTCCTAGCAGCACGTTAGCCATCAACACGAGCAATACCAACGCAACCACGGGAGTAGACGGAAGCAATGGAGGCAGTGTAGTTTTGGGTGGCATCGGAAAGAATGCCATTGGTTCATCCTACTTCAGTAGTGTTGTATTGGATTTGAGTGCTGCTGACATATTGGATTCTGCAGGGACGTTGAGTTTCGGCACAATTTCGAATCCGTCGATCCAAGTGGATGGTGTAACTGGAACTGGGATTCGTATCCTAGGTAGGGTCGATAACGCGGCTGGAGGTGTGTTCAGTTTATTGACGAACCCTGCGGGAAACACTCAAAACTCGGCCGGAATCGATGTGATGCGGGCCAGTTTTATTGGTTCTGGCGGGTTGTTCTTCGATACCTCAGGTAACAGTCACTCTTTGAATTCCGGAAGCGTTTCGTTGGGTGACATAGGTACCATAGTGCGTCCGGTATCCCTGATGGTGGATACACGGGGAACCGTAACTTCGGGGCATTTGATCCTTGATGATGCTGTCGGCGGTTCGCCTACCGAGATACGAATCGATGGTACCATCGATTTTTCCAACGCGGCAGTCGACCTATTCGACGATGTTTTGCTTGAGTCGCACATTGACGGAAACAATATTCTGCTAGGTACAACTAACGCTTCCGGAGGATCTCGCAATCTACAGTTAAGGTCGGACAGTGGAATAACCGTTAGCGCCATTAATTTGTTGGGTGGTGCATTTCACGCCAATGTCGACATAAACAACAACAATGTCGGAGCAACATTTCGGTCCAACAGTGCAATCAACGTTGGAAGTTTTGATGTCAGCGGGAGTGCCGCGAATGATGATATAGGCTCCATCGGTTCCAACGTGACTACGACCGGACAAGCTAGTTTTACGAATTTCGATCAACTAAGGATTCAAGGTACGGTAACAGCCGGAACGACCTTTATCGCGTCGAATATAGTTGGAGCGGTAGATTTTAGTGGCAACAGTGGTATTACCGCCAACGGGTCGATCGATCTTTTGACGTCGGTCAACGGGATTGTACTTTCGGGGATCGCCGGAAATACAACACTGATTGACGCGAGGGGAAATACGAGTGTGGTTTCGCTGGCCAACGCAACCGCCACCAATCCTGGAACACGCCTCAACGTTCGCAGTGATTACAGCGCGGACTTGAGAAACGTAAATATGCAATCAGGCACTTTGGACGTGCTGATTGGTCGTTCCACGACTCAAGCAGATTCGAAAGCCCAGCTTCGTCAGGTTATCGCGGGGGGGGTGGTCGTTACAGGTACTTCGGTGGCAAACAACTCCGTAATTCTTGGCGGATTGCTTGATATTGGCACTGGTGGAGTCAGCATTCAGAACCTAGCTAGGCTGGATATGAACTTCAACGTGCAGTCTGGTGGTGATATTGTTGCAAATAATGTTCGCGATCGAATCCAAGTTGCAGAGGGCGTATGGGTTCAGTCGGATCGGGGCGTCAATCTAAAGTCAAACGTTGGGCAGATCCAACTGGTTGGTGGAATTAGCGTGCTAACCAATCGTTTTCAAGCCAATGGAGATTCGAGTTCGCTTGACCTTGCTTCGATTCTTGCTCTGCAGAACGTAGTCCTAGTCCTCAGATCAGCGAACAACATTAACGTCGCTTCTATCGACGCGAGGGGAAGCGCCTTGGTAATTGAAGTCGACAATAACGACAATAACGTAGGCTCTCGACTTGATTCAGGCCAAATTGAGGTATCGCAAATGTCGATTCAAGGTAGTAGCACACCAAACGATATTGCTAATTTCGCTGGGCTCGTTGAATCGACCTTTGGTTCAATTCTTGTGCGATCGTTTAGCGCGGTTAGTTTGAATGGCGACCTACTTTCATCGCGAGGTTTAGAAGTTGCAAACGTTAGCGATCGAGTCAACATTGCGGCTGGACGGCTCGTCAAAGCATTCGATGGAGACGTGACAATAATCAACAGCGTCAATGAGATTCAATTTATTGGTGGGACCGGAACCACTACTTCAATTCAATCCGTCAGTGGCAGTCTTTTTGCGTCGTCTCTGACGGAAGCGAACGCGAGCAGTTTGATTGAATTGCGTGCTGATCGCAATGTTGTTTTGCAGTCGAGTTTACTGAATTCGAATTTGCAAATTGTAGCTGGCGATCACAACAGCAACATTGGTACCATAAATTCCTCCGCGACATTAGTGGCGACCTCGATTTCCCTAAATGCCGCTACCGGGATTGGCACGGGTTCTCCCGTCGCAACTTCGACGAGCAGCATCAGCGCTTCGAATCGACTTGGTGGCGTCGTTCAGATCGCCAACAGCCAGTCTGGACCGGTCACAGTATCTAATCTGGTAGCAAATGGGGGAGGCAATATTGTCTTTACCCAATCCGGTGGTGGTGTTGTCCGATTTCAAAATGTAACTAGCAACCCAGATGGGAGTCCAGCGGCGAACGAGGGTGATATTCGACTGAGCAACAACGGAGGAAACCTCATTGTGGAAGGGGCGGGCGTTTCTGCGGGTGGTTTAGGCAAAGTAGCATTCGAAACACAAAGCATAGGCGATATTCAGCTTGTCGCCGCCACCCGGGCCAACAGCGGCGCAGTTGGCATTCGATCAGCACAACGAATCATCGGCAGTGGAACATTGCACGGGCTCGCTGTTAGTTTGGATGCGATGACTGGGATAGGTACCACGGGTGCCATTCAAACCGAATCTGCTCAGTTGAGCGTCAATTCGCAAAGCAACTCAGTAGACGTTCGGAATTCGTCAGCTGCATTGACAAACGTGAGCCAGCTGATGTCGGGCGGTTCGGGCACGGTTCAGTTCAGGCAGGTCGGGGGTGGCGACGTGGCTTTTTCTGGCGTGGCGACAGGATCTGCTTCTTCCGATTCTGGTTCCAACATCAGCTTACGCAACGACAATGGTTCGGTTTTGATTCAAGGTGGTGTTGTGGCAGGAGGAGGTGGGTCGATTCGCTTTGACGCCAATAACAACTTGGTCATTGGGGCGGGTGCGATTGTTCAAACCAATGGAATAAACGCCACGATTAGGGGAGACGCCGGTGGCCAGTTTCAATTCATACCCGGGGCTACCATTCGAGCTGGCAGTTCGAATCCAAACACGGAAGCACGCGTAACTAAGATTCCTGCACCATTGAGTGTGCAACCATCCGTCAATGCGCTAGGTGTCAACGTGGACTCGGCGGGCTTTGCAACTATTCAGATCCAATTGGGAGGTCCAAATCCTCCGATCGTCGACCGCAATTTTTCAGTGGTTATCGATTGGGGTGACAAGCAAATTGACCATTTTCCAAATGGCGCAATTTCTCCTCAAACAGTAAACCCTCTAATATCGCGGTTCGATGCATCTGGGGTTATCTATGCGATCACTCATCAGTACTTGGGAAACCCGAATCCCATCGACCCCATCGCAGACATTCCGGTTACTGTGACAGTAGGAATTGATGCACTGAATCGCATTCAATTTAGTGATTCGCATGGTCCGATCGCAGGATTAAGACAAGTGGTGAATGAAAGTTTTGTAGTTCCAGCCGCCGGACTGTTTTCTTTGCGTTTTGATTTGCCGCAAAGTCCAACTCCACAAAACCGTATTGTTTTCAACAATATCGTCTTTGTGCCATCGGATAAAAGCATGTCCCCTGCTGTTACGTCCAATGAAATCGTGGTCTCCTCCGGAGGTTCCGCCGTAGAAAAAGGTCGAACGTATATCCTGCGGGTCATAACGCAAGTCAATGAACAAGGGGAGGTGAAATCGAGCGAAGATATCGCGTTGACCGACGAGGACATTGGGGATTTGAGCTCTGGAAAGCTCTTTCAAAAGCTTGGCGATAATCGATACCGTATTTACCTGATACGAGAAGATGGCAATCAGCTCTTGCTCAAGGATTTCTATCTGCGCAATCACCGCCCAATTGAGATCGATGATGCTCCAACGACTTCCATTGAATCACCGAATGATGAACGCGTGCTTGACAAGGACACTGCCACTGCGATTCCAAGAAAAAGTGATGGTCTGCTTACGGTACGGGTTGGGGAGGAAAAATTGTTTGAATCCGATGAAGAAGAGCAAGACAAAACTGGGAACGAATTGAAGAGCGAAGAGAAACCGATGATCAACGCGACGCTGACTATTGGTACAGTAGCTCAATCAATGCGATCTTGGCGAAAAGCGGCTCGGCGATTTAGAGCAGGCTAAGTAAGTGTTCGTATTTTTGGATTTTATGTCGCAGCTAAATTTGGAGATCGGTGGATGCAGAAATGTGCGCTTTGCGAATTCGATTACGAGAATGTGAGTCTGCAAGAAGGCAGATGTCCTCGGTGCGGTAGCATTCTAGAATGGCCTGCGGAATCAGAATCGCCCCCGGCAAGTAGCGGAGCAGTTGCTATTACATCAGGTGATACCCCACCCGAATGGCAAGTCAAGCCGCATACAAATGCAATTGAGCTCAAGCCAAGCCAAGGCGACACGAACTCCAGCCAGCCAAATTCGGACGATAATACTTCTACCATTCAAACCGATGTAGAACAGCTTTGGCGTGGGTCTATTCAAGCCGATTCTGATGTGCGTAGTACGATCAAGGGGCCGGAAACGCCGCATACCATTTCCGATTCGGTGATCGCCGTTTTGCCGCGCGAAGTGCGCTCGCCACTGAATATCACCGACAAGCCCGTCGACTACGAGCTCCTGGACGTTATTGGTCAGGGTGGAGTTGGGGTCGTTTATACAGCCAGACAAGCGTCGATCGATCGCACCGTCGCGATCAAGATGTTGCGCGAAGAGTACCGAACCCGCAATGATCATCAAGAGAAGTTTCTTGCTGAGGCGATCCTGACCGGTGAGTTAGATCATCCAAACATCGTTCCAATCTACGATCTCGGGCGAAACAAGCAGGGTGAATTATTTTACTCGATGAAGAATGTGATCGGGACACCTTGGGATCGAGCTATCCAACAAAAGACTTCTCGGGAGAATATCGATATACTATTGAAGGTTTCAGACGCGGTGGCCTTTGCGCATTCCAGGAGTGTCGTTCACCGCGATTTGAAACCTGAGAACGTTATGCTCGGTAGCTTTGGTGAAGTGCTCGTTATGGATTGGGGCATAGCAGTCGCGACCGAAGGATTTCGCCGCACTTCTAGCATCTTGAGATCGCAAGCAATGGGAGGCACGCCCGCATACATGGCGCCGGAGCTCGCAACGGGCCCATTCGCTGAGATTGGGCCAGCAGCCGATGTCTATTTGCTTGGTGCCATATTATACGAGATCCTCACCGGTTTGCCGCCGCATTATGGCTCCGATGTAATAGAGTGTGTGCGTAATGCCGCTAAGAACATCATTCGCGAAACAACGGTTACCGGCGAGCTGATGGAGATCGCGATTCGAGCGATGGCAACCCTTCCTCGTCGTCGATTCCGCTCGGTTCAGTCTTTTCAAGCTGCAATTCGCCTTTACCAATCTCACAGCGAAAGCCTGATGCTTTCGGACAATGCAGAAACAGAGCTTATTAAAGCCATCTCCACAAAAGACTACCAAGGGTTTTCTCGAGCGGTATTCGCCTTTGATGAAGCTCTTTCGCTCTGGGATGAAAACGATGCAGCTAAACTTGGTTTGTCGAAGGCCAAAACGGCTTACGCCGACTGCGCCTATCAGAAAGGAGACTACGACCTGGGATTGTCACTGCTCGACGAGTCCGACGATGACCATCGCACCTTGGTTCGTAAACTGCAAACTGCGATAAAAGATCGAAATGCAAGACAGAACCGATTTAAGACCATCCGAAAGCTGGCGGTTGCTCTCACTGGGTTTATCATTGTGGCGGGTTCGGTCGGGATGATCGTGATCCTAACACTTTATGGTAGGGCGTCGCAGCTCAACGCAGACCTTGACGCCTCAAAGCAGAAGCTACAAGGGGAGTTTGAGAAGACTGCTGATGCACTCAAGTCCGAGGAAATACAGCGGGAAAAGGCTATACGTTCGAGCGAGATCGCTGACCAACGACGCAAAGAAGCGGAGATCGCGCAGCGGAACGCTGAGGTTTCACGTTTAGAATCGGTTGCGCAACGTCAAAAGGCCGAGGAGAGTTCATACTTTGCTGAAATAGGACTGGTCGGGGCAAGCATCCAGCAAAACCAATTCTCAATTGCGTCTGAGATCTTAGGTCAACAGGAGAAGTCTATTGCAAAGTCCAAGATTCGACATTGGGAATGGGGACGACATCGGTTTCTGGTTCAAGGAGGCAGTAGCGATGATACAGTACAAAGTGTTGCGACCTATCCAACCGACGAATCGGTTGAATGTATCGATCATTCAGCTGATGGAAAGTGGATCGCCATTGGTAAACTGACCGGCGAGTTTGAGCTTTGGCGAATCGGTGAAAAGCAACCCTCGGCGAGGATTCGACATGGTCGTTCCCTATCCGACCTCGATTTCAATTCCACTGGCAATTTGGTTGCGACAAGCGGTATCGACGATGACAATACTGGAACTGTTTGCATTTGGCGTTTACAAGACGGGCAAGATCCTGTGCTTGAAAAAAAGCTGGCAATGAAGACGGGGCCAGCCACGGCGGTCTCGTTTTCCAATGACCCCAAGTCGGAATATGTCGTTGCGGGGGACAACAAGCGTATCGGACGCATTTGGAAGTGGAGAGAAGATCGCGAAGTTGTCTTGCTCGGTCATATCGAAGCCATCACTTCAGTCGATTTCTCACCCAACGACGAGCATGTTGCCACCTCCAGTAGCGATGGCACGGTACGCGTTTGGAAAACCCGGGACGGAGCGGAGGTGCAACAGTTTTCTGGGCACAATGCCCCTGTATTAAGCGTCGCATTTGCTCCGGATGGCAAGCAAATCGCCTCTGGTGGTGCCGATCGTCGTGTACTCCTCTGGGCAGTTGATCCAACGGAAGACCGGACGCGTCGCGTTGCCAATGTAATCAAAAAGTTGCGAGGCGAAACGTTACCCGAACAGTCATTTCATTCTTTTGAGGGGCACGACGGTACGGTTCAAGAAGTATCGTTTTCATTAGATGGCACTCGACTTGTGTCATCGGCGAATGACAACCAAGTCTATGTGTGGAGGGTTCCGTCCAACTCCACGGATCAAACATCGGTACCGATTCAGAAATTGCGCGGCCACGGCGGTTGGGTTAGGGCTTGCCGTTTTACCGCAGATGGCACGCAAGTAATCTCGGGGGGCGACGATCGCTCTTGGAAAATCTGGCGATTGGCTAGTTATCGTGAAAACCAGATCCTGAAGGACGAAGGCCTACCAATTCTAGATGCTCGCTATTCTCCGGCAGGTGACATCATTGCAACCTCACATACGGATGGAACCGTCGGATTGTGGAATCCCATATCAGGTGAACGCATCGCTCAATTGAACGATGGCCATGAGTACCTCACCAACAAAGCCAGGATAACTTCAGATGGAAAACAACTAGCGACCGCAGCGGGAGATAACACACTGCGACTCTGGGACTTGCAACGCGGAACTCAACTTGCGTGGATGGAACATTCAGGTCGCGATGGCGTCTTCGCTATTTCGCAAAGCGGCCATTGGCTTATAGCGGGCGGCGACGAATTCGGGGTTGGGGTGTGGAACTTGGATACTTTGGAACCTCCCACTCGCATTCGCAAGTGGCCCAAAAAAACAACGGGAGAGGAAAACGAACCTGCTATTTCACCAGTGACTAGCGTCGCAATATCGGATGACGGAAAGCAAGTCTTAATAGGAGACAAATCGGGTACCGTCGAGTTTTGGAACGTCGAAAGCGGTACGATTGCCAACAAAGTCTTCGGCCATTCCGAAACGGTTGTCGCCTGCTTCTTTTTACCGCCAGAAACGAATCGCGAAACAACCAAGTCGGCGATGACAGTCAGCTCCGATGGCAGCGCGGCTTGGTGGGACTTCGATACGGGGAAAGCTTTGCCTCGCGAGCGTTTGCGTCATTTCTCCTCAGTTCAACTCGCTTCTATTTCCGCGAACGGCAAGTCGCTTGTTAGTTGCGCTTCCCTCGACGAGAAAAGAACGCGGTTATGGGTTTGGGATCTCATTACTGGTGAGAAGGTAGCAACGAAAGATCTCACAGGAGTACTCGTTCAAGACATGGTTTTCTCTTCGAATGAGGCACTCTCTGTTTTCGTAACAACATCGGACTCCGTTGATTCACTGAAAAAGATTTGGCAATGGAATGCACAGCTAGGTGATTGGAAAGAAGTTGGTTCCGCCGGAATGAAAACGGAATCGCTTTTGGGCGCACTGCCGGTAGAGAGCGACTCGAACTTATTAACCTATGGTGGCCGTGGGGCACGCCTTTGGCGATTGCGAGATGGAAAGGAGCTAAAAAGCTTTCGCCCCTCCTCTTCGATTCGTTCGATTGGTTTTGATTCGAGTGGCAAACTTCTTGCTTCTGCCAGTGACGATGGGACTGCTTTGATTTGGAACGTTTCCAAAAGGGTGTCCACTCAAAAGTTGGTGGGGGGACACTCGGGAGGAATTCGCGATTTGGCGTTTTCCTCCGACGACGAATCCGTGATAACTTCGGGCTCAGACGGGCGAATCGTTGTCTGGAGTGTAGCCCAAGGAACACCAACTTTGTCCGGGCGGATTTCAGAATCGACCGTAATTGGTAATGCGATACGGATTTCACCGGATGGAACCGTCTTCGCGGTCGGATGCGATGACAACTCGATTCGACTCTATGACTCGGGTACATTGCAACAGAGAAGTAAGTTCAATGGGCATAGTGCCGCAGTCACCTGCTTGTCGTTCTCATCGGATGGTCAGTGGATTGTGTCGGGGTCTCTGGACAAGTCAATTCGTGTATGGTCCGCTTCAACAGGAAAGGAGATCACGAAGCTGCTGGGGCATTCGGCCCCCTTGGCGTCCGTGGTTTTGTCGAGCGACGGGCTGCGAGTTCTGTCCGCAAGCCAGGATACTACGGTAAGGCTTTGGGACATTGGACGAACCATGCAATCGATAGCGAATGCTTCGCCAACGGATTCTACAGGACGCAGGGAGAGTCTTGGGGAAGTGTTGTCATTGGAGTTCCATTCGAGCGAAACGACGGTGGCGGAGTTTTCGCCGGACGGTCGCACCATTTTTACGGCAGGAGTTGATGGAAAAGGGGTGCTTTGGCCGTCGGAACGTATCCCCCCGTCGATTCGAATAAGCAATCCCAATTTAACCTATCAACAAGAGGATGGCATAAAACGAATCGATCCGATGGCTGTTCTTTGCCAACCGGGTACGTTGGACCTGGATGGCGCTTCGATTGTTTTGAAATTCGAGAATCAGGACCGAACCCTCGGTAAACTGATCGTGGACCAGAGTGACGGTATGTTCTCGGTTGAGGGAGGGAAAGTGTTTTACCATTCGTCCGTGAAACCGTCTTTTGTAATCGGGGCTTACAGCGAAACGGACGGTATCCAAATGCAGATTTCTCTAACGCATTTAGCGACACACACGGCTACCGAACAATTGATCCGTCATTTGGCATTTCAATCCGTCAAGCAATTGGGTGCGGAACCTAACGTTCCGAGCGATGTGGTCATTCAGATTTTAGATCGCAACGGAAATTCAGGGAATTGGCAAGCAGAGCGCGTTCGGATCAGCTATGCGATGGAACGCAATTAGCTGGATCGCAAACCGTTGCCTTTGGCGCGTCACTCGCCTTAGCTCGATTAGACGATGACGGTCCCGATCTATTGGGTGCGTCAGTACCCCGTCCAAAACCATTTGGCACGGACGACGGTCGCATGGAGCCGCCTAAGGAGTGAATTGCAGATTGAGCAGCCAAATGTTCGACATTACCCATGCCGTCGCTGAATCGCTTTTGGATGCGGGAGATTTCGAACTTGATCACTTGATGGAAGTAATGGCTAAAAGGTTCGTCGATTGGTCAAAATCTGAGAGCAACAATCGTGCGCCGGGCAATACTTGCATGGAAGGCTGTCGAAATCTCGACAATGGCGTGTATTGGAGAGACGTTGGCGTTGCAGGTACAGGTGAAGAATTGAAAATTGGACTTTTAACGGATATTCACGAAGCGGTCGAATTTGCTGAGAAGGCAATCCGAAGGCTGCGAAAATTCCATGTCGATGAGATTATCTGCCTTGGAGACTTTTGCGAAACGGGAAAGCGGCTAGACGCAACATGCGAACTACTGATGGCTGAAGGAATCCGAAGTGTATGGGGTAATCACGATTTCGGATTGTGTGAGGATGCCCGCAACGGTGTGGCGATCGAATACTCACAAGTCGTTGTCGATTTCGCCAAAACGGTGCAACCTAAAATTCAACTAGGAGACATTCTGTTTTCGCATGTGGAACCATGGCTCAACGCCGAAGCATTCGCGGATCTATGGTATTTCGATGGAATACCGGACACTGCCGTAAAGCAATCAAGAATTTTTGCGAATCAGGGATGGAGTATTGCATTCGGAGGGCACTATCATCGATGGCTTTCATTAGATGCAGCGAAAGGGATCATGCCATGGAGCGGAAACGAACCACTTGAACTTTCACCAGGAAGGTTTTTCGTGGTTATAAACGCTTGCATGGGCGGGCACTTCGCATTGTTTGATACCGAGTCTCGTTGGCTGACTCCGCTCGAGTGCTGATAGGTCGACAATTGAGGGGAACTAATCGAGTGCAGGGGAATAATCGAGAGAGTAGCATAACCATCACGGCGGTTCCTGAGTCATCTTCAATTCTCTCGAACGTCTTCCTTGGCTGTAGTGGATTGCGGGTTAGAAGATTGCGTAGTCGTGATGCAGCCATCAAGTCAGCCATCCACCGACATGAAGTCGGTGGGGGAATGGAGAGAGGAAGTGTGGTTTTTGTAGCTGACCAGTCAGTGAACCACCGACGTTAAGTCGGTGGTGTAGGCTCCAGCCGAACACGTCGACCGTGGTGTAGGCTCCAGTAGAACACATCGACGGTGGTGTAGGCTCCAGTAGACCCCACCGACTTCATGTCGGTGGTGAACCGACTGGTCAGCTACATCCACAGAGCACAATCAAAGCAAATACCCCACCGACTTCATGTCGGTGGATTCATGAGTCGAAAGAAATCCAATGAAAACGCCCAACGAACCCACAATCGACCAAGTACCATATCAATATCCCCGGCTATGAATCGTCTTTTGCGTTTTTCTCGTGGCTTCCGCGAGCCATAAACGAAACGCGTACAACTCCGTAGCGTTTAGCTCGCTACTATCGGTTGCTTTGGCTAAATGATAGGAGGACGCAACGAGATGTCCCATCCCGCCGTGGCCAAAGCATAGGCAGAAAGGTCCTCAATCGCATTGCTCGTATTCAACTCAATATTTTCTCGGTCGATTACAGCCTCTTGCATGTTTCCCAAGGCCTCATTGCACATAGTCCGTATCCTCTACAGCTATATCGAATCGTCCTTGGGCAGGTAGAACTTAGGATCGCCACAGTCGGCAGCTGACCGATTCTGGTAGCAATCGGCAGGATGAAAAGTCAGATTTACGAGAGAAAATGTCATGAAGGCTTTTCAAAATGCTGCGATCGCAGGATACAAGGAACTATTTTCAAAATAGGAGTCCACATTTGTTGGCAACTCACGATTTACAGGGAAGGCATTTAAGGCCCCACTCGTATACAATCTGAAAATTACAGAAAATCGGGGCTGGGATCATTACGATACTCGCGAGTATTGGTGCAGAACACGGACTATAATCTTCTAAGCTACGGCCGGTCATGCCCGAACCGCGAGGACAATGAAATGGTATTTTCCACACACCGACGAGAACGAATTCGCTCAACGAATGCGATGCGTTTTCGGCGTCGACGGTTCGCAATCGAGTTGCTCGAAGACCGACGTTTGTTGGCCGTCGTGACCTGGGACGGCGGGGCAGGAACGCTCAATTGGACGGACGCGAACAACTGGGACACCAACGTTATTCCTGCCACCGTCGACAGCGTCGTGATTCCCGATTTGGTTGGTACGCCCACCATCCTGTATGGAAGCGGTACTCGAACGGTAGCAAGCATCCAAACGGCAGAAACCCTGTCCGTCACTGGCGGTTCACTCAGTATCAACGGGAATCTATCGGGTGTTGGCAGTCTTGTAATCGCAGGAGGCGCAGTTGCCTTTGGTGGGACAAACTGGGCGAATACGTCGTCTCTCGTTCTCAACTCAGGAACTCTCAATCTGGGTGGCTCATGCACGCAATCGGGCGTAGGAACCTTTTCCCGCAGCGGCGGGACGGTCAATTTAGTTGGAACCATAACAGGCAACTTGACGCTCGACGCAGTCACCGGTGCTTGGAGCTTTGGCGGTGGTGGCCGAATGGTCAATGGTTTGTTGAAATCATCCAGCATCGTCGTTCAGAATGGCAACTTCACACTTGACCATGTCACGATCGACGCGACGACGACATTTCAAACGGCCGCGAGCGTTTTTATTACCACGGTACAGAATGGTCTGACAATTGATGGTCAGTTGCTCGTAGGCGGCAGTTCCGATTATGCAACTATTCGCCTCACTGGACTGCAAACCATAGATGGCAGCGGCTCCGTCCTATTCGGTGGCTTTGTCAGTAGTGGTGGTTCCTATAATTCGATTGTCACCGCAAATGCAACCATTACATTTGGTCCATCGCTCAAGTTGCGTGGCAAGTACGTCCACTTCGATGGCTCAGGCGTAGCCAATTATGTGCTTCAAGGGCTCACTCAGCCGGACGTAGCTAGTGGCGGGTTTTATTTTTCGCCTTCCGTCAGCAGTTTACGCAACGAGGGAATCATCAACCCGATCAATGGCACCTCTGTGACATTTGCCGGTAGTGCACTAACCAATGTCGGCACTGTCACTGTTTCGTCAACCAATGCTGTCTCCCTCATTGGAACAGGGATATTTTCTAACACCGGTTCGATCATAGCGACGGGCGGAGGATTGGACCTTGGTGGGACTTGGACCAATACGGGGACAATCAGTGTCACCAACACGGCGGTAACTTTAGGAGGTTCGTTTACCCAGTTTGGAATGGGGGCCGCGTCGCCCGCCGTGGGGCAAGGCACCTTTACCCGCAGCGGCGGGATGGTCAATTTAGTTGGAACCATAACAGGCAACTAGCCGCCGAGGTGATTTTGACGGGCAGTGTCTCCAATTTCTACACTGCGGCGACGCTTAACTACGATGGGCTGTCAAGCCTGACGGCGATCGAGTCGACCGGCAGCCTGACTTTAAATGGTGGCAGAACGTTCACGCCGTTCGGCCCATTCACCAACGGCGGAAATTTAACCGTCGATTCATCTAGCAGCTTTGGAGTGGCGCCCGCCGGGCCCTTAACGACAGCCGGCTTGGTTAGCAGTTATTCCGCCGAAGGAAACGCCAACGATGGAACGGGTACCAATCATGGGACGCTTAACAATGGAGCCACATTTGGCACAGGAATTTCAGGTCAAGCCTTCGCGCTCGACGGGGTCAATGATTACGTCTCTATACCTGATAGTGCCAACTTGCGAAACGCAAATTTAACAACTGAAGCTTGGTTCAAATTCAATTCGATTCCAACCGGACTGGTAGGAATTATCGGCAAGGCACTTGGGACCGGCACACAGAATTCGTACGCGATTTGGTACACCGGTGGGCAACTGAACTACGGAATCAGCGATGGCGGGTTTGCATCAACTTCAATTGCTTTCACACCTTTTGTCGGAGTTTTTTATCACGTAGCAATGACGTTCGACGATGCGAACAATACCGTCACGCTGTATCTGGATGGGATATCGCGATCGACAATCTCGACGACGCGCTCAATCGTTTACGATACGACGCGGCCACACATCCTTGGTGCGGACATTGAAAATGGAGTTTTAAACTATTTCTTCCCTGGAAACATTGACGAAGCACGCATATACAATCGCGCGCTATCGGCGACTGAAGTCCGCAATGATTATCTGAGTATCGCAGCAACTCGGCTGACACAATCTGCCGGTGTCACAACTGTCAATGGGCTCGTAACCAGCCAAAATGAGTTCACGCTTAGCGGCGGCACGCTCAAAGGGAACGGTTCCATCCCGACCAACGGCAATAACACGGGGGCAATCGTTGCGCCAGGCAACTCGCCTGGCTGCATCACGATCAATGGCAATTACAGCCAAGCGGCAGCTGGTACCCTACAAATCGAAGTTGAGGGACCCACCGTCTGTACTGGGTACGATCAATTGATTGTCAATGGGAGCGTGACCCTCGCCGGCACTCTGAATCTGGTTCTCGCTCCAACGTACACGCCTGATGTCGGGCAACAATTTCAAATCATCGATAACGACTTATCAGAATCTGTTAATGGTTCGTTTGCCGGATTGCCCGAACGCCAGGTCTTTTTATCGAACACCAACAAAATCTTTCAAATAAGTTACGTCGGCGGTAACGGCAATGACGTCGTGCTGACTTACTTGGGCAGCGGTGTCGTTGTCACCACCACAGCCGCCACCGGTGCGGGTTCCTTGATCGATGCGATCAACGCGACCAACGCCACTCCAGGGGCCGAACTGATCGCCTTTGATTTGCCTGTCGTTTCTCTCGTCAACGGTGCTTACCTCATCGATGAAGGGACAAATCCGCTGCCCCCGATTCTGGATACGGTCATCATCGACGCTTCGACTCAGCGCGAGTATGTTGACAAACCAGTGATTGAACTGCGGAGCCCAAGCGGGCAACAAGGATTGAGATTACGAACGACTGCTGCGGGTTCAGTGATACGGGGGCTTTCGATTACCGGTTGGCAAACTGGGGTCGACGTCGGCGCAAATAACTCCCTGATCGCTGGGAACTATATTGGTCTGGCCCCCAATGGCACCCTTTCGCAACGCAATCAAGTCAATATTGCGGTAACAGGCGGGGTTACCAATGTGCTAATCGGTGGAACGACAACTCGGAACCGCAACGTGATTTCCGCTGCACAAGATTTCGGAGTCGTAATCCAAGGTGCATCTCAAAATTTCGTGCAAGGCAATTACATCGGTACCGATCCAACAGGACTAGCATCGCGCGCCAACCTTGGCGGCGGCATTCGAATTGTCAGAGATCTCGTGTCTGCTTCCAACCAGAACGTCATCGGGGGTACTGCCTCCGGGGCTGGTAATCTCATCAGTGGCAACTCAGGGAATGGTCAAGCGGGAATTCTTGTAGATGTTTCTGGGTTAGTTATTGGGACATCGGTCGGCGAAAATCAGATACTTGGCAAGACCATTGGTTTGAGCGTCGACGGAACAGCAACGCTCGGCAATGACATCGGAATCAAGCTTGCCAATCAAACCAATACCACCTTCGTGGGAGGCTCGATCGCGGGCTCGCGAAACATCATTTCCGGCAACTCGACCTACGGCATTCAAATCACCGGCAGCACGTTGAACATCGTTGCAGGAAATTTTATAGGGATCGACCCGACCGGCCTTATCGCTAGGCCAAACGGCGGGCAACCCATCTTCATGGATGGAGCCTCGAACAACACCATCGGCAGCTCCGGCGTCAATGGAAGAAACCTAATCGTTGGACTCAACTCCAATACAACAGGAATTGAGATCGCCAATGCCTCCAATGGCAATGCTGTCCAAAATAATTGGATCGGAATCAATGCAAGCGGAACTGCAGCCTTGGGCGCTTTGGCTTCGGGTATTTCGATTACCAGCAACTCCCAGTTCAATCAAATCGGTGGTGTTGGACCTGGTAATGTCGAGCTTGGCAATCTTATCGGCGGTGTTCAAACCGGTATTCTCATCTCTGGGCTTGGCACCATCAACAACTCGCTCAAGAACAATACGATTGGACTCAATGCGACTGCGACAGCAGCCATCCCGAACGTCTTGGGAGTGTCATTAAGCGGGGCGGGGACCAACTTTATTGGAGGACTCGCTACCAAAGAACGAAACATCATCAGTGGTAACAGCATCGGAATCTCGATCACCAACGGGAGCGTTGCCAGTCAAGTCATAGGCAACTGGATCGGAACCGACGCGGCTGGTGCCACTAGTTCAGGTTTTCCCAATACGCTCTACGGTATTCAAGTCAACAATGCCACTCGAACCGTTCTCAATGGTAACACAATCGTTCGATCAGGAACCGCGGGCGCATCGACCAACAATAGCGGTGTCAATTTGGTCTCTGGCGATACTCAGTTGACTCGCAACTTCATTCATCACAATCTCGGCCCCTCGATTGTCGTAGCCAACTCCATTGCAAAAATTGCACTCACCCAAGCCCGCGTCGACGGCTTTGCCATCGGAAACATCACCGGGGCGACTGCAAATACGACCTACTCCATCGAGTTCTTTGCGGCCAACCTTCAAGGTCAAGCTGAGCAGTACATCGGTTTGAGCGCTGTGGCGACCGATGAGAATGGCGAAGCGGTATTTGAAGCATCCGGGCTGGGTGATTTGCCTCCAGGTCGATTCCTTACCGCCACTATCACCGGAGCCAATGCCGAAGGTGGGGATCTGTTGCAAACGTCAGAACTGGCCGCAGGGGTTATCCCGACGGCCGCCATTATTCGCGGCCTGCCATCCCGATCCCCTGAGGGGACGCCTATCAGCCTCAAGGCGTTCGCCGTGGCAAGCACAGTAAACGGCTGCGCGGTCACCGGCTATCAATGGAACGTTACTAAGGGGGGCATTCGGTATGCCACTGGTACCGAGGCGGGTATTCAGTTCGCACCCGATGACGAGGGAACGTACATCGTCACGTTGCAATTGACTTTGACGAATGCCTTAGGCGATCAACAAACAGCGGTGCTGGGCCCGCATTCGATCGCCGTCTTCAACGTAGCTCCTACGCCGCAGTTTGACTACAGCCCAACCAGTCCTCGACTAGGCCAATCGCTGACGCTCAAGAGCAACAGCAGCGATCCGGGACAACTCGATGTTCTGAGCTACGCTTGGGAAGTTCGATACGGATCAGCCACCGGACGGTTGTCTTCTCTACGACTGCCTCGACCAACCCGGCAGCAGCCATCGCATCCTTTACGCCGGTAGCGGGTGGACTGTACTTCCCAAAACTGACGATTGATGACAACGATGGCGGAGCGACTGGATTCCGTACATTGACTCGGCAGATCGAGGTTACTGGCTTGCCCGCCACCGTGACCATCTTGGCCCCGAGCACGGGTAGCGAAGGCCAAACGGTGCGTGCTCGAGTCCCTGAATCGGAACTGATCCGAGCCGAGGCGTCAACTGCCGGTTCGGGAATGTCTCCTGGCTTTGGTGGGGGAGGCATGTTTGGTTCTCTGCTAGGAGGTATGTTTGGCGCCGCTGCAGGCATGTGGCTCTATGACCAGTTCTCGGGAAACCATGGAAACGCATGGGGTGCCGACCAAGATAACCGCAACGATGGTTCAACGGGATTCTCCGGTCAAGATACCGACTACTCAGGAACAGGTGGCGATTTCGGTGGTGGTGATTCGGGCGGTGACTCTGGCGGAGGAGGCGATTTCTAACGCCAATTCCCACACCATCGCTTGAGCTTCCTTTCCACAAGAGGTAACTGTGGGGTCGTAGTCGACGGCCAGCGGTGATCCTGGCGTAAGAGCAACGACCCAAGGAAGCATAACATGAAACAGTGGTGGGAATCAGACGCGATTGAAGATGCCGATGCACCCAAACGTGTGGAAGCAACGTTATGGCCAGAAGCAACGTAGCTTGACCAGCATTCATCGAGCAGCGAACATAGACCCACACAGAATAACCCCCAAACCGATGACGGGAATTGAGGCAACGATATCCTATGTGGGATCAGCGATATGGTAGTGACGGGTACATTTATGGAACTCAGCCGAATTCCTTTCTCGCAGAAAATGCAAAACTTCTCACTGGCCCTGTACTTAGCCTAGCGGAAGGCGAAGGACGAAATGCGGTCTTTCTGGCCTCACTAGGATTGGAGGTGCTTGGCGTAGATGGATCTGAAGTTGGACTCGCAAAGGCTAGAGCCCTTGCTGAATCGAGAGGCCTAGTTGTTCAAACCGAGGTTGCCGACCTTGCAACGTATGAGCCGCCTGAGAATTGCTACGGGTCTGTGGTATCCATCTCTTGCCATTTACCGAATGCTGTTCGACGAAGACTTCACCGTTTGGTGGAACGAAGCTTAAAACCTGGCGGGATATTTTTGCTGGAAGGGTACACGAAATCGCAACTCGGCAGAGATACTGGCGGTCCCAAAGATCCGGATTTGCTGGCCGGTCGCTTGGAATTAGAGGAGGATTTTCAGAATTGTGAATTGGTACTTTCCCAAGAGATTGAGCGTGAAGTTATTGAAGGGGAGTACCATTCCGGTTTGGCCTCAGTCGTCCAGTTCATTGCCAAGAAGAAATCGTGACCCTTGTAAGACTTCGCCGATACGGGTTTGACCACAGACCATCCAAGCGTTGATTCGCATTTTATTGGATTAGGACCATGTCGTCGAAACGTGGTCATTCGCTTTATGACCCAAGAGCGAAGGCAGCCATGTGGAGATTGACTGAGAGCGATTCAAAACCATTCGATCGTCGAGTATGCTAGACAGAAGCGTTTAACCGAATTGGATTCATTCCTCATTCCGATTGCGACGAAATCCATGGACACCAATAATTTCTTCAATCGCCGCAAGTTCGTCGGTGGTGCTGCGAACTCCACAGCCGCCACTACGTTGACGGCCAGAGCCTATTCGCAGGTCGCCGGCGCTAATGATCGCGTGAATATCGGCATCCTCGGTTTTGGCCTTATTGGGCGAATTCATGGTCGATCGTTTGCGGGCCTAAAGGAAGCGCGCATCGCAGCCGTATCGGATGCGTTCAAGCCTCGCATGGAGGCTTGCAAGGAAATCGAACCGAATGTCAAGTCGCATGCCGATTTTCGGAAGTTGCTGGAGAGCAAGGACGTGGATGCAGTGGTCGTCGCCACACCGGACCATTGGCATGCGTTGCAGACAATGATGGCGTGCGCGGCGGGTAAGGATGTGTATGTCGAAAAGCCGACGCATCTGTTCGTACGCGAAGGAGAGTGGATGCAAAAGGTAGCGTCGAAACACAAGCGCGTCGTGCAAGTTGGAACACAGCAACGTAGCGCGCCGCATTATCAAAAAGCCAAGGAACTGCTTCGTAACGGAGCCATCGGCGACATCGCGAGTGTGCAGTGCGATTTCTTTCGAAACGTCATGCCCGGAATCGGCAATCCATCGGACGGTGATTCGCCAGCCGACTTTGATTGGGAGATGCATCTCGGCCCGGCTCCCGCGCGTCGCTACAATCCCAATCGCAGCATTTATCACTTCCGCTGGTTTTGGGACACGGCGGGAGGGCAGATGACAAACCTCGGGCATCACTCGCTGGACATCGTGCACTGGATCTTCGACATCCAAGGTCCTAAAACGGTCGCAAGTCATGGTGGGCGATGGCTTCTCAAGGATAACGGCGAGACGCCCGACACGCAAAACGCCATTATTGAGTACGACAAGTTCCCTGCGATCGTTCAGTTCCGCGAGGCGGCCGGTGGCGGCGGTGAGTCCTCCATGGGCTCTCTCGTCTTCATCGGCACGAAAGGGACGATGAAATTGGGCCGCGATGGCTTCGAGATTCTGCCCGACAAAAAGGAGAATCCGCAGAACATTTTCGCTGCGATCATCGGTGGGCATCCCGTCGGCGGGCCGCAGAAAGTGGACGAACCAAAAGGCATGAAGTGGTGTAACCCGATGAGCGACAAGTCTGGAAACGCCACCCAACAGTATAGTTTGCACGCACAGAACTTCATCGACTGTATCAAAAGCCGAAAAACGCCCAACTCCGACCTGGAAAGCAGCCATTGGGTCAGCACCACATGCCATCTAGCGAACATCTCGCTCAAAACAGGACGCAAACTGTCTTGGGGTGCTGCTGAGAACGACATTCTCGCCGACAAGGAAGCCAGTGCGATGCTGGAGCGAGCGTATCGTGAACCATGGGCCAAGGAACTAAGGTCGTTAGTCACATGAAACGCCGCATCTTCGTTACCGCAATTCCCACTATGATCGTGACCTCGTCTGCGATCGATGCCGCGAGGCAAGCGCTCGCCGATGTCGGCATGAAGTCGGGCCGACTAGGCATCTGTTCTTTTTCCTGTCATCGCGGTTGGCAGGCCGCCCGCGACAAATCCGCAGACGCATCGTTTTTCGACGCTCCTACCTTTTACGACTATGCCCGTAGCCTCGGTGCCGATGGCGTGCAAACGAGTGTGGCTATGCTCGATGAGACCGCTGCTGTACGTCTCGGTGAGCATGTAGAAAGGACAGGCGGCTATTACGAAGGAGATATTCGTTTGCCGTCCAAGCGAAGTGAACTCGAGAGATTCGAACAGGAAGTGAGGCTCACTCGAACCGCCGGTGGTAGCGTTGCCCGCACCTGCCTCTCCGGAACGCGCCGTTATGAAACATGGCGGACAATCGAAGAATTCAATGCCTTTTACACAGAAGCCTGTCAGCGCCTAGCATCGGTCGAGCCCATCTTAAAGAAACATCGGTTGAAGCTCGCGGTGGAGAATCACAAGGACCTCACCAGTGACGAACTCGCCACTCTCATGCGCAAGTTCAGTAGCGAATGGATCGGCGTAAATGTGGACACAGGCAACAATCTCGCTCTGCTCGAGGCCCCGCTCGAAGCGATTGAGAGGCTCGCACCCTTTGCGATGACCATTCATCTCAAGGACATGGCCGTACAACCGTATGAACAGGGGTTTAAACTTAGCGAAATCAGTTGCGGCCAAGGCTTCTTAGACTTGCCTCGTATGGTTGCTGCCCTGAGCAAGGTGAACAGCGAAATACGTCTCAATCTCGAGATGGCTACGCGCGATCCTTTGCTCATTCCTTGCCTCGCCAATGGCTACTTCGTTACATTCCCCGAACGCAAGTCAACGCACCTCGACGCTGCGATGCAACAAGTAAAGGACAACTCACCCAAGCAACCACCACCGTCGATTACTGGCAAGCCAATGGCACAACAGCTGGCCGAGGAAGAGACGAACAATCGCATTTCACTGGCTTGGATGCAAAAGAATTTACCTAATAGTAGCAACTCATCTTAAACCCATTCCGGTTGGTCATTGAGCAATTGGATATGCGAACACCATACGCCACACGGACAAGTGCTTTCGGATGCGTAACGGTGAAGCCGTTCATGAAAGTCACCCTCCCTCCGCAACGCTGTGAAGCATTTTCACCAACAATTCGCTTAGGTTGAGCGGGAGCTTGCCTCCCCTCAACCTTGTTTTGGCGTCCTACCTAACGGCCCGATAACCGCCGCACTTTCCGTCGTGCCAAAGTAGCAGGCACGATCCGTCGTGCCGTCCGTTGGTGGATATTTACTGAGATTCCCGGTGAACGGCACATGGAATGTGCCTACTACTTTGGCTTTTGTCGGCTGTGCCTAAAAACACTCCTTTACCGAAATCGACTGGAATCTAATTGGAATTCGTCACAGTTTCAGACGTGATTGTTTTGGAGGGTGAGTCTTCTGCTTCGGTCAAGATCGTTATTGAGCCATTTGATGTTTCGAGGTCAAGCGAAGCTTTGGTCGATGTGCCATTAGCTTTACCGAACAAGACACCCGATATGCGGCTTTTGGATTTCTTAGTAACGTCGACGTCTGCTTCGTTGAATTTGATGGACCCGTTCGATGTGCTTGCTTCCAATCGGATCGGGCTTCTCTCGGACAGATTCACGGAGATTGCACCGTTGCTAGTTTCCAATTTGCTTTTTCCTTCCAACGCACAATGGATCAGTTGGACGGCTCCATTGCTCGAACTGGCTTGAATGTTACCAGCTGAGTTTTCAATAATAATCTTTCCATTGCTTGTTGAGAGTTGGAGGGATCCGGCTGCCTCCTTGACTTCGATTTTTCCATTGGAGGTCTTAATGGTAACTGGACCGCGGCTTTGACTGGTTAGAACGCTGCCATTCGAAGTCACTAGATGCAAAGGCCAATTTGCAGGCACTTTCAATTCCAAGTTGACGGAGTCCGACCACATTGCGAGTTGGTTTCGTTTCTTGCATTCAATAGTGATTGCGGTGGCCGTCGTGTCGATGTGAGGAACTAGTGACTCCAATACGGCTTCGGCCTCTTCCTGCGTGTTGCCATAGGACTTGGCGTGGGCTACCAAGCTAATCTCCGATACCTCGGAGGGAGTTACAGTGATGCTGCCATTGAAAGTTTGTACATTCACATCGACCTGCGAATTGATTGGTATTACCTTTTCAAAGTCGCGTTTGGCCGAAAACTGAGGTGCATTGCAACCGGTAAGAAGTGCTGCGCAGAACGCAACACAAGCGAAAGTGGGGGCTAGTGATTTCATTTTTTGAGGGATGGTTTCAGAATGAAATTGGGGACGCGAGAAGAACCTTAAAGTGTAGTTCGTTGGCCCGGAAGTATTCTTGGGAAAGGTCCTTTTTTGTTCCAACTGGTTTCGGAAGCTGGAAAATCGTACGCCTACTGGCATGTAGCGAGCCTAAGGTACCGATTTGTCGTCGCCATTCCTCAAGCCATGATGTCGGTGACCACTTTGCCCTGGACGTCGGTCAATCGAAAGTCTCTTCCCGCCCAGCGATACGTTAAGCGTTCGTGATCGAAACCCATCAAATGTAGGATTGACGCATGCAGGTCGTGCACATGCATTCGGTTTTCAACCGCCTTGAATCCGAATTCGTCCGTGGCGCCGTGGACGTATCCACCTTTGACTCCGCCACCTGCGAGCCACATGCTGAACCCGTAGTGGTTGTGATCTCTGCCAGTCATAGTTCCTTGATTGGCGCCCTCCTTGGGCAACTCCACCGTAGGTGTTCTTCCAAACTCGCCACCCCAAATGACAAGTGTGTCTTCTAGCATACCACGCTGCTTTAGGTCGGTCAGCAAGGCCGCGATGCCCTGGTCGCATTCGCCGGCCAGTTTGCGATGTTCACGTTCTATGTGGTCGTGACTGTCCCAGGGTTGGCCTTGTCCGTGCCAAACTTGGATGTATCGGACACCGTGTTCCAAGAGACGCCGAGAGATCAAGAGCTGTCGAGCTTGTACGCCCGGTCCATACATGTCGAGCACGTGCTTGGGCTCTCGATTCACGTCGAAGATTTCGGCCGCCTCCCCCTGCATGCGGTAGGCTAGTTCGAACGATTGAATACGAGCTTCCAGCAACGGATCTCCGCTGCGAGAACTGCGATGCTCCTCGTTCATCGATTGGATAAAGTCGAGTTGAGTTCGCTGCTGTTCTCGATTCAAGCGTTTGTTGGTGATATGCTCAATGAGCTTGTCGATCGATTTATGTTTGGTGTCAATATAAGTCCCTTGGAAGATTCCTGGCAGAAAGCCGGATTGCCAATTTTGCGATTCTTGAATGGGGTAACCTCCTGGGCACATTGCAATAAATGCGGGTAGGTTTTGATTCTCAGTTCCAAGCCCGTAGGTCAGCCAGGATCCCATACTTGGCCGCACCAAGCGAGCCTCACCCGTGTTCATCAACAACAAGGATGGTTCATGATTGGGGACGTTGGCATACATCGACCTAATAACGCAAAGGTCATCCGCGTGCTGAGCCGTTTTGGAAAATAGCTCGCTGATCTCCAAACCGGATTGTCCATACCGGTCAAATTTAAAGGGTGTTGGATAGAGTGATCCTGTGGGTCGTTCCGTCCTGGGGGTTTCACCAGGTATCGTCTGGCCCGCGTACTTCGTCAAAGATGGTTTGTTGTCAAAGGTGTCTAAGTGCGATGGCCCTCCATTCGCGAAGATATGGATGACCCTTTTCGCTCTGGCCGCAAAATGGGGGAGCTTGGGTGCCAGTGGATTCACTTGGTCAATTTCGCCAGCAACCGCCGTATCGCTCAACATCCCCCTAAGGGCTAGCGAACCGAAACCCAATCCAAAAGTGGACAGGACTTGCCGTCGGGAAAGCGAACAAGGACCAGGTATCAAAGGATTCATTCTGGAAAACGGGTGGGCAATAGGTCGGTGGGAGGGAAGCGAGTATCGATTTCTTGACGCCGTTTCAAATAATTATCATTCGCTTCTACCTATACAGTACACGGCAAAAGGGAATCAGGCTACGAGAGTTTTCGGCGAAAGTCGTTGCGATTCGGACGACTGCTTCAAAGAAGTATCGAAAAACTTTCAATATTTTGACAAATTAGTTAGCATGGACTGAAGGGCCAAGGAATCCGCGTGGAAACTTTCATGTATCAGGAATCATTATATGGACTCGATCCAGCCATCAAAGCCGTTCGCCGGCGATAACTCGGAGCTATGCTTCTTTCAGTCAAGCTTCGCAAGAGAACGCTGATAGCCGTATTTACCTTGGTATCCACTGGCGGTTTGACGCCACGGAGGGCATCAAGCAGGGCAACAGCGTTGCCGAATGGGCGTTCACCCATTTTCACCGACCGTTGTCTTCGATAGCCAATTCCACCGCCGCACCTAGCCCCGAAGGACGGGATCGGCAGATGGCATTGTCCCAACCCGATGCGTAAGCGAGGGATGATTCCGCATGTCCCTCACTTACGTTTCGGGTTAGGATTGGTCGTTTTCACGTTACCGCTCGCCTAACCATCACTCAACGGTTGCGAACTGCGTAAATACGCAAGTAAATCTGCGATCTGTTGGTCCGTCATCGCATTGAGCATTCCTTCAGGCATTAGCGATGTCATCTGCTGCAGCACTTGTTCTACATCCGATTTTGAAATCACATGCGACTTGCCATCCACTCCCTTTAATGTGAATTGATCGTCTGCTTGATTTTCGATAAAGCCGGTCAATACGGCGCCATCCTCCATCCGAACTCCGACCGTTTGGTACCCCTCACGTATTTCGAGACTGGGGGCAATGATGTTTCGAATCAATGTGGGCAACTGGTCCCGTTGATAGCCAGTCAAATCCGGCCCGATCTCTCCCCCTTCGGCGTACAGTTTGTGGCAGCGTGCGCAGTTGGTTTTGAACTGAGCCTTGCCTCGGTAAGGGTCACCCTCAAGTGGCTCGATTCTTTCTAGTAGACTAGCTACCTCCTTTTGTGCTTGTACCAAATCAGGTCCTGACAAACTAGGGTATATTTGAGTGATTCTGTTTTGCAAGGCTTCGTCGGAGTGCAGTCGCATAGCGCGGACGCACTCCATCGGCATCGACTTTGGGTCAACGCTTTGTTTGGTGCATGCGTCCAGCCAGTCTTGCGTCCAAGCTTTTCGAGTGCCCAACACAGACCCGGCCACCGCGCGTAGGCTTGGTGATAAATCGGACCACGTGCTGAGGATGGTCTCTGACACCTTTGCGTCTTCGAATCCAGCGATGGCAGCCAGTGCTGCCGCACGAACCGGTTCCGCTTCGCTCACAGTTGCTGAAAGTTTCATGAGATTGGGCAAGGCTTCCACATAGTGTAGTTCGCTGATGAGTTGCGCGATTTGAATTCGAGTTGCCGCCGCAGTTTTTGAATCGACCAGCAACTGCACGGCTTGTTGGCGCGATTCCACATCACCTCGCCTCAATCTAAGTGTCAATGAGGGTTGCCCCAATCCGATGAGAGCATCCAAAACGGAATCGGGCACGCCCAGCAATGAACGACCGACGAAAGCGCGTTCAAACGCTTCGGTTGCAAGTTTTGCAGCAGCCTGCCGTATCGATTCTGGTTGTTTTTCAATTTCCTCAAGCACTTGGGTGACTGCGTTCATGCTCGAAGGTGTGTTGGTTTTCGCCCATACCTCGATCAAGTTTGGTGCGATGCGCTGCATCCCAATTGGGCTATTCCAGAATCGTTCACTCCATGGCAGTTGCTTGAGTACCATTTTTGGAGAGCCGGTATGTGGCTCGATTGCCCACCACATCAACAATGGCAAAGCTAGATCTGTCTCCGGCAAATCGCGAGCCAGCAAGGCCGACACAATCGGAAGCGCATCTTCGCCTTGAAGTCGTTTGGCAGAGCTGGCAATCTGGCAAAGCACTTTGACGTTTTTCTCGGTGGCGGCAAGTGATTCGATTGCGGAAGCCGTAGATCGGTTAACGACTCGATCATCACAAACCAATCGCACTGTCCACGCTCGGACCGCTGGATTTGGGTTTGCAAGCAACTTTTCAAGGCTCAAGGAGTCTTCGCCCGAGTAAAAAATCGTGTCTTCGATCCAACCGCACGCATTCGCTGTCCAAAGCGATTCGAGTCCCAGTTGTTCGCTATTCTGGATTCCGTTTTCAAGTACCAAATACAGCTTTTTCCTAAGCGGATGTTTTGCGATTAGCTCACGAGCTTTCCAACGATGCCATCGATACGGGTGTTTTAATTGTTCGCTAAGATAATCGAGGGAAACGAGATCGCCCCCCGATGCAAACGAGGTTTCCCAAGGAAACACAAAAGGACTGTGGTTGGGCTTGAATCGATAAACTCGGCCATGATCGCGATCCATTTTGCCAACATGCGCGTAGAGATGCGCCACCTGGAAATCGTACCAATCGCATACATAGGCGGCTCCATCGGGACCATCCTGAATCGCCACGGGCCGAAACCACTTGTCCTCGCTGGCTACGGCATCTTGAATGTCTTTCGTTTCGAACGTAGAACCAACAGCAGACAACTGCGTTTGAATGAGTTTGCCATGCAAGGGATCGACCGCCAACATCGAACGCGGCATTGTTGACCCAAACGCGGTGCCTTCGGTCAATAGCATTGTATGCGTGAAGCGTTGGATAGGTGCATGCTGCATTGGGTCGAGATAGCCAAAGGTGTGTGGATTCGACAACCCGCCGTGTTTGTTGAATCCCTTGCGATAGTAAGCGTCCTGGAGATAGTGGAATCCACGGGTATCCCCTCCGTTGTGACCCGAAAAAATTTCGCCCTCATTATCGAAAGCTACCCCAAATGCGTTGCCCCCACCCTCCGCAAAAATTTCGTACTGGCGCGTCGTCGGATGATATCGCCAGATGGCTTGCCCCATGGATCGTTTAGGCGTCTCCTTGGAACCGTATCGTCGTACGTTGCCACTCACCGTACTCCCCTGCGCGGCGTACAACCAACCGTCAGGCCCCATGCACAAGCTGTTTACGACCGAGTGAGTATCCTCCAAGCCAAAGCCCTCTAGGTGGACTTCGGGCGGACCGTCTGCCTTGAGATCATGATCTTTGTCCGAATAGAATAGCAGGTAGGGAGGATTCAAGACCCAAGCCCCATCCCCTGTAGGTACGACCGCAGTTGCGATGTTCAGTCCATCGATAAAGGTTGTTTCGGTCTCAAGTTTTCCATCGCCATCGCGATCTTCGTGCACAGTGATCTTGTCGGCACCAGGCACTCCACCATGACCGGGAGGAAGTGGGACCGAATCGTAGACCGTTCGCCAAAAATTGTCACGGCTAAGTCTCCGCAACCCAGCTGGTTCGGGATACTGCAGGTATTGTACGACCCACAACCGTCCCTGCGAGTCGTGTGCGGTACTCAGCGGCTGGCTGATGGTTGGTTCTGAGAGCAGGGTCTCTATCGTATAGCCCTCTGCCAATCGGAATTTTGAAAGCGCTTCGTTAGGACTAAGGGCTGGTCCTTGCCCCTGATCCTCAGGCCTTTGCATACCGTAAGAACTACTAGAAGCGATCACGCATGCCAAAAGAATAGTTGCAACGATTGGACTCGGCTGAACACTAATCATATTTTGCAATCCATAACTGCCAACAACCACGCTCTTTAGGGGCAAGTTGCGGAGAAAAAAGGAACCCAACTTACGGGACAGGGTCTTCTCAGGTAAGTCACCCTCCCTCGGGGAGGGTCGGCCAAAGGCCGGGGAGGGTGAACTGAATTGTACAGCCACTTCGTGGCTGTACTATCTCGGAGACTGCGGGATTTGGTGGTTGGATCCTATGAAATAAACTTCGTGACTCGAACGACTGGATTCCCAAAGGTGCTACCGCCGCCGAGATCGGTTAGGCGTTCGCTGGTGATATCGTTAAGGCTCTTTCCGTCTGGCGCCAGCTTTGGCCACCATTGTCCCAACGCGATGGCTACGCCAGCCTTTCCGTCGGCACTGACGATTGCTTTGCGTAGGATGCTACCGTTGAAACTAGCCACGTTGACGCGATCGCCATCGACGATTCCAAGCGGTGCCGCGTCCGACGGATGGATGATGATTTGAGGCTCGCCCCCTGCCATCTTGATCACGCTAGGGACATTTCCCATGGAGGTGTTGAGGATATATGGACCCGGGGGCGAAATGAGTCGCAACGGATACTCGGGACTCGGTTGAACTTCGAACTCGAGCTGTTTTGGTGCTGGCGAAAAGCGAATCTTGCGATCGGGGTAATTGCTACCGTCTGAATAAGGCAAGTACGGATTCGCCAATTTTAATTTCACGCTTCGTTCAGTCATCAACCGATCGGCGGTTATGCCCTCAAGCTTCGGATTCGAAGAAGTTAACAACTCCTCGACAATCTGCTTTGGGGACCAATATAAGCATTCGTCTTCGAAACCCAAACGGCGGGCAAGCTCGGTGAAGATCCAGCGGTTTGACTTTGCTTGTCCACGCGCCGTTACCACCGGTTCCGAATACTGCAAATAGTAGTGGCCATACGAAGTGTACACATCTGTGTGTTCCAAAAACGTGGTGGCAGGTAGTAAGTAATCGGCATAGTCTGCTGTATCGGTTTGGAAATGCTCTAAGACTACCGTGAAGAGATTATCGTTGCTTAGTCCGCGTCGCACCCGTGAGGAATCGGGTGCGACTGCAGCCGGATTGCTATTGTAAACGAATAGACCTCGGATACTTGTTGTATCCGGATCTAACTCCGTGGCCAGCAAGGTCATGTTGACGTGCCGTGTTCCTGGCCGAATCAAATGACTACCCGAGACGTTTTGTGTGTTTAATCCAAAGGCGCCGCTAGTGGAAAGGCAACCACCACCGCCCTTCTTTTTCCAAGCGCCAATCAAGGCAGGCAGAAGTGTTATCGCTCGCAATGCATTGCCGCCACCCTCATTGCGGGTCATGCCATAACCAACCTTGATGAACGGTGCTTGGCTCGTCGCCAAATTTCGCACCA
Source organism: Pirellula sp. (assembly GCA_031374925.1). Lineage (GTDB taxonomy): Bacteria > Planctomycetota > Planctomycetia > Pirellulales > Pirellulaceae > JBKCUI01. The sequence goes on along the minus strand of JANMHA010000113.1, from coordinate 14,387 downwards.
TGTCCCCTAGTGCGGTCAATGGTACATCGCAGTATTTCGACGCCCGTTCGAGAGTCCATTGACTGCAAGCATCGCGGTACTCTTCGAATCCAATGGTATGTTGATTGAGGTAATCGAGGTCATGCCAGTTGTTGCGAATGATCTCGTTGCCGATAGCCAACGCCAACGCTGCATCGGTACCAACTTTGATTTGCCAGTGTTCGTCTGCAAAACGCGAGGTTTCGTTGCGATAAGGATCGATGTGGAGAATGTGGCAGCCATTCTTCTTAGCGGCCTTGAGAATGGGAGCGATGTGCGAATTGCTTCGTAAGGCGTTGATTCCCCAAAGTACCACGTATTTCGAATGGATAAGGTCCTCTGGATCCGTGCCAAGTTTATTGGGCCCATAATTGGCTTCCCAGGCTGCGCTGCCTGTTGTTGCGCAAATGGTTTGGTCGAGCTCCAACGCACCAAGCCTGCGGAAAAATGCAAAGGGTGACGCACCCTCGATGATCCCCATGGTGCCGCCATAGCAGTAGGGCAATATCGATTGGGGGCCATGCTGCTGGACGATCGACCTAGTGCGTTCCGCAATTTCGTCCAGGGCCGTCTCCCAGGATATGGTTTCAAAACGCCCCTCACCTTTTTTGCCAACTCTGCGTCTGGGCAGCAATAGTCTGTCCGCTTGTTCCTGACGCTGCGGGTAGCGAGCCATTTTGACGCAGGCAAATCCCTGGGTGATGGGGTGGGACGGATCACCCGCAAGATGCGTAACTCGATCGCCTTCGACGGTGATGTGCAAGGAGCATGCATCAGGGCAATCCAAAGCGCAAATAGTCGGCAAAACGATTGGATTCATTAAATCTGTTTTTTCTGGAGAAGCGAGTTTCGCCCACCTTAGGTTTCTGTCAATTGCCCAAGTTTAACGACTTCTACGACAAATGCCATGAACCCTAGACTACTTCCGTTGCGGGGGGCGTTTGGAATGCCCCTGAGTTTACGAAGGTTTACGAAGGGGGGGTGTGTTGCTAGAAACATTTACGACAATCCCCATGCCGCCGCTCGCACGTCATCATTACCCATATCTTTTTGACTTTGCTCCCCTCGCCCCTTTTAGGCAATGCTGTGAAGCATTTTCGTCCGATCGAAGCTTGCCTCCGACGGACGCCGTTTTGGCGTACTAAAAGTGCGGCTCGGACCTTAAAGTACCGCCCGCTTCGACCGCCGTCGGCGGTCGAAGCGGGAGCGGAGTGCGGCGTTTAATGGGCGGTTACGTAGGGCGCCAAAACAAGGTTGAGGGGAGGCAAGCTCCCGCTCAACCGTTACATAGGGCGCCAAAACAAGGTTGAGGGGAGGCAGGCTCCCGCTCAACCGTTACGTAGGGCGCCAAAACAAGGTTGAGGGGAGGCAAGCTCCCGCTCAACCGTTACGTAGGACGCCAAAACAAGGTTGAGGGGAGGCAAGCTCCCGCTCAACCTCAGTGAATTGTTCGTGAAAATACTTCACAGCGTTGCCGACACACGAATCGCGAATCGTAAAGGCCCCCAAGCCGATCTTGACCTGAACACCGTAGGTTCGCTATCTATCCAGAAGTCCTAACTTTTCCCGAATAACGCGATTCCTGTCAATCTAAGGCGAACACGATGCTCCTTTCGATTGTGCTGCCGGTTTACAACGAACAAGAAGTTCTCCCTGCGCTTTTCAAGGTGTTGCCGGCTGTTTTACAGAAAATCGGTTGCGACTACGAAATGATCTTCATCGATGATGGCAGTCGAGACGCAACACGTTCGATTCTTAACGCCGCTGCAGAGCAAGACAGCCGCGTTAAAGTACTCGGCTTTAGTCGCAATTTTGGTCAACAGGCAGCTATTACAGCCGGATTGGACTTTGCAAACGGCGATGCAGTTGTGGTGATGGACGCCGATCTTCAAGATCCGCCGGAACTGCTTGAGTCGATGGTCGAGCAATTCAAGCAAGGCTTTGACGTCGTTTCAACACAGCGCATTGCTCGTGACGGCGAGAGCATTTTCAAGAAAGTCACTGCATCAGCCTTTTATGCATTGATGCAAAAGGCCGTTGACGAAAGGCTGCCTCCACAATGTGGCGACTTTCGACTATTCAGCCGCGGTGCGGTGCAAGCCATTCGCAAGTTTCGCGAACAGCATCGATTCATGCGAGGCTTGGTTGCATGGCTTGGACTTCGAGAAACTATCCTACGCTTTCATCGCCCAGCCCGAGTTGCTGGCGAAACGAAATACACACCGATCAAATTGGTTCGATTGGCCTGGACAGCGATTTCCTCGTTTTCGGCTATGCCGCTCAAGGCTTGTTTGTATGCCGGCCTGTTGCTTACCTCGATTGGAATGTGTTATTCCGTTTATGCGGTGTACGCGGCCATCTTCGTAACCACCACCGCACCAGGCTGGAGTTCTCTGGTTTGTTTTCAGTTGCTATTTAACGGTGCCTCCCTTACGGCCGTCGGCTTGGTGGGAGATTATGTCGGTCGCATTTACGACGAATCCAAGCAACGACCTCTTTACGTACTCGGCGATTCTGTGAATATCCAGGCGTCAGGGTGCGCGCATCGCGTGGTATGGATCAATCCACCGGACTCACCCTCCGAGCAGAACTCACACCTATTCCGCAAACCGCAAATCTACCATGCGAGCGAGGATGCTGGACAGAATAGTGATGAACGACAACCACAAGAACGGCGAGCAGCGTAATCTCGATTAACCCGAGCCGTAGGCGACGGCACTAGCACTGCAGAAGTCGTCGCTTCGGCACGTGGTTAAACAACACGACGCCACGCCACGCCACTCCACGCCACGCCACTCCACCACTCCACCACTCCACCACTCCACCACCGTCCATGTTTCGAAAAGAACTTGTCTTTCCACTGTTTTGTCTCTTCATCGTCGGAGTCTCCGTCATGATGATTCAAGTTGGAAACACGCATCTTTGGGATCAAGACGAGGGCTTCTACGCTACAACGGCAGCTGAGATGCATGTTAGGAACGACTGGGTCACACCTACGTTCAATGGCAAACTATTTGCGCACAAACCTCCGATGATGTTTTGGGGCATGATAATCGGTTATGAAATCTTCGGTGTCTCAGAATTTGGAGCGCGTATCGTTTCGGCTCTCTTTGGTCTCGGAACCATGTTTCTAACGTTTGCTATCGCACGCAAACTATTCGACACAGCCACCGGGCTGTTTGCAGGATTGGCAATCGGCTCTTGCATCCTGTTTACGACAGTCGCACGATCTGCGACCGCCGACGCTCACCTGACCTTTTTTACCGTCTTCGCTTTCTATCTCTGGGTTAGCGACTATTTTCAGAATCCCGAATCCACTCGCGAACAAATGCTAACGTCCGTTCGGTGGCGAACTTGGATTGCAACCTACGCCGTCATGGGCTTAGCGGTTCTAACGAAAGGCCCGATTGGCTTTCTTTTTCCAACGGCCGTGGTCGGTTTGTTTTTGCTAACGGAGGGGAAGCAGACTGTTTCCGCTGAAAGCACTTGGATCCGAAGGCTATGGATTTTGAGTCAACCGTACGCTCCAAGTGCGTTCTTCAAGACGGTCTGGAAGATGCGCCCGCTAACGGCGGCGGTTGTTTTGTTGCTCGTTGCTGCACCGTGGTACCTGCTCGTTCAGTGGAGAACCAACGGTGAGTTCATGCGGGAGTTCATCGGCGTGCATCATTTGGGTCGCATGTCACAAGCCATGGACAACCACAGCGGCCCCATTTATTACTATTTATTGGCATGCCTAATAGGCATGTACCCGTGGTCGGCGTTTGCCATTCCAACTGCCTTGAGTTGGTTTGGCCAAGCGAGCGTTCCGTCGCAATCTCGGGCGGTTCGCTTTGTTAGCAGCTGGGTGGCGGTCTACCTGGTCATTTTCTCTTTGGCCAGCACCAAATTACCAAACTATGTCCTGCCGGCCTACCCTGCCTTGGCGATCACTATTGGCCGCTACTTTGCGTTATGGACGCAGGACGTGAACGCCGTCAGTCACGGTTGGTTGAACGCGGGATGGATACTACTGATCGCGTTCGGGGCATTGATTGTGGCTGGCATTCCGATTTCGGGACTCATTGAGTTTCGTGGCCAAACATTGTTGGACCAAATTGGCATGGAGCGAGTTCTTCAACAGCGATTCGTTTGGCTTGGCGTGGCCGGAGTTCCACTAGTTGTATTCGGCGCGATTGGTGTATGCCTGCTTTGGAGCCATCGGCCAAGGCTATCGGCTGGTGTGTTTTCCGTCGCTGCTTTGTCGATGATCGTTACGCTCTGTCAATACGTTGCACCTGAACTAGATAGGTTCCAAGCGGCACAACGCTTAGCGCAACGTTGGAGCCAGCATTTGGAAGCAAAGGACTCGCACGTAGCCGTCCTTGGTTTTTTTCGACCCACCATGGTTTTCTACTTCGGACGCGAAATCGATTTCTGCCAATCGACCGACGAAGCGATTGATTTCTCGCTGGCTGATGGAACATCGATCTTAGTCACAACCGACAAGCAGTACGCTCGGATCAAAGACCAGATTCCCGAATCGATTCAGGTCATTGAGCGGGTTTCGCAATTTCCGAATCGCGGCGAAGTCTTAGTTCTTGGGGATAAGTCATTGATGCGATAGGGTTTCGCGAATATCATTCGAAAGATGAATGAGACCGAAGTTGAGCTGAAAACAGTGGCCATTTTTGCGCTTCAAACGCCATTGGTAATAGGTACGCATGAACAATGGCAACGCGTTGCAGAGCTATTCTCTATGCGATTGCAACACCCAGTCTGTGTTGTTCCCTGGGCTAACGACGAAGTTGGTTTCGAGGCGTTTCAATCAACCATAGAGTGGTATTGGGAACAGGGGTTCTGTCGTTTTGTCGTGATGCCGATTGGCTTGGAGCCGTTCCCTTTCCAAGCGTTCTTTCCTGTTTTCGTTTGGATTCGTTCCGAGAAAAATGGCGTTCTTGTTCATATTGCTAGGTCTTGGACAACGAAGGATTGGGTGGATGCTTTGCTTCCAGCTGTTACGGACGTAACCTCGCAACGGAAACGCACCTTCCTTTTGTTATCCGATGGAGAGGATTCGGTAACGGATGTTGGATTGGAGTTGGCTTCTCTCGCATATCACTTCCAGCAGTCCAACGAGGATTTGGATGTAAGGTATGCTTTCGTGCAAAGGTGTCATCCAAGTTTATCCTCAGTTCTTAGCAAATTGGATTCGGCACAGGTTCAAAATGTCGTTGCGCTTACTTGGCGAATGGCTTCACGGTCGGTGCCCAACACAGTTTTGGAAATCGGCTCGAATTGCTTGCTTGAGCATTCGGGCTGGCAACATGTGGCGTTAGCTCTATATTTGGATGCATTGGCTTCTAGGTCTATCGAACGCTACTTTATGACGAGTCAACGCAACAAGGAATTGGTGGACAACGAGACTCAACTCGGACTGATCGAGCTCGACCGGGAAGTAGACTCGATGTTGCCTTCGGAGTATCGGGGTAGAACCGATGAGGTGAATCCGCAATCGATGGGCTCAGCCTCCGTCTACTCGGACCAATTTGGTAAGGTGGCTTGGGATGACATATGGACCAGCTTTTGTGACCTTGCAATGGCGGGAGGGCCGCCGCATCGTGGCCGACTTTTAGAAGCAATAACTGCGGAACAGGCGAACGCAAATCTACTCGCCTATGACGAAGTAGTCCGTGAGATCCGGCGTGGTATTGAGATGGTTACTGGATTGCAGACAGTGCTAGCGGACTCGCTCGGCTGGGTTGGTGTCATTTGTGATGACGAAGCGATGGCGGTTTGGTTGATGAGAGCTATCATCGTAGAAAATGTGATGGTTCGCCGTGAAGGATCGGTGTTGTTTCTGCCTGCCGGGCCGGAATTCAAGGTGAAAAAGGAAATCAAGAACGTCATTACTTCGGTTGCGAAAACGGTGCACTATTGGCGAGCGCATTTGAGACTTGCTTGATTCTAAAAGCGTTGCCTTTCGTAGTGCGATAGGCTGCAATTTCGGTGTAGCAAGCCCATAAACTCAGGGACGAGCCACACGATAAACTCAGGGACTTGCCACACAGAACTTTGTCGCCTTTTGCTCCGCAAAAGTGTGTTAACGAGGCGCACTTTCGCGGAGCGAAAGGCGACAATATACACTGCGACAATATACACTGCGCCGAGCTACATTCATCGGTTGGCGATGTTCGGATTGTAAACGGATTGTTGGTTTGGATTGAGACGGTAGTACCCGCCAAAGGGGGTGCGATGCAAGCGTTGTTGAGTAAGACCCTTGTGGTACAGATCGATCAAATTCAGATCCGGCAACGCTCCAACATCCTGCGTGTAGAGGGATACCTTTTGGTTTAGTTTGGCAATATTCGTTTCGTCGGATAGTTTTTGGTAGCCGTTGTAGGCATTCCAACCCATCCAAACGATTAAGACGATAGCAAGAGAGAGGCATAGAAAGCGAGAGTATCGACCATACGACTGTCCAACACAGCGAAAGCGGGAAGCGAACATGAGAGGGACGAAACCAAACAAGACAGATGGGAGGGAAGGTGAGCTACTTGGAGGTTAGTCCCAAACCTATCCCGGTGCACGTCGGATTGCGTGAGTTAGTCCAACGAAGAATGCGGATCGCGTTGACCTTTCCGGAGTTAACGATTCTTCAATCGCTTTTGGATTTCGGTCCACCTTCGTGCGAGTTCTTGTTCGAAACCGCGATCGGTCGGTTGGTAGTATACTCGGTCTACCCCCAAGTAGTCTTGGGCCGCGATGCCGTCAGGTGAATTATGTGAGTACTCGTATCCTTGCCCGTGCCCAAATTGTTTGGAACCCGCATAGTGGCCATCGCGAAGATGGACGGGTACTGGAATCACCGTCCCCTCGCGAACGTCGTGCTGGGCTGCCGCAATGGCCGAGGTGGCCGAATTGCTTTTGGGTGCGAGGGCCAAGTAAATGACCATTTGAGACAAAGTGAGTTGGCATTCCGGTAGTCCGACGAACTCGCATGCCTGCATGCCCGCCACGGTCAACGGCAACGCATGGGGGTCCGCGTTGCCGACATCCTCGCTAGCAAGAATCACCAACCTTCGGCATAGAAACCGGATCTCTTCGCCGCTCTCGATAGCACGCGAAAGCCAATAAAGGGCCGCATCGACATCGGAACCGCGAATGCTCTTGATGAGAGCACTGGCCATGTCGTAATGTTGTTCGCCACTGGAGTCGAATTGCAAGACTTTCTTTTGCATACTCTCTCGAACGAGCGCCACATCTAGAATCACTGGCGAACTAGTCGACGAAAGGACAGCAAGTTCCAGCGCACCTAGCGCACGGCGAGCGTCCCCCTCCGCCATCGTTGCACAGGCGACCAAGGCATCCGGTTCCGCTTGAATGTTGTACATGCCCATCCCACGAGACCGATCTGCAATAGCCCGCTCCAATAGTCCAACGATTTCGGCTTCTGTCAGCGGCTTTAGTTCGAAGAGTTGAGAACGACTCAACAGTGCACCGTTGACGGAAAAGAAAGGATTACTGGTGGTAGCCCCGACCAGAGCCACGATTCCATCCTCCACGTCTGGCAGCAACGCATCTTGTTGCGCTCGATTGAAACGGTGTATCTCGTCCACAAATAGAATGGGCCTGGCACCTCCGGTCAGCACCTCGTCTTTGGCCCATTGCAAAGCTTCTCGCAATTCCTTGATCCCGCTAGTGACCGCGTTGATCTGCCGAAATTGGCCACCCGTCTCGATCGCAAGGAGATGCGCGAGCGTTGTTTTTCCGGTGCCTGGGGGGCCGTAGAAGATGACCGACTGCACGCGTTTAGAAGCAATTAGGCGATTGAGAAGTTTCCCAGGGGCTAGAAAATGCGACTGTCCAACGAATTCCGAGAGTTTCTTGGGGCGCATCCGTGCTGCAAGCGGCAAAGACTTTTCACGATTCGCCTTCTCGGCGTGTGCAAACAAATCCATCAAAACACCTAAAGCCGCGAAAAAGACAACCCAAACGGAATTTTGAGCGTATTGTATCGTCTCCTGTCCATTGTTTGCCGCTTGGCTAAAATGAGGAAACTACCAACGCATTGATACGGGGCGTGGCCGACGCTGCTAGCGTCGGCATTCAGCTACAGTACTGATCAGGAAACCACAAACGCAATTCAAATGGGAGAAATACGATGAAGTGTTTAAGCCACAACCCTTTGGTTCTACTTTTGGCCACCGTAGCTTTTTCGATAGGTTCGCTAACTGGGATTTTCGCTCAATCGGATACAACGAGCGGAAAGAACTCGAACAAAACAACCAACACCATCAAGCCAACTGAGGCAAAGAAACTCGAAACAGCAACATTTGGAGGCGGATGCTTTTGGTGCGTCGAAGCGGTGTACCAACGGGTCGACGGTGTGAAGTCCGTAGTCTCAGGATACACAGGAGGCAGCGTAGTGAATCCTACCTACGAAGCAGTATGCACAGGTCGGACGGGACACGCCGAGGTTTGTCAAATCACGTTTGATCCTTCTGTCGTAACTTTCGATGAATTGCTTTTAATCTTCTTCAAGACGCATGACCCTACATCGCTGAACAAACAAGGGGCCGATGAAGGTACCCAGTACCGCTCCGTTTTCTATTATGAAGATGAAGCCCAACGCCTAGCGACGGAGAAGATGAAAGCCAAGCTTCTAGAGGAAAAGGTCTACAAGAGAATTGTAACGGAGATCAGCCCCCTAGCCGATTTTTATCCAGCAGAAGCCTACCATCAAAACTACTTCAAAACGCACCCAAATGCCCCTTATTGCCGGAACATAATCAATGACAAGGTGGCAAAGTTCGAAAAGCTCTTCAAAGAAAACAGCAAACTGCAGAAGGAACGGGAAGAGAAGAAGAACGCAAAGAAGTAGTTAACAACTAGATGAAATCATCCTGCAGTCAAGTTTTCCGTAGCGTCTCCGTAGCTTCTCTGCGGCGGAAGTGCTTGAATCGTGTGGCACGCCCAAAGCGAAGCGATGGGCGTGGGAACTGTTGCAAATGTCTCTATCAATTCACCACGCCCTTCGTAAACTCAGGGACGTGCCACACAACGATGTGCCACACAACGATGTGCCAGTCGACGATTCCGCCTACGTTCATTTGGCATCTAATCGTCCGAGCAATGGAATCTTAAAAACGAGAAGCCTATGAAAATCACTAGCATAAAAACGCTTGTTTGTCACGCTCGCATGCGGAATTGGGTGTTCGTGAAAGTAGTTACCGATCAGCCTGGGCTGTTTGGCTGGGGCGAAGCGACGTTGGAATGGCATACGCGGAGCATCGTTGGTGCGGTGGAGGATCTGTCTCAACTGTTGATCGGCGAGGACCCTACGCGGGTCGAACATCTTTGGCAGATGATGTGGCGACAACACTTCTGGCATGGCAATGGAATTACTCGGTCCACGGCCATCGCCGGGATCGATCTCGCGCTATGGGACATTTTAGGCAAGATTCACGGCGTCCCATGCCACCAACTTTGGGGAGGAACCGTACGCGACTCCATCCGGCTTTATTGTCATCTTGGCGGTGGCAATCTAGAGAGTTTTTACGAAACACCCGTCGATAACGCCAAGCAATTTGCTGAACTTGCACGCCAAGCGTTGGCGGAGGGTTTTACGGCCTTCAAATCGATGGCGGTCCCACCCACCATGCCGATCGAAGGTCTCAAGCCGATCAAAGCTGCGGTCGCCTGCGTCGAAGCCATGCGGGAAGCGGTCGGGGATGGCATCGATATCATGGTGGACTGCCATGCTCGGCCATCACCCGCCATGGGAATGCAGTTCGCTAAAGCGCTGGATCCGTATGGGCTCTACTTTCTTGAAGAGCCATGTTGGCCAGAAAGTATAGAAAGCCTCGCCGCTATCAACGCCGCGGTCACCACACCTATTGCAACGGGCGAACGCATGACCCATTTGGCTGCTTTTCGGGACTTGTTCGCATCGCGGGGATGCGAGATCTGTCAGGTTGACATCACTCATTGTGGCGGCTTCACCGAAGCGCGTCGGATCGCTGCCTTAGCGGATGCATATCGCATCGCGCTGGCTCCTCACAACCCTCAGGGCCCGGTTAGTACGGCGGCTTCCTTAGAGTTTGGGTTCTCTCAGCCAAGCTACATCATCTGCGAGACGGTGCATGCCGACGTGCCCTGGCGGAAGGATATTGTCGAAGAAGGCTTTTGCATCGACGAGACGACGAGAACCGTAACACCCAACACAAAGCCAGGCTTAGGTGTTACCATCAACGAAACCGAAGTATTGAAACACCCATTCCAGCAAGAGCTACCGCAACGCGTCTTTTACCGTGACGGAGCAGTAGGAGATTGGTAAATCATGCAACCGAACCATCCACCCGATTTTCGCCATGCGTCATTTCACGGTCGAATCGGAATTGCTCGGGCGGACATCACACCCCCAATCGGAATTTACTCTCGTAACTGGGGTGCGGCGAAGCATGATGTTGCCAGCAGCATTCATCGACCGTTAACTCTCTCGGTATTAACGCTTACCCCTTTAGCTGGCGGCCAACCACTCGTGTATGTAGATGCCGATCTCGGTTGGTGGAAAACGCCACAAACCTACAACAAGTTTTCAGCTCGATTGCTTGAAACGCTCGAGATCCCACCTGCCAACTTTATCTTCGCTCTCAGCCATACCCACGCCGGACCGCCATTGATGGACCCCGACGATTCCTTGCCTGGAAGTGATCTGCTGCGAACATGGATGGAAGAAGTTTACGAATCGACTATAAATGCAGTACGCCAGGCGCTGTCAAACCCAATCGAAGCCACCCTGGAATGGCATGTCGGCCGATGCGGCCTAGCCACGTTTCGCGATCTTCCGGACCCAGTTCCTGGAAAAGCCCGCGTCATCTGTGGGTTCAATCCAGACGGAAATCCAGACGATACTTTGCTGATCGGACGGATCACGAATTCATCGGGACGAATAGCCGCAACGTTAACCAATTACGCGTGTCACCCGACCACGTTGGCCTGGGAAAATAACGCAATTTCCCCAGACTACGTCGGGGCGATGCGCGATACGATGGAACAAGTCACGCATGCACCTGCCTTGTTCATGCTCGGTGCGTGCGGCGACTTGGCACCGCGTTATCAGTACGTTGGTGCTCCCGAAATTGCGGACGGACATGGTCGGCAGCTTGCCTATGCGGCCTTTGCAACATTGCAAGGCATGGAACCACCTGGAACACGCTTGGCTTTTGCTGAAACCGTGGAATCAGGCGCGCCGCTTGCCGTCTGGAAACACGAATTTTGCGAGCTTTCTCAAGTACTGAATGCCATACAAACCTCAGTCGAACTGCCATTAAAGGATTGGCCCACAGCCGATGAATTGGAAGAGCAACGTCTTGCATGCACCGATCGCGCTTTGGAAGAGCGGCTGCGCCGCAAACGGGATATTCGTCGAGGACTTGGCGATGGTTCAACGTTTAGCTTGCCGATTACCGCTTGGCGGATCGGCGACGCGGTGTTGGTCGGGAGTTGCTGCGAACCGTACTCCGTGCTTCAGCAGGAACTGCGTCGCCGGTTTCCAGATCACATCGTGATTTGCATGAATTTGATCAATGGCTCCATCGGTTATTTACCGCCAGCAGACCTCTACGACACAGAAGTCTATCCAGTCTGGCAAACGCCATTCGACCGTGGCAGTTTGGAACAAACTCTCGAAACCATGACGCAAGCGATTCGCAATGCCCTCGCAATCTAACGAATTACTACACGGAGTCCTTCCGGTACTCCATACGCCCTTCACCGACAACGGGGCGATCGATTCCGTCGTGCTTGAGCGCGAGATCGACTGGGCTTTGGAGGTGGGGGCGGATGGGGTGGTTGTCGCGATGGTGAGTGAGGTCTTGCGATTGGGATACCATGGCCGGCGGGAGCTAGCCAGTCTGGTGTGCCAAGCAGTCCGGGGACGGGGATTCACCGTCATCAGCGTAGGCGCTGAAAGCACAACCGAAGCGGTGGAGTTTGCACAACACGCTGAGGGGCTTGGTGCGAGTGCCGTGATGGCCATCCCTCCTGTGGCTACGGCATTGAGCAGTCAAGCGACAATGGAATATTTCCAAACGATTGCCAGCGGCATATCCATTCCGCTGGTGGTTCAAGACGCTTCGAATTACGTGGGTGCAGCCATCGACTTGAGCGTCTATTTGAATCTCTTGGGACAGTTCGGCACGGATCGCATCCTGTTCAAACCCGAAGCCAGTCCGCTCGGTCCAAACCTCTCCAAACTTCGGGATGCGACCAACGGCACGGCTCGTATTTTCGAAGGTTCTGGTGGGATTAATCTGGTCGACTGTTACCGGCGTGGAATTGTCGGAACGATGCCGGGCACAGATTTGCTCGATGGAATTGTTGCGCTCTGGAATGCGCTCGCTGCGGGCGATGAAGACCGCACCTACGAATTGTCGCTCCCGATCTGCGCGCTGGTATCGTTGCAACTTCAGGCCGGGCTCGACGGATTCTTGGCGATCGAGAAGTACCTGCTTAAGAAACGTGGCCTTTTTAATAACACCTTGCAGAGACTGCCCGTTGGCTGGCAATTGGATTCCGAAACGCAAGCGGAAGTCGATCGACTCTTTGCTAGACTTCAGGCGGTCGTCTAGATGGCAGACCGTCCTACAAGCATGCGTTACCACGCACTCTCCTGGCTCACGTTAGCGGCTGCGTTGTCGTATCTTTGTAGGAATTCGGTTGGTGTCGCCGAGAGTACGATTCGCAGCGACCTCGGCCTGTCATTAGAGCAATCGGGCTGGTTCATGGGTGCGTTTTTCTGGACCTATGCCCTCTTTCAAATGCCCAGTGGATGGTTCGCAGAGCGACAGGGGACTCGCATCGCTTTAAGTGTCTTTGCCCTCACTTGGTCTTGCGCCATAATCTGCATTGGAATTGCGCCTGGATTTTGGCTGTTGATTGCTGCCCAGTTGATGATGGGGATCGCTCAAGCGGGTATCTTTCCTGCGTCGTGCAACTCGATCGGGCATTGGATGCCGCTCGCGCGACGCTCGCTAGCCTGCGGACTGCTTGCAGCAGGCATGCAAGTTGGCGCGATTAGCGCTAGTTTTCTCACCGGCGCGTTGATGCTCCCTTTGGGCTGGCGTTGGACATTTGTCTTGTTTGCCCTGCCAAGCATTGTCTGGACCGTTGGATTCTATCTTTGGTTTCGGGATCGCCCCGCGCAGGTCGCAGCTGTCAACTCAAGCGAACTCGCATGGATCCATGCAGGCCGTGAAAGCAAATTGACCGCGCATCAACCCCAAACCAAGGAACCGATGCGGTTACAGCAGATCGTTTTTAGTCCGGTAATGGGGTGGCTTTGTGGTCAACAAGTTTGTCGAGCTGCGGGTTACATGTTCTTTGCGAGTTGGTTTCCGACGTTTCTGCAGGAAACACGGGGCGTTTCTGTCAAAGAATCGGGATACTTGCAAGGCCTAGTGCTCGCAGGGACGCTGACGGGCAGCATCTTCGGGGGGATGATCACGGACTGGATCTGGCGATGTACTCGTAATCTCCGCGTTAGCCGAAGCGGCGTGGGAGCGTCATCGTTAGGCGCCTGCTCGCTCTTGATCTTGGGAGCTTGGTTTGTCGAAGACATTACACTGGCCGTGGCAATGTTGACACTTGGCGCGTTCTTTGCGGCTCTGGCTGGCCCTTGTGCGTTTGCGACCACGATCGACATTGCTGGCCCACGTGTACCGCAAGTTTTTGGGTTGATGAATATGTGCGGAAACTTGGCGGCCGCGGCTTGCCCGGTGCTTGTCGGTACCTTGTTTCAAGCCACAAAGAACTGGAACTTTGTGCTGCTAATGTTTGCAGGAATCTACCTTGTGGGTGCGATTTGCTGGATTCTTGTGAAGCCAAAAAACGCAGGATAAGCTTTAGGCAGATGCAAATTGTTCTTCGTCCCAACGGGACTAAAATCAATAACTGCGACTTTGTTGTTCTTCGTCCCAACGGGACTCAAGCCAATAGCCAGGGGCGTGAGCTCGCCCCGCTTCAGGGAGACGCAACACACGATCCACTCGCTCCCCTCTCCCCGCTTCGGCAACGCTGTGAAGCATTTTCGTCCGATCGGAGCTTGTCTAGGATAGTCAAGTTCATTATTTTTCCTTTTTTTATACCTTCCTCGCGTACCGCCAGACATCGTTTTTCAAACCGTTTTTGAAAACCGTCTGCGGCCAATGGGTTGTCGTCTTTTTGGTGATTCGCCGAACTGTTAGTGCGTTACTTGTCACACGCGGTAGTCTGAAATAACTTGATGCTTTTGCCTGGGATGTCACGTTCCTGGCTCGATCAAAATCTCGCGACTCTTCGTCGTTCAATTCTGAGAACCATGTGCATCGAATTGGCTTTATTGAAGA
>JANMHA010000108.1:0-11837 GCA_031374925.1 Pirellula sp. | reverse complement strand
GTGGGCCGACTTGGTCTGGAATTTCAAAAAGTACTTCGGTCGTAGTGGAGCGGCCGGCTCCCCCAAAAGCCTCAAGGAATCCGCAGCCATTCGCCATCGCAAATTCCTAAGAGGCCAAAACGCCGCCGCTGGCTGCTTTGTCGGTGCAGCAATCGACTAGGCGTTTTGAGATCACTGTTCACGGATGAATAACGATCCCAGGCAAAAGCAGGGATCTAATTTGACGGCACAAGGTATGTTTTTCGCCCACGTCTACAGCTAAATTGTATTGCGAAATCTGAAACATTTGAGTTGCAAAGAATAGGCTCTCGGATGCGTGCGGAAAGTGGCCGAGCCAAAATTCATCGTCTTCTGGTACAATGATGAACCTTAGGTACATCTATTGGCTCATGATAGGGGAATGGTTCGATCGAAAAGTGGCTGATCTCTTCATTGCTTTTCGTGTCGGTCTGTCCATAACGGAACGAGGGATAGTTTGAGCGCCGAACTCGCCGGAAGAGAAGAGGAAACTTTAGACGCTGACAGCCCCCTCGCAATTCATGCGAGGCCCGAATTGCAGGAGGCTAGCGGTGATCGTTTTGATATGGAACTGTTTGATGGCGATAGCGGATCGAGCCAGAGCAGTAACTCGTTAGTTCAAACGCGACTTCGGGCCGCAGCACTGGCCATTGGCTTTGGCTTTGCTATCTTTGCATCTTGGACGTGTGTCCGAGAGTTCACTAGCGCAAGTTTGCATCTAGGATATGGGTTTTTGACCCTGGAATTGCTTTCTACGGCGTCGTTAGTTGGAATCGGAGTTTGGCTTGCGCGCGTCCGAAATGCTTCGGCATCGTGTTTGCGATGGTGCGAGTTGATGATATTTGGAATACCAACGCTGTTTTTCTCGGTCTTGCACTACCTTGAGATAGTGTTCATGGCGCAAAACTTTGATCTCATTCCGCAGATGCCGATGGCGGGTTGGATCATATTGATTTTTTCCTATGCGATTTTTGTGCCACGTTCGTGGACGAGAGTATTGGGTGTCGTACTCACCATTAGTTTTTTTCCCGTTTTTGCAACAGGTTTGGCGTTTCTGAATCACAAGGACGTAAGGAAGATGCTCTTCTTCGATCATTCCAGTGTCGTCGAGATGGTGTTAGCGTTGGCGGCTACCATTTTTGCTTCTGTTTCAGGTGTGCACATGATCACTTACTTGCGAACGAAAGCGGAGGAAGCCAAAGAGTTAGGCCGTTACCGATTGAAGGAAAAGATCGGTTCCGGTGGCATGGGTGATGTTTATCTCGCCGAACATCGACTGATGAAACGCCCATGTGCCATCAAAGTCATACGCGCGGAAAAGGCCGGCGATCCGCGGGCGATCGCACGATTCGAACGTGAGGTGAAAGCGACTTCTCGACTCAATCATTGGAATAGCATTTCTATTTACGATTACGGTCGCACTTCCGATGGAACTTTCTTTTATGTGATGGAATATGTAACTGGACTGAGCCTACAGGAATTAGTGACACGAAGAGGGGCCCTTGCACCTGCCCGAGCTATCTACTTGCTCAAGCAGATTTGTAGCGCATTGATTGAGGCCCATTCAATGCAACTGGTTCACCGCGACATTAAGCCAGCCAACCTCATGGTAACAGAATTGGGCGGTGCATTTGACGTTGTGAAGTTGCTTGACTTCGGACTTGCAAAACCGTTTACAGAAGCAATTCCAAACAACGAAGACTCGGAATTGACAATAGCAGGATCGCTTACCGGTTCGCCGCTCTACATGTCTCCAGAACAGGCTTTGGGCGAGATTCAGGCGGATCAGCGATCGGATATTTACGCCGTTGGTGGTGTTGCGTTTTACATGTTGACTGGTCGCCCGACTTTCGAGAGCGGCGCCACGCTCAAGGTATTGCTTTCGCACATACACGAAACGGCGGTTGCCCCGTCCAGGGTTCGAAAGCACAGTCATGGGCCTCCGATTTCACCTGGATTGGATGCAGTCGTGCTCAAATGTTTGGAGAAGTCTCCGTTTGAACGCTTTCAGTCTGCGAGAGAATTGTTCGACGCGCTCCGATCGCTTCCAGAATCCAAGGACTGGAATGAGCGATTGGCAGAACAATGGTGGACGAGCAATTGCTGCCAATACCAAACGGAGAATGGCTAACTGAATGGACGCGGACCAGTCTCGAATCGAAGCCGACTTGAGAGGAGTTTTGGATGGTGAAGTTTATTGCCATCCACTGCGAACTCAATTGTATGCCAGTGACGCCAGTATCTATGAAATAGCCCCCCTCGCTGTTGTTCGGCCGAGGCATGCGGACGATGTGGCTCAATGTGTCAAGTATGCTGCCGAGAACTCTTTGCCTTTGTTTCCCCGGGGCGGTGGAACCGGCTTGGCCGGGCAATCGCTTGGTCCAGGTATTATTCTTGACTTTTCCCGATTCATGCGGCGAATGATACACGTCGATGTTGAAAACTTGACTGCGCGAGTTCAACCAGGTCTGGCATTGGCAGACATGAATCGGATCTTAGCGAAAGACCGGCTCATCTTTGGGCCCGATCCTCCGACCCGCGCCGTTACCACTATTGGCAGCGTACTTGCCATTGATACGTTGGGAAGCCATTTCTTGCGATATGGAACGGCGGGGGCCACTTTGCTTTCTGCGCAATGTGTTCTGGCAGATGGCGACCAGCTTTTACTTAACCGAATTCCATGGCGAATGCCCAACACAAGTAGCGCCAAGCTAAACAATCTAGTGTCGGAAGTAGGGCAACTACTTTGGACGAATCGAGTGATCCTCAAGTCGCCACCATGGCGAGGTGTCGCACGCGGCTGCGGCTATCGCCTAGAGTCTACCTTAGATCATGAACATATCGACTTGGCGCGTTTGCAGTCTGGGGCGGAGGGGACGCTGTCGATTTTGACAGAAGCAACTGTAAAGGTCGTAGCCATGCCGGGCGCTCGAGGTGTGGTGCTGATGTTCTTTGAAAAGCTCGAGTTGGCCGCACGGGCCGCCCTCGATGCTCGCCGAGACAACGTTGCAGCCTGTGATTTGATGGACCGCCGCCTTATCGAAATTGCTAGAGAGCTGGACCCTCGCTACGAATCGATGTTGCCTAGAGGCGCCGAAGCCCTTTTGCTAATCGAACTTCAAGGCAACGATGTCCCCGAGGTCCGAAGCAGGCTGGGCGCGCTCATTCAACGCATTGTGCGACGTGCTCCATCGACTCAGCACACTCGCATCATTGTAGACGACGCCGAACGGGACTTTATATGGAAACTGAGTCGACGGGTGATTCCTAGATTGTATCGATTGCGTGGTTCTTCTCGACCGCTTCCTTTTGTAGAGGACATTTCTATCCCACCTGACCGATTGCCTGAATTCTTGGTGGAAATGCAAAATATTCTTAAGGCGGATCGAGTTACAGGTACCCTCTTCGCGCACGCAGCACATGGCCATTTGCATTTGAGGCCTTTTTTGGATCCGCACGAGCCAGACGACGTGTTGAAAATGCAGCGCATTGCGGATCGTATTTTCGAAAAAGTCATTGAATACCGAGGTGTCATTTCCGGAGAACACGCTGTTGGCCTTAGCCGTAGCTCCTACCTCAGGCAGCAATTGGGAGATCTCTATCCTATTTGCCGACGGATCAAAGAACTGTTTGATCCAAAAGGGATTCTAAATCCAGGTAAGCTGGTAACCGATGCTGCCCAAAGAACGACTGACAATCTACGACCGCCTTCGATTGTCATCAATCCAAAACGCAAGTCCGCGTTTGTTGCAACACCCGAATCCAGCGACGTAAACACAATTGTGTCCCCGACGATTGCAGAACATGTCAAAGGGATAACCAATCCAAATCAGCAAGATTCCGATAATGCGTTAGACCCGGTCCCAACCGGTGGAGTCGGAATCGCGAGCAAGACCTTTTTGCCGATTTTGGGTTGGTCCGAGATAGAGTCCATGGAGGTTACTGCAAATGCTTGTAATGGATGCGGACGTTGTCGGTCCAATGCGCCAACCGAACGAATGTGCCCCATGTTTCGCTCCACACGGGGGGAAGAAGCATCACCGAGAGCCAAGGCCAATTTGATCCGAGGGCTGATGTCCGGCAAGCTGCCTCTTCATCTCGCGGAAAGCGATGAGATGAAGGAGATTGCGGACCTCTGTTTTCATTGCCACCAATGCAAAATTGATTGTCCAGCATCGGTTGATATTCCAAAGCTCATGGTGGAGATCAAGGCACAGTATACTGCCACCAACGGGCTGCGACTCAACGATCGCTTGTTGTCTCGCTTGGATGCGTTAACCGCGTTTGCTAGTAGAATTCCAATGGTAGCCAATTGGGGTTTAGAGAATCGCTATTCGCGTTGGTTCTTAGAAAAAACGACCGGTATTGCGCAAGGACGGCGTCTCCCCTCCATCGCGAAGCAGCCGTTCATGCGATGGGCTGCTAAGAATCGATTGACACGACCCAATCGTGGAGCGGGCCGAAAAGTCCTCTACTTGGTGGATCATTATGCAAATTGGAACAACCCTCTGGTTGGCATTGCCTTGGTCAAAGTATTGCAGCACCAAAACGTTGAAGTTTATGTCCCGTCGTGGCAATCGGTAACATTCATGACGAAGATCGTAATGGGAGATATTGAAAAAGTTCGCCGTATGATTGCGCCTCAAATCCGCCAATTGGCCGAAGCTGTTCGTCTGGGCTATCAAATTGTCACTACCGAACCTACGGCAGCTCTCTGTCTGAAATACGAATACGTTCAAATTCTAGACAACGAGGACGCCAAGCTTGTTGCAGCCAATACCTGGGACGCCGGTCAATATTTGGTTCAAATGCACTCAAACAACGAGCTTGAACTGGATATGAGGCCGTTGACGACATCGGTCATTTATCACACTCCATGTCATTTGCGAGCGCTCGATCCGAATCATAGCGGCATGCGACTGTTGAATCTTATTCCAGGTCTGGCGGTACAACATGCGGATGCAGGCTGCAGCGGTATGGCCGGTACTTATGGGATGCGAAAACAAACCTACCGAACCAGCTTGCGAGTCGGATGGGGGTTGATTAGTAAAATGCAAGAGACGACGGCGCAAATCGGGAGTACGGAGTGCACGTCATGTAAGCTTCAAATGGAGCAAGGCATCGACAAGCCGACCATCCATCCTCTTGCGCTATTAGCCTTCGCGTACGGAAAATTGCCAGAGGTTCGATCCTGGATGCAAAGCCGAAACGAAGGCCTTACGGTTCAGTAATACCCGATTGTCGCCTTTCGCCTGTGAATTTATTATTGTCGCCTTTCGCTCCGCGAAAGTGCGCCTCG
Organism: Pirellula sp.; assembly: GCA_031374925.1. Lineage (GTDB taxonomy): Bacteria > Planctomycetota > Planctomycetia > Pirellulales > Pirellulaceae > JBKCUI01. The sequence continues at coordinate 6,520 of JANMHA010000108.1, read as the reverse complement.
TTAACACACTTTTGCGGAGCAAAAGGCGACAAAGTTCTGCACCTTGCGAATAAATTCACAGCCTATCGGCGAAAGTGTACTACTGGCCGTTGTGTTGCATGTGAACCAGGGCAAGGGTTTTCTGTTGTTCGTTGGTCGGAACTTGCTCGTAGTGGCTGAATGCGAGTGTGAACGAACCTTGTCCAGCAGTCATACCGGACAGTGTTCGAGCGTACGTTGTCAGTTCTGACAAAGGCGCGCGAGCGTGAACGACAGTTACCCCGCCAGCCTGACTGTCCATTCCTTCTAAGCGGCCCCGTCGAGTGTTGAGGTCGCTCGTAATCGATCCGACGACTTGGTCGGGGATCGAAACGTCCAAATGCATCATTGGTTCTAGGAGGCACGGTTTAGCCTTTTGGAAAGTTTCGCGGAAACAATGGCTTCCCGCCGTGCGAAACGCCGCTTCGTTGCTGTCTACAGGATGGTCTTTTCCGTAGTAGAGTGAAACGGCAATGTCCTGAACTTGACAGCCAGCGATAACACCTTTTTCCATTTGTTCCCGCACACCCGCTTCGACCGCCGGAATGAACTGATTGGGGACGGTGCCACCCGACACGCAGTCTAGGAATGCGAAATTCAAATTCTTGTCATAGTGGTATTCTCGCAAACACTCAAAATTCGCTCGCGTGAAGTAGATTTCTGGATCGATGTCGTGTGGCAACGCATACACACGAAGATGCACTTCGGCAAATTGGCCCGATCCGCCCGACTGCTTCTTGTGACGATAGGAGCCTTCCGCATTGCCTGCGCAGGTTTCGCGATAAGGTACCTTTGGGATATGCGTGACAATGTCCACCTTATCCCGTTTACGCAATCTCTCCTGAACGATTTGCAGATGCAGATCGCTCATGCCTCGCATAACCAGCTCGTGAGTTTGAGGATCTCGAGTGAGGCGAAATGTTGGGTCTTCTTCTTCGATCTTGTGTAAAGCTCCGGAGATCTTCTGTTGGTCCGCGCGACTCTTGGGCTCCACCGCTAATCCAATCATCGGAGTTGGGAAATCGATGGAGGGCAAAACGACATTTAGGTCACCTGAAACTAGGGTGTCCCCCACTTGGAAATCGTCGATCTTTGCCACAACCACAACGTCCCCAGCGTGGGCCTCATCGACCGCTTCAACCTGCCCTCCCTGAGCGTCCAGCATCTGATGGACCTTGACTTCCTTGCCGGTTCGCATGTCCCTGACCATCGAGTCTTTTGTCAGCTTACCGGAAAGAACGCGGATAAAACTCATTTTGGAGACGAATGGATCGATTCGCGTTTTGAAGACTTGGGCGACAAGCGGTGCATCTTCAGATGAAGTAACCTCGACATCCGCTCCATCGTCCGAGGTACCGTGTCGAATGCGTTCGCCAGGTGCTAACGCGAAGTCTGCAATTGCATCTAGTAGCTCTAGGATGCCGACACCAGTCTTGGCACTAACACAAAGGATTGGGATTAGCGAACCCGAGGCGATGACGTTCTTGAGTCCTCGCAGGACTTCAGGGGCTGCGAGTTCCTGGCCCTCGAGGTACCGTTCGCACAACGTTTGGTCGGCCTCGACGATTGTCTCCATCAAGACGGCGCCATAGGCAGCTGGATCGACGACAGCACCATTTTGCTTTGAATGTGTTAGGTTCAGCGTAGTAACGACTCCTTTTAGTTCAGGGCCGATACCACAAGGAACATTGAAGGGTATACAGTTCTTTCCAAAAGTGTCCTGAATCCGTTGGACAACTTGTACGAAGTCGATGTTACTCACATCGAGTTTATTGAGTACGATGACCCTCGCAAGCTGGGCCCGACCAGCGAGTTCAAATGTGCGGCGAGTATTTGCTTCGATGCCCGCGGTCGCGTTGATCGTTATGACGGCAGTCTCGGCGGCGCACACGGCGCTAATAACTTGTCCCACAAATTCGGGATAGCCCGGTGTGTCGATCACGTTGACTCTCACACCACGGTATTCATAATGGACCATCGCAGCCGAGATAGAGAAATGATGCTGGCGGGCTTCCTCATCGGTGTCCAGTTTACTCGTACCATCGTCAACGGATCCGGCCCGAGAGCCTATTCCCGTTCTGAAGAGCAATTGATCGGCCAGCGTGGTCTTTCCAACGGCACCGTGACCGACGAGTACAATGTTGCGAAGATTTTCCGATGCATACTTGGACATATCTACTCCGTTTCGTAGAAGGAATAGGAGGTTTGAGCTCGACCGTATTTGTGTCGGCCGAGCTTGTCTGAAGTCTCTTCATTGTAGGCAATTTCGGTAAGACGCAATGAGCCGTCTGGGAAGAAGCGAAAACTACTTTCAAAAAAAAGTTGCGGGCTGATTGCAAACCTGTTAGGTTCATAGAATGCTGTCGCGGACGTGAGGTTGTTACGTCCCTGTGCAATATACCAGACTTCCTCAAGCCAATTGACGAGGTGTTGCGATGACTTCCGTTGGAATCGTCCGTGTCGTGAATAGCGCTTTCATGAACGAACTCAAAGAATGCAATTCCCCTTTGTGGGATGACGTGAACACACTCGGTTCTTACACTCAGGAACCCTTTTGTGCCGACTGGATTGAACAGGAAGCAGGCCTTTTGCTCAGACGACTCCGCGATGAACTTTCCGCTCAGTTTCGCTTAGAGGAAACATTCGGCTTCGTGCCTGGCACATGCCAACATCAGGATCGGAGTGTCACCAAGGCATTGGATCAACACTTGGGGATCGTGTTGATGTGCGTGGCATTGAGTGAGCAACTCGACGACCTAGAGTATTGTGGTACCCTGTCAAACGAGACGCTTGGGATTTGGCATGAATTGAAACGACTTTACGAATTAATCATGGAACACGAAGCCTTGGAACGCAGACTGTCTGCGGCCGCTTGGGCTCCCATCCTCCCGGAGTCTCGCGAAGCGAACGAAGTGACAACGGCAAAGTCTTAACCAGAGCAATTCCCGCGTTCTTCGTAAACTCAGGGGCGTGCCACACGTTGCTGGGCACCACGTAAGTCGCAAGTGCCTAGGGCGTCACTCGCTTGCACGTCCTAGAGCGCTAACCCACGACTCGGGGTAAAATACTTCGCTAGTGATAAACTACTTCGCTAGTGATAAAACACTTCGCTAGTTCTCCATTGCTGGATCCCACTCCCAAATGGTTCGGTAAGCACCAATGGATTCAAAGAAGATAATCATGTTTGCATAAAACTCGTTCGATGCCAGGGTCGCAGTGTCTCCGATCACGATCAGCTTGCGTTTCGCACGTGTCAACGCAACATTCATCCGACGCGTGTCTCCCAGAAAACCTATTTCGGCAATGGCATTCGAACGGACTAACGTAATGAGGATTGCTTCCTTTTCTCTGCCTTGGAAACCGTCCACCGTGTCGATCTCGATCGCTTTGAACGGACAGTTCTGCCTGAGCCATCGAACTTGTGCAGCGTAAGGAGCGATAACAGCAACGTCTTTGGGTTCGATTCCTGAACTGCAAAGTTCTCGTACTTGTTGGAGAATCCATTTGGCTTCATGGACATTGAGTCTGCTTTCGCCATCTGCTTCTTGCTCTTCTTCCCATCCAGCACCGGCCGTGTCGACAAAGGTTACCGGCGATTGCAACAACTCAGGGTGTGGGGGAGCGACCAAGTCTGTCAGCAAGTGCGTTCGAACCGTTTCGTTGGCTTGCAGGCTCCCACCGTAGAAACTTTTCGACGAGTACTGCATTATGTCTTCATGCATTCGATACTGTACGATTAGCTGTTTAGTGATACTGTCGCCGTAGGTGTTCACGAGGCGTTCCATCAAACTGATGGCGAACCCTTGCGCAGCCGCTTCGGAAGAGATAATGGTTGGCGGAAGCTGGCAGTGGTCACCAGCCAGCACAATTCGCTCTGCCCGGAGGACGACGGGCCAGCTACCTGGTTCGGTGCTTTGACACGCTTCATCGATGACCGCCAAATCAAAGTTGCGGCCTCCCAAGATGTCTGGGTCAAAGTTGGTTGTCGCGCATATTACGTCTGCTCGATCCAATACATTGGCGATGATCTGCCTTTCATAGACTCTTGCATCATCGCGCAATCGCCGAGACTCTTGGCGAAGATCATTGCGTTCCCCAGGCAAAGGTTTGGCTCGAGTAAACTTGCTAGCCTTCCTTGCCATCTTTTCCGCCTCGCGCATCATTTCGCTAACCACTTTCATGGCAGGATCAGATTCCACCATCGCGTCGAGCGTGTAGGCCTGCAATTCCTCTTGGACGCGAGCAGGATGCCCGATCCTGACAACGCGAATCCGATTGGCAACCAATTTTTCTAGCAAATTATCTACGCCGGTATTGCTGGGGGCACAGGCAAGTACTTTCGCCCCTCGCTGAACCGATTGGCGAATCAATTCGACTACGGTCGTAGTTTTGCCAGTGCCTGGTGGGCCGTGAATAATAGAAATGTCTCTTGCGGACATGGCGAACTGGATGGCTTGCCGTTGCGATTCGTTGAAATGGGGTTCCATTTCGAGGATCAAAGGAGTGTCGAAACGAGGTTCTCTAAAACCCAAGAGCACATCGCGAAGTTGTGCTACTCTGGCCCTCGCATTTTGAACGGAATTCAACGCCGTTAACTGGCGATTACGCGTGATCTCATCCATGGAAAGGTCCAACCGGAATCGATCCCCATCGGGCCATTCGTCAAATGCAACTTCCATTGAGCCGCTATCTTTGCTGCAAACAATTCCATAGCCACAATCACCCTCAGTCGCTTCTTCGGAAGCGATTACAGGTGAACCTACACGGAATCGATTCCAAGGTAGATCGACGGTTCTGTTGCGTTTTACAAAGGTTACTAGAAAGCGCCCTCCAAGCCCCATGCGATGGTCTGATATCGCGAGATCGACTAAGGTATCGCCGCGAGCTTCCGCGTTCTTCTGAGAACGATCCCTACGACGTTCGATCATCCTTTTGCGTTCCGCATCGGATTCCATTTCTAGCCAAACGCGGAGTTGCTTGAAGTGCTCTTCGAGTGGTTTCGGCATCAAATGTGTTAACGATCTCGAGATTCGTGGCGGCTGCGTTTTTCGTCCCGCGATTGTAACGTTCCTCGACTTTCTGACACAGCCCGAAGTCGACGAAACACTGCTTAGGCCTAGTTGGTATACTATCGCCTGGAACGCAATCGCGCGATGGCGGCCTTTCCGATGACACACGACTTCTGCTTCGATCGATCACCATAGTTTCCACGTTGGTCGACGCTCAAATCCGTTTTCCGCAAATCGCCATTACGCCCGCTTTCCTTCCGAAATCTAGTTTCCATTCCCTTAAGTTCGAAGGACCTATCGTCACCATGTTGATTAAATCGATTCTTTCCACCATTGCAGTTCTTTGGATTGCAGGCACTGCAGCACTTGCCCAATCGCCGGTAGCGAGCAAGCTCTACGAGTTGCGTTCGTATGTGCCTGAGCCAGGGCGTCAATCCGATGTTCTCAAGCTAATCTCCGAAGGGGGCATTCCCATAATGGCGAAGCATAACATCACCCTGGTCGGCGCGTGGACCAATGTTGATCCCAAGGATGAACGCGTTTTTACGTTGATCAGCCACAAGGACAAAGCGTCAAGCGATGCCTCACAAACTGCCCTACAAAACGACCCTGCTTGGAAAGAAATCGTTCAGAAGACGGTTGTTGACGGCAAGAAGGCGGTAAAATCCTTTGAGCGAATCTTCCTAACGGTCAACGACTACAGCCCAGTTCTGGATGTAAAGCAAGTTGGGAATCGAGTTTTTGAGTTGCGTACTTACGTTGCAACCAAAGGCAACCTTCCCGCACTCAACGCGCGATTCAAGAACCATACTCTCGGTCTTTTTAGCAAGCACGGAATGACCAACATTCTCTATTGCTCCGTTCTAGATGGCGAGCCACTTACCGGTTCAAAGCTGCTTGAAGCAGTATCGCCAGTTGGCAAAGGCACTGCTGAAATAGAACCAAGTTTGCCTGCCGCAGGCAATAGCCTTGTTTATCTCATCGCTCATCCATCACCAGAAGCCGCAAAAACGAATTTCGGGAAGTTTGCGGCCGACGAAGAATGGACCAAGGTATACAAGGCTTCGGAGGCTGCGGCTGGCGGATCGTTGACCGTCAAAAATGGGGTTAAGAGTTTGTTTCTCCAACCTACCGCGTTTTCACCGCTAAAATAGCTGTCATGTTAGGTTCGAACAATAAGACTCCAGATCGAGGCCGGCACGCTGTTGTCGCCGTCATCATCGAGCAATCCCAATTCCTGGTGATACGGCGCTCCGAAATCGTTCGGGCGCCAGGACTACTCTGTTTCCCAGGGGGTGGAATCGAAGAAAATGAAGATTTTGAGTCCGCCATTCGTCGAGAATTATCCGAAGAGCTACAGCTCCAAGTTGTTGTCTCGCAGCATATCTGGACTTCCGTAACGAGGTGGGGAACCCAACTGGGAAACAGAGTAGTCCTGGCGCCCGAACGATTTCGGAGCGCCGTATCACCAGGAATTGGGATTGCTCGATGAT
>JANMHA010000084.1:0-5329 GCA_031374925.1 Pirellula sp. | reverse complement strand
AGGAGACTTGTCCATGACCCCTTATGATCGCCGTCTTAACCCGTACATCAACCGCATGGCCCAGGATATGCAAATTCGCAACTTGGCCGCCAGCACGATCGACTCCTACACATGGCACGTCGATAAATTCTGTTCGCACTTTGGCAAGATGCCCGAAGAACTGCGACTCGAAGAGATCCGACAGTACGCCGAAGGTTTGAGGTTCATGCCGCGATTTGATCGAAAGCGCACTCAGGCACTGACGAATTCATCTATCCGAACGGCTACTAGAAATCGCTTCTAAAGCTGCCGAATTTCAACGCTGCGCCATGCCGGAAAGTCAGCTCGCACAAACGTTTCCAAACTCAAAACCAGCGACTGCCCACAGACTCGAATTCGCAAAAAACTTGCCAACTTGCATGCGGATTGATACACTGACTGTCCGTTGAGCCATCGCAGCACAATCGCCGTTCGCAAGCCAGTTGTAACGACCAATCGTCCCGCTCCGTCGGCTCAGTTCAACGCCCAATCTATACATCGGGGATCAACAACCACACCAAAGGGGCCAACAACCCCGCTCCCCGACGCATAGATTGCAATACGTTCGACATTAGAATCTAATTCCACTTTCAGAAAACGAATGCACGCACTCGAATCGTGGTGCGTAAAGGAGCCGAAGGAAGCAATATGAATAACTCAACTCGGAAATGCAGCCGAAGTTGCTACAACAATACTTTGGGAACAATCTCCATTTTGTTTGCGTTATGCTCCGTTGTTTACGGATTCGGACGTTACGTAGGCTGGTGGACTTTGAACAAATCTGTTGGTGACATTCTAATAGCAATCTGGGTAATAGTGCCTCCAATTGTGTTTTGGTTTGACTGGCTAATTTTTTTCCCCGAAATAAAAGAAATGCCCGGAGGAATTGAAGCGGCAAAGGTAACTTATGAGTTGAATCGAAACGTTTGGGTGGCATTAATCGTTGTGCTTTATGCTCTCTTCGGCTTCAGGCCATTCTGGCTTTGACTGCGCAAGCTGTATCAAAATCGGTAACGAGTCTAACTCCACTGCTTTCAATCAATTGCGACAAAACAATGCCGAACACATTAAGGATTAGATGCTGCTGCGGTAAGTGAAGATATCGTCGCGGAGTTGGGGTGGGGGAGTTGGAGTACCTGAGATGCGAGAAGGCTTTTGGCCAGCATCTAAACCTCTGTTCATGAAGCCCGGGGCGGCAGGGGTGTTTTTCTGGGGGACGGGTTAAGCCGCTAGGTCTTGCTTGGACTCTTTCTGCGTTGCAAAGCAATTCTCGTTTTGCTCATTGCTACCAGCCGCGATTTGGCAAACAGCGTTCTGCCAATTGCTACCACCGGCGATGGTACTGGCGTTCCAGTGAAGCTTGTTCTTGATGTGAAGGATGTAGCGTCGAATGTCGTCTTCGGTGGCCGTATCCGGTTCCCGCCGCAAAAATTCCGTAAATCGCCGCAAGGCCGGGACATACGATTGTTGCGTACGGGTACCTTTATCGTTAAGTTGAAGGTCATGTTGGAAGCGGATGACGATGGGTGACGAGGGATTGAGATCGATCGACACGGTGGCACCTTTCAGGTCGCAAGACCTAAAGCAAAGTTTCAGGTACCGCGATGACCCGAACGAGTCATCAAAAGCCGGCACCCGATTCACGTGCCACTGTGAACCAAGTTCGACGTAAGTCGAGTCATTTCATCTCAAAACCAACCACCACGCTTCTCACCCCTCTTCCAACCACCCCCAGAAAAACAACCCCTGCCGCCCCGCGGCTTACTTGAACAATCCATTCCATCGAAGTGGCGGGTCGGCCGCCTCGACTTTTAGAAACTTAACTTGCTGCCACTCGATGAATTGGAGCGTTAGTCCTGATAGAATCATATGACAGTCCACTACATTGAGACGACAATCCCAAGCTTCTATTACGAGGTTCGATCTGAGCCGTCGATGGTTGCGCGTCGCGATTGGACACGTCGTTGGCTCGATTCAGCGATGTCTTCAAATCGAATCGTATCAAGTGTTGCGGTCATAGATGAACTTCGACGAGGAGATTTTCCCGGGAGCGTTGAGGCTTTGGCGATGCTGGATCGTATCGAAATGCTGTCGCTGGAAGATGCCGTGTACGAAATCGTCGAGGCATATTTGGCGCACAAGCTCATGCCAGCGGATCCGTTCGGCGATGCATTGCATTTGGCTCTTGCTTCGTACCACCGCTGCGATTTTCTCGTAACTTGGAACTGTCAACACTTGGCGAATGCAAATAAATTTGGGCAAATACGTCGGATCAATGGTATATTAGGACTGTTTACTCCCGAACTCGTCACACCAATGGAATTGTTAGGAGGAAATGCAGGTCCATGATTACGCCACCTATTCTTCAAGAAGTCCGACGTGTACGCCACGAGATCTCGGCTGAAATTTGCCATGATCCCAAGCGAATCCGAGAGTACTACGCTGCGCTGCAGGCCTCGGTAAAGTCACGGACTATCAATCTAGCGGATCAAGGAGTAGGCGGACGAACAAAGCATTGCATCGAAGTCGCCGATCAGCCGCTTCCTGATGGTGGCTCTACCCCAGCGACTCGATGAATGCAGCCGACTTTGACGTCCTGGGTTTGCAAGTGGCGTGGCCACTGATTTCGGGAATTTTGGTTTTCTACAGGATATGAGAACCCTGTAGGTGCCTTTGTTGGTGAGCTTCGAGGGAGTGAACTTTCTTCGTAACACAACTGCTGTGGTCAAGGATGGTTGATTAGGCGACTATTCGAGGTGTAAACGCTTTTCACTCTCATGGTCCTGCGCTTTGTCAGCATGCGTTTGCTCAGTTATCCATGCACGGCCTGTAGACAGATGTGAGGCTTGAGCAATGAGCTTTGAGGAAAACAGCCAAGGTCTAGATTCTGATGGTTTGAGCCCAATATGACCCAATGCGGTTAAAGCCTAACGACTGTACTTGGCGACCGTTCTCAAAGCGGTGCGGATCGTCGATGCATGCAACGAGGATTTCGGCGGTTCGTGGTCCGACGCCGGGGATCGTTTGGACTCGCGCAATGCGTGGATCTTTCTTGCTGATGGCTTCGAGTTTCTTGGCGACCATGGCAATCTGCGTGGTAAGTGCATCGAGCTGCGTGAGTTCGATGTCAAGTTCACCTTTCCAAAGATCGTTTGCGGAGCAATCGACCAGTGGCTTGCGGACGGAGTCGATACGTTGGCGTCCCGTGTGCCAAGCTTTATCGCCCGCGTCAATCGTGATGCCATGATTGACGAACCAAGCACGTATGGTGCATTTCATCTTGTTGATGCGGTAGTCGAGCGTTTTGCGGTACTTGACCAGGGACCGAAACTCGCGATGCTCTTAGCTGGGCATATGGACGGCTTTGAGTTCGTTCATCGATGCCATGCGAGCAAGTTTGAGTGCGTCGTCTTTGTTTGAAGTTTGAAGTATGAAGTTTGAAGTTTGAAGTTTGAAGTTTGAAGTTTGAAGTTTGAAGTTTGAAGTTTGAAGTTTGAAGTTTGAAGTTTGAAGTTTGAAGTTTGAAGTTTGAAGTTTGACGCCTCTCGCCTGGTGACACTTCGACGTTTCACACTTCGCAATTCTGAATTCACACTTCAATCGGCTTCCATCGCGACCAGGTCGATCTTGTGTTTTTTGAACACAGTCTCCAGGTAATTTCGGTCGGATGCAGCGTTCAGGAAGGTATATTTCCGCGTTTTCGTATCAATAAAGCAACACATCGTATTGAATTTGCCCAGGTCGAGTGCGAGAATCGTACGAAGTTTAAAATTTGAAGTTTGAAACGGTGAAAATAATTTGAAGTTGACTTTAACCTGGAATTCGAACTTCGAAATTTTTACTTCTCACTTCCGTTGGCTCCCACCCCAAACCCAGGACTTACATGGATTCTTTCGTCGAAACTGAAATTTTTCCCGGAAAATTGCGCCCAAATTCATTCCGTTCGATGCCCTAGCTTAGAGCCAACCGAAGTTCTGGACTTCCTCGCGTGCTTTCGCTCGCAAGTTTGGAGCTTTTGGATGCTACGCGAAATAATCGGGTCTAACAAAACTTAATGAACAATTTAGAAACACCAAACACCGCCGGGACTGCATCAGCTCCCTACAAAAAAAAGTTTTTCCACTTCTGGCGATGCTTCTGGCTCTCATTTCTCGTGGTATCTCTCGCTTACGCTTGGTACTGCTTCTACGTTCCCTCCAATAGCGTCGCTTGGGCGGAAAACTACAATGAAGCCCAACAACTAGCTGCCCGAGACGGCAAGCCTATGATCCTCTTCTTTACAGGCAATTGGTGTGTTCCCTGTCGTATCATGAAACGCAATGTCTGGGCAGACGAGCAGGTAACTGCTGCCGTCAATGCAGCGTTCATTCCAGTGGCGATTTACGTGGATGATCCGAGCGCCGCCGCAGCGATGAGTCGCTACAATGTTGGTGTCACGCCAAATACGATCGTCACTGATTCACAAGGAATTGTCCTGCAGCAGAAGCAAGGGGGAATGGGCAAGGCCGAATTCCTCGAAATGCTCGCGAAGCAGAAACCATCCGCAGTCAATGATTAATGTCGAACATCATGTCCGACCTATATCCGCAATACATATTGACGAACAAACGATTGCAACCAAGCCCTCGATCAGGCGTTTTGACTTGCGTTGAGTCACTTGCTCGGGCTGGCTGAATCGAGTCGTTATCCGATCAACGTCAGATTATTTCTTTGCAACTTTTTGAACTCCGAGGAGGTGATTGTGTCAACAGCACAACGAATTGCGCAGGCATTGCTCCCAACTGCTTGGTTCGAGGCAATACGTTCGTCTTCCGAGCGCTGGATGATTCAGTGCACAGAATGCGATTCTGAACGGTCCGTCTGGAGTGTTGGTGGAATTCGATGGGGTGCTGCATCGTATGGGAAACGTCTGGCCGTCCACTGCTCGACATGTAACAAATTGGTCGCAGCAAAACTACGATTCCAGGACGCGGAAAGCCCAGCCAACAACTCGAACTCTCAGGGATCTTAAATACAACAGAACGGATAACACATTAAGGATTAGATGCTGCTGCGGTAAGTGGTGATGGCGTGGCTCGGTTGGGGGAGTTGGAGTAGCTTGGATGCGAGAAGGCTTTTGGCCAGCATCTAAACCTTTGTTCATGAAGCCCGGGGCGGCAGGGGTTGTTTTTCTGGGGGACGGGTTAAGGAACAGTCCCGAAATAATTTCCGAGTTTGGAGCATCGGTGTCATTCCCGCGCAGGCGGGAATCCAGCGCAATTGACCCTGGATTCCCGCCTGCGCGGGAATGACGTTCAACTCAGTGCCCTGG
>JANMHA010000030.1:0-26760 GCA_031374925.1 Pirellula sp. | reverse complement strand
TGCGACTGAACCGCCAAGCTCGCGATGTCAACGTGAATGTTTCCCGAAGAGAACGCAGAAAAGTCGAGCGTATCCTGACTCGTGTCTGAGACACCCGAATAGGTTTCGCCGATCGTAAATGCTCCCATCGGACTGCCCGCGAATTCAAAACGATCGTCTCCTACATCTGCCATCGGATTCGATAGCGTCGGCAGGTTGAGTATCGCCGTCATTAACGAGCCAGAGATAACAACTTCATCGTCGCCCAGTCCGCCTTCGAAGATCAGCGAGCCTGCTTGGCCGCGAAAAGCCAAAACGTCGTTGCCGGTACCACCATCAAAGCGGATCGTCGCTGAATTGCTCGCGCTGGCATTGTAGAGCATTGCGTCATCACCTGCTCCGGCGATAAAAGTCACATCACCAAGATCGACCCCTTGGGCTCTGAGAAGATCCGCATCGTCGCCGCCGTCAAAAAGAATCGATTGGATTTGATTGCCCGTGTTGATCAAACTGTCTGCAGCCGCGTTGCCAAAAAAATCGAGCGATGCGATGTCCGAACCGTTGTTAAGAAACGTGTCTGGATCAGCCCCACCCGTGAACGTTAGGTCGCCAATCGAATCGCCGTTGTTTTGAAATGCATCGGCACCAGACCCGCCGCTAAAGGAAACGGTCCCAATGCGGTCCCCATTGTTCTGCAAACGATCATTGCCTGAATCACCTTCGAAACTGAGGCTGACGATATCCACGCCATAGTTCACAAAAACGTCGGCGTCCGCGCCACCGATAAAACGGATCGTACCGGCTGCATTGCCTCGTTGGATGAGTGAATTGGCTCCCGAGCCCGCATCGAAAACGACTGCGTCAAATGCGTTGCCGCCACTTTCAAACGTGTCATCACCGGCACCACTCGCGAATCGGAAATCAACCAAGCCGGATCCGAAGTTCTTGGCTTGATCGTCACCATCGTCACCTTCGAAGCTAATCGCAGTCAGGTCCGTACCAAAGTTTTGGAACAGATCGGCATCGGCACCGCCGGTGAAGATGATGCCCGTGAGCTCGGAACCAAAGTTGATCAAACTGTCGGCCCCATCGTCGCCAATAAATGTCAGATTCGATGATCGAACGCCAGTTGCTCGATTGAAGAATAAATCGTTCCCCTTTCCGCCGTCAAAAGTAACGGTGCGTAGCTGAGCCCCCATGTTGAATAGTCGGTCCGCTCCCGAATCCGCGCCACCATGAAAGATTACGTTGAATACCGAATCACCTAGATTCGAAAAAGAATCCGCCCCATCGTCCCCTTCGAAGCTGATCCCGGAAACCAGGTCGCCGGTGTTGATAAAGATGTCGGCACCGTCATCACCATGGAAACTGATCGTCGTCACGCCAAATCCATCGTTGGCAAAGACGTCAGCTCCGTCGTCTCCTTCAAAACTGATACCAGAAACCAGATTGCCGTTGTTCTCAAAGACGTCTGCGCCATCGTCCCCTTTGAAGCTTATGCTGGTAAGCTCTGGAGCATTGTTTTGCAATACGTCATCATCGTTACCGCCGACGAACACGATACGCCAAAGAGCCCCGTCGTTACGCAAAGAATCGTTTCCTCCGAATCCGGCAAACGTTAACGTCGACGTTGGACCTGCAGCCTTCGAACGATTCACCAACGTATCGGCACCTGTATCCGATGCATCTCCTTCGAAACTAATGGCCCCGATTCCCAAGCCGGTCGCCACAAACACATCCGCCCCGTCGTCCCCCTCGAAGCTGATCGAAACGATGTCGTTGCCTAAGCTAATGAAGGCGTCGGCCCCATCATCCCCCTCGAAACTGATCGAGAAAATGCCGCTTCCGATATTTTGAAAGATGTCCGCGTCGGCGCCGCCGGTAAAGACGATGGAATAGATGCTATCGGCCGCATTGGTGAACAAATCTGCGTCGGCTCCACCGGTGAAGATAATCGAAAAGACTGTACCCCATGTGGTCAATTCATCCGCCCCGTCATCACCGTTGAAGTCGATGGTTCCAATCGATCCACCGGCAGTATTGACCAGCACATCCGCGTCGGCGCCACCGGTAAAGATGATGCTACCAAGAACGGTTCCGAAGTTCACAAATTCATCCGCCCCGTCGTCCCCTTCGAAGCTGATTGAGCCAATTGTCCCTAACGATGCATTGATAAACTCGTCGGCATCCTGACCACCGATAAACGTAGCCAGCGTCGTAATCTGTCCAAGGTTGTAAAAGCGATCCGAGTCCGCACCGCCCGTAAAGATAATGCCACCCAAGCCGATCACATTGCCAATGTTGACGAATTCGTCTGCCCCATCATCCCCTTCGAAACTGATTTGGCTGAGAATTCCCAAGGAGTAATTCACGAACTCATCGGCATCGGCACCGCCCGTGAAGATAATATCCGTCAGCGTCCCAAAGTTCTCGAAAGCGTCCGCACCATCATCGCCGCGAATTCTCAGCAATGGACCTGCCGTGTTGATAATCGTGCCGCGATTGATGAAACGGTCTGCGCCCGCGTCCCCCTCAAAACTGATATTGATAATGCTGGCCCCGAGTTCATTGGTAAAGACGTCGGCACCATCGTCTCCCTCAAAACTAATCCCGGTCAAGATGCCTCCGAAGTTCGTAAAGAGATCGGCATCGGCGCCACCGGTAAAAATAATACCCGTCAACGTCCCAAAATTCTCAAAGGCATCGGCTCCATCGTCACCTTGAATGCGGCGGGTTGGAGAAAGCGAATTGTCAATCGATCCCCGATTGATAAAATGGTCACCACCAGCGTCTCCCTCGAAGCTAATGTTGACAATACTTGCCCCGAACTCATTGGTAAAGACGTCGGCTCCGTCATCCCCTTCAAAGCTGATGCCGCTCAAGCTGCCGTTGAAGTTCGTAAAGAGATCGGCATCGGCACCACCGGTAAAGATAATCTGGGTGAGCGTGCCGAAGTTCTCAAAGCTATCCGCTCCATCATCGCCACGGATGCGAAGAGTGGCCAACGCATTGGTAATGCTGCCGCGATTGATGAATCGATCCGGCCCGGCGTCCCCCTCGAAACTCAAGTTGATGATCGACGCACCAAATGCGTTGGTGAATTCGTCCGCACCATCGTCCCCTTCAAAACTAATCGCGGTCAAGCTGCCGCCGAAATTGGTGAAGAGGTCAGCATCGGCTCCGCCCGTAAAGATGATCCCTGTTAGGGAACCATAGTTTTCGAAGGCATCGGCCCCATCATCACCCGAGATACGGCTCAGTGGATCGATGTTCGTGATTGTCCCTCGATTGATAAAGCGGTCCAGGCCGGCGTCTCCTTCGAAGCTGATGTTCACAATGGAGGCTCCGAGCAGGTTCGTAAACTCGTCCGCACCATCGTCCCCTTCGAAACTAATCTGCGTTAGGATCGTTCCGGCGTTTGTGAACAAGTCCGCATCGGCTCCGCCGGTGAAGATGATGCCGGTCAATTCACCCATGTTGGTAAAAGCGTCGGCTCCGTCGTCCCCCTCAAAGCTGATCGCGGAGAGTCCGAGCCCTGAAGTTGTAAATTCATCAGCGCCGTCATCGCCATGGAATCGTGCATTCGTTGTGTTGGCGATCGCAAAGAGTTTGTCAGCACCGACACCACCGGAAACCGTGGCATTGGATGCTCCTGTCAATTGGTCAGCAAAGCTTGTACCAATCAACTCATTGAACGCACCGACTGCAGCCACATAGTGACCACCCGGTGCGACTTCTTGTGAGACCAACGTCGTACTGCGAGTTGTGTTGAGATTGAAGGTAACGCCAAAACTGGCCAACGAGTAATCGAGGCTGTTGTCTCCTTCCAAATCGACAACAGTTAAGGTGCTATTCGGCTTCAGCAAATAGCGATCGTTGCCGAAATAATTGGGAATGATCAGCGGGACAGGCGGGCCACTGACTGGCGGCGGATAGAACGTTATATCGACATTGGCTGAATCATTCCCCGAACGCAGAATATAGACATCGTCGCCGCCACCGCCATAGAGATAGTCTTGACCATTGCCTCCATCCATAATGACGCGATTCGGCGCTGTAACCGCAGTCGCGTCGATGATGTCATCTCCGTCAAGGCCCAAGACGGTAAGAATGGTGACGCCCACCGGGAAGTCGCCTGAACCAACCGTGATCCGCTCCGACGCCGAAGTACCAAACTTGAAGGCCGAAGTGTAGTTGGCAACCCCAAGATCGCCGTCGGTTACGTCCAGCGAAACCACAATCGTGGCCGTTTGGTAAATCGTTCGATCGAGTACAAAGCTGGGACCTGTCCCCGTTTGAATCGTTGTCGTACCTACCGTCGCAATCCAATTATAGACAAGTGTGTCCGCACCTGGATCGGTCGCAAAAGCGCGCAAGGGTATGCGGTTGTAAGTCAAGTCCGTCACGACTTCTGGAACGTAGCTTGCGATGGGTGCCACATTCTCGACCCGTACGTTGGTCGTTGCAATACCAGCAAGTCCATCGCTGTCGGTGACTGTTGCCACAATCAATTCGTCGTCGAATGCCGTCCCGGCTGCAAAATCATCCGTGTATCGAAACTTGGCTTCGAAAGTCTTGGCGGCATTGTTAACGCTGGCGGTGGTCGTACGCCCAATGGCCCATTGGACCTGCACCGAATGTATGTCTTGCATGCCAGGATCGGCATACCGGCCTGTAATCTTAACTTCATCCCCCTCGTGGATCGCATAGCCGCTGATTCGTTCGATCCATTTTCCAGTTGTGTCCCGGGTAAAGAGTTTTAACGGATCGACTACCGGTGCAATATTGTTTACCGTGATGGATCGCGAATCGGTAACAAACGTACCGGACGCCATATCTTTGTCGCGTACTTGAACACCGATCGTATAGAGCGAACCAAAAACAGGATCGTTTAGATAGCGGTGCGAGGCTCCGGTGATTGCGAGGACAGCGGGAGCGAGATCATAAACCTTGACTTCGCTACCGTCGCCCCAATCGATGACCACTTGATGGCTATCGAGCGAACCAGAGTCATCGATTCCAATGTTGAGGGTGAGTAAACTCCCTTCGTCGATCGCAATGCTGCTCGGAGCGATCGACGTTTCCAACGGAGTTTCGTTGGTTACGACGATGGAGCGAGTTGAAATGACAGGCGAAAGCGGATCATCATCGTCGGCGACCGCGACGCTGATGGTAAAGCTGGTAGCGGGCGATTTTGGATTGTCGGCATAGCGATGAAGGACCGTGAAGGCACGCGAGACGGGATTCGAGATCAACTGATCGACGGTAGCGGTTTCTTTGGGAGAGCCATCACCCCAATCGATCGTCACCCGATGCGTATCCAATAGACCGATATCATTGAAACTCCCTTCGAGGGCAAAGAGTTGGTTTTCAAGCACGCTGGCAGGCACCGTCAGGACAGGAGCAGTCGGCGGCGAATTGATTACTTCGACGACGAACAAACCATCCGGAGTCGTGCTAAATCCGCTGTGGTCGTCGGCTACGGTGACGATGACGCGGTAGATGTCCCTGCTCGTATTGGCTACGTCATCATCTGGGTAAACATGCGTCGAGTTGAAACTGCGAGCACCGATGGGAAGTCCGGTCGTCGTGGGGAGTGTTCCGTCTCCCCAATCGATCGTCACCGTATGGGTATCATTGGCTCCAGAGTCGGAGAAGTTTCCAGTCAGCGTGACAACTTGCCCTTCGAAGACTTGTGAGGTGACTTCAAATTGATTGAACGTGACTTCGGGTGGGTCATTGCTAACAATGACTCCCATGACAGCCGAACCGACGGCTTGACCGTTGTCGACTGCTGTGACGACGACTTGGAAGGGGACCGTAGAGACAGTGGTGTATTCATGTTCGAGTAGGAACGTATGATCGGCCGTGAAAGACAGCGGTTGCGGGCCGGTTCCGTCGCCATAGTCGACGTTCATTGTCCAATTAGTGGAGTCATCATCACGAAACGAACCGTCGACCCGAAGTGTCTCGCCCTGCACCAAATTGACTCCAGGTGGCAAGATGATGACCGGTGCAAGACGGCTAATCAAGTCACCGATGGGAATCGCATTGCCGAACTCGGAGGTCGAACCGATTGTCACCGCGGTCACCAACGATCCGTAGCGAAGTTCGGGCGGTAGCGTCGCCAAGGGAAATCGGAATTCAAATCGCTCGGCGTTATCCGAGCCGACATAGGCACCTCGCATGAAGGGACCGTAAATGTCTGGTAGGGAGTCAAAGTCTTGACCAAGTAAAAGGCCTTCCGTCCGAAGCCCGATGCGCGTCGAGCCTTGCCCGATACCGTTGACTGTCGGAGTTGATACGTAAAACTCTACGGTCCTACCGGCCGCGACGTAACCCTTGACCACAAAGTCATCGCCGACAATGTCCGCGTACTCGAGCACAGGAAAATTGAGCAGCCCATCGGTGTCACCGACATCATTGATGGTTACGCCAGCCGATCCACCGTCGATAGCTTGTCCCAAGTTGCCAAAGTAACGATTGCCGGTAAAGGTATTGAGGTTGCTCGTGCCATCGAGCAATCGCAGGCCTGCTGTAAGGCTATTAGCGATCACGTTCTTATCGAGCGTCAAACCATGGGCGCCGTCCGACAGTTTGATCCCGATCGTATTGGGCATCGACAATAATCCAACCGCATCGGTCCCAATACGATTTTCTTTGATGACGCCGCTTGCGGTCACGTCTTTGAGCCAGATACCCGTGTCATGGCCGACGATGATGTTAGCGGCACTCGTATCTCCAATTTGAGCATTGGCCCCGGTCGAGAGAATTCCGTGATGACCGTCCGTACTAGTGCCGGAACCACGGCGATTGCCAAGGGATTTGAGCCCAGAGGCATTGGTCCCAATACGGTTGCTCGTAATGGTGGCTCCGCTCGCATCATTGCGAATGCCGGAGGAGTTACCGCTTATGATGTTGTTGTTGACCATCGGTGCCAAGGCTCCGGAACCAAGTGAGATTCCATAGCGATCATTTCCGACCAATAGAGAGCCGGTCAAATCGAGTCCGATGCGATTCGAGTCGATGGTCACAAGTGAGCCGCTTGGCCCGTCCACTTCAACACCATCGCGGCTATTTCCACTAATGGTGTTTTCGACAAGCAAAAGATTGCTTGCACCACCATCGAACCGAACTCCGCTGCGGCCGTTTCCACGATCGAGGGTTCCGGTTACGTTGGTACCTATGAAGTTGAAAGTTACGTTAAACTCTTCGGTATTTGTGCCTGTGATCCAAATTCCATCACCCGTGTTTCCGCTGATAACATTCCCAAAGGCCGGTATTCCCGCTCCGATAATGGTTTCGGATGCTCCGCCGTCGATGAGAATGCCCGTTCCATTGGGAATGGCCTTATCCCCTTTGCTATCCAGGCCGATGGTATTCCCTCGAATTTGGTTTAGCAGCGTGCCGGATCCAGTAACATGGACTCCCGCAATAGAATTTCCGCTGAGGATGTTACTGCGAGTGTTCTCGACTCCAATGAAGTTTTGGTTGGCGGTGGAATCGACCAGGACTCCGATTGGATTGCTTATGGAATAGCTCCCAGTTGCGTCGGTCCCTATGTAGTTTTTTCCAATCTCGTTACCGCTGGCTCCATTGCTCAGTCGGACACCAGCAATACTGTTACCACTGATGACATTGCCAGTGCCAATGGTTCCGCCACCGATCCAATTGTGAAAAGCAGCATCCACACGAACGCCGGCATTTGCGTTACCGATTGCGATCGTCCCAAGCGTATCAACGCCGATGAAGTTGCCCTGAATAGCATTGTTCACGGTCGCTGCATCGAGGAATGCGACACCCGCCCCCAAATTACCGCTAATGAGATTGCGATCAGCGACGGTCGTGCCACCGATGAGATTGAAGCTAGCTCCCAATTCCGCGAGAACTCCGTCGGCGCCATTGGACAGCGAGGCCATTCCAGCGAGGTTTACACCGATCTTGTTACCTTGGATTTGATTGGTATTCGTTCCGGCGCCGGAAAGTTGCACTCCGTTGGCCAAGTTGCCCGAGATCAGATTGCCCGCTCCCGCAGCATTTCCACCGACAAAGTTATCATGCGCACCGAAATTGAACGCGACTCCGGACAAACCGTTCGGAATCGAAAGCGTCCCCAAGCTGTTGGTGCCGATTTTGTTCCCCTCGATGTGATTGTTGAATGCATCAGTGCCCTGAAGGTACACACCATCCTGCCCATTTCCCGAGATGAGATTGCCAGCTCCAAGAGCGGTTCCGCCAATGAAATTATTGGGCGAGCCATCGATCTCCACACCTTGAAGCAGATTGCCAATGGCAGTTGAACCTGTCCTGTCCGTGCCAATGAAGTTGCCTTGAATCTGAGTTAGCGTCGAAGATAAACCCGAAACGATAATGCCGGCGAGATGGTTTCCCGATATGAGGTTGGCAGCACCTGCTGTGACGCCGCCGATTTGCGAATTCGTTGAGTCAATCACTTGGATGCCATACCGCTGATTGCCTAACGCGGCGTTTGCAATTGCAGTGGTCCCGATATTGTTTCCAGTTACGAGGTTTCCGTCGCTTCCGACAATGCGCACACCCGAATGCAGGTTGCCGCTGATGGTGTTGCGCTCGATGTCGTCACTTATGCCATCTCCATTCGACCCAATTCGATTCGACGTGGGACCGCTGGCTGGAAAAGTACCACCGATGTGGATGCCATCACGCGAGTTTGGAATAGCCGCGTCTCCGGCTGCATTGAGACCGATGTAATTGCCAGCGACTAGGTTCAAATCGGTACCAACCTCTTGGATCAAGACGCCGTATCCTTGGACCTGCCCAGAAAGGACATTGCGTTCATTGGAATTGAACGAGTCGTTGCTTCCGTCTGTTCCGATGCGATTGAAGCGAGCGCGGCTATTCATCACAACGCCTGCGCCAAAATCGAATTCGCCTAGGTCGCTCACATCCCCGTTCGGGACGGCGCTGGTTCCGCTTGCTCCTACGCCAATGTAATTGCCCGCAACGACGTTGAAGTCATTTCCGAGACCAGCAATATAGACTCCCGCCCAGCGATTACCTGAAATGACATTGCGTTCAGCAAAGTCGTTGACGCCGTTACCATCTGTACCAATCCGATTGTCATGTGCTCCCCCTCCGATCCCGACGCCAGCAGCGAATTGCCTCACACTTGCATTGCGCAGCGGAGTATTGCCGGCAACATCTACGCCAAGATAGTTGCCAATCAGAACAACATTGGTGGCTGAAGGTCCCAGAATATTGACTTGGTTACCGTTGAAGCGATTGATCACGAGGCCTTTGACCGTTGTGTTCGATGCTTGGATGTTTAAGCCATTTCCGCTGACGAATCCTCCCGTTGAGAATCCTGCTCCATTCAATTCGACCTTTAGGACGGCGTTGCTGCCGACCGCCAGCGTGTTTGGGCTGGCGCCAAGTTGCGCATAAGCATCGATCGTTACGGGTTGCGTGATCGTTGGCAAAGCTGAAGTCGGCGAGATCGTAAACGGTCCGGTGCCCGGAATGTTGAAGAGGATGGCATCGGGATCGGATGCGAGGTTTGCGTCGATAATCGCTTGTCGGAAGCTGTACAGGCCGGAATCATTGGTGTTGCGAACAATGATGTTGAGGCTATTGAGGTCATAGAAATTGGGTCCGAAATTCGTACCGAAGAGTGGATAGCCTTGATAAGGTGCTAGATTTTTCACAGCGAAATCCCCGCTGCGCGATCCGGCGGATAGAAAGCGGAAGGTCTCTCCTTTGCTAGGCATAAAGCCATTAATTGCGGACACATTCAGCGTCCCGTCCAGCGTAGCGGTTCCCGAGACTATGAGTTGATCGAAGTCAGGCGTGGCCGCGTTCGTTCCGCCAACTTCAATGTTAAGCGTTCCCGCAGCGTTTTGAGTGTAATTGCCAGTTATAGTGATCTTGCCTGGCGATGCGCCGGGACCGACCACGCCGCCCGAGTTTGTAATATTCGCGATGAACGTGCCCGTTCCGGTCAATGCACCTCCGCTCATGGTCATTACAGGCGCGGTGATTGTTCCTCCTGCAAGAACCGTCGAACCGCCGGTTTGCGTGAAACTCGGGCTTGGGGTAGTATTGGGAACTGTAAGCGACGAGCCCGCTTCGACCGTTAACGTGCCGCTATTCGTAAATTGTCGAAAGGTAGAATAAGTCTTCCCACCTCGGATTGTAAGTTGGCCTTGGTTATTCTGCAGTTGGCTACCTTCAAGGCGTGGGAAGCTCGCCGAAACTCCACTGAGCGTTACCGTAACGCCTGGGCCAATCGTTCCAACTTGGCTTCCACTAGATGGGAAACTGAGCGTACCGGAGACATACCAATTCCCACCCGTTAAGACGGTACCTGTGTGCTGGACGAGGCTTGTGCTAATCGTCAAACTACCAGCCTCGGCACGCACAAAACCAGGCGAATCAAACGGAACGATGATTGCATAGCTGGTGGTTGAATTGACCGTCAGTGTCCCCTCGTTGATCATCGAACCCGGCGTGGAGCCTACTGCGCCACCGCTAAGAATCCCTTGTCCGCCTACACCCAACGCCTCCCATTTGCCTGCGGGTTTGATGTGCAGTACGCCCGGATTATTTACAAAATACGAAACATTGGCATTTGGTCGGACAGTACCAAAAACCTCCATACGAGTATTGATAAACTTACTGCCGTGCACTGGACCGTTTTGCAGGAATGAACCCGCGGCAATCGTTAGCGTTCCCGGACCATTGATGTTCATCGTGTTGCTGAAACCGAATAAGCCTTCTGCAAAGTTGAGCGTGGCTCCAGCTGGATCGATGTTCATCGTAGATGATTTACTGGCCGTTCCTCCGCCCGAACCCGTAAAAGTCCCTTTCCATGTCTGGGTTCCATTGATTGCTAATGCGGCGCCTGATGCGGAGTTGAAAGTGCCGTTTTCAAAAACCCCGGTGCCACCGATGTTGAGCGGGCCCTCTTGGGTTTCGATTGTCCCTCCGAAAATGTTAAAATTGGAAATGCTTAAACTGGAGTTAGAGCTGCCCAACTTCCGAATGGTACCGTAGACGTTCAAGCTTCCAGAGCCTTGTAAGATCGAAATATCAGCTGGAATGTTTGCAGAAAAAACGCCACCGGAGAGGATGTTCAACACCCCTGTAGTATTGAAGAACAATCCGCCTGAACTACGAACTAAGGTGCCTAGAACATTCATGGTGCAAGTGAACTGCGGCCCCGAAGTGTTTGAGAAATAACTCACGTCAAGGTAGGAATCGGCTTCGACGGTCATTGTTCCGCCATTTGTTGCAGCGGTCCAGTTCACCAAGCCGTTGGGAAAGTTAAATGAAGCTCCAAGGCCATCGATCGTATGCGTGCCCGCATTTACTTTCACTTGGCCGGCACCCGAGCCGGTGAATCGACCTTTCCAAATCCGGTTACCATCAATGGTTAGCGTACCGCCCGCAGCTGCAACAAAATGAGCGCTATCCATCGTCGGCATTGGGGTCACTGAAGAAACATTGATATCCAGCGTACCGGCCTGAACTTCGATCGTGCCGCCAAGATTATAGAGCGGTGAGTTGATCACGTGGCTTCCGGTCGAAGTTTGACGAATGGTACCAGTGTTGGTCAATGAGCCAGTTGAGCCTGTAATAAAGCTCCCTGCGCCAGTCATGCTGTTGTTAAACACTCCGCCAGGCAAAATGTTCAAAGCCGAAGTCAGCGTAACTGTCCCAGCGTTGATGCGCTCAAGTGTCCCCTGGATATTCCAAAGATTTCCGATGACTCCAGTGCTTATTGACACCGTTGTGCCCGGGGCTACGGTTAGCGTTCCGGTTCCATCTGTGTTCCCTTGAAACTGTACCAGTGGCGTAGGGAAATTAAATGTCGCGCCCGCAGGATCGAAATGCTGAGCACCTTGTAGCAAAACCTGACCCGAGCCTGAACCACTAAAACTGCCTTGCCAAGTCTGCCCTCCACGGAGCTGTAGGATTGCACCCGCTGCAGCGATAAGTTGTCCTCCATCGTAGACTGATCCAGTACCGCCTATATCCAGCGTACCTTGCCGGGATTCAAAAGTGCCGTTTTGCAAATTCACTGGGACAACCAATAACTGCGTAGTACCCGTATTTATTTTGCGAATCGTGCCCGAGTTATTGAAAACGCCCGAAACCCCCGTTGAGCGAGAAATGGGACTGGTTAACCCCGAGGATAAATTGAAAACGCCGTTGGATTGGTTTTCAAAACTAGTTCCAGAATTAATCTGCAGGACGAATGAACCTGAATGTGTAAAGTTGCCGGTGTTTTCAAAGGAGGATGGGATTGGGCGAGCGACGGTTGTTGCATAGGTCATCGTTCCTTCATTGCGAAAAATCCCGCCAGCTATCGCACCGGTACCGGTCCAACTAGCTATGCCGCGGACGGTAAGCTTTGGCCCAATATTGATGGTTCCATTAGAGATCGCTAATCCGCCCGACAAATTGGATTCAGCTGAGATGTTAAAGCTCACACCAGATGTTGCCAAGGCCACATTTTCAGCGGACGAAATACTATGCACCGAGGACGTCACATTCACTAGGATCGAGGGAGTTCCAACCAAATCGGGAATTACGTAGTCATTTGCAACCGATGGCACAGCGTTGTTGTCCCAGTTCAGTGCATCTCCAAAATTGAGCGTACCTGCTCCGCCGTCCCAAATGACCGTCGCCAAAAGCGTACGATCTTCGAGGGATTCGTAGCGTAGAGTTCTTCGTCGGAGGTCCTCGAAAAACGCTTGTCGAATTTGGCGTCGCCGTGCGAAAACCTTACGAATTCGTTGTCGAAATGTTGGTCGATTAGCGGTGTGGGGCATGGTTTCTGTCTCCTAAGTACCAGCGTCGCCTCAATTGCGAGGAGAGTTTCGCTAGTCCTATGGTTACATCAACCGCCATTTTCCGCCGCTACTTTCGGGTTTTAACCAGAAACTTTTTCCTTAGCCACGGATCTACACAAATTCGCACGGATGAAAGCTCAATTTCGAATTGGATTCACTCTGCGACGAAATCTTGGCTCGCACTGTCATGCACTAAAAGTGGTTCATTGAGCGTGGTCCTCAAACAAAAAAATCTGGCCTGTACGATTAAAACTTGTTGGAAAGCTATCAACATGAGAATCTAGCACACCAGCATCGTACTGTTCTTAGTCCTGAAAGGACGAAATGCTGTAGCCATAGGCGTGAGCCTATGGTCCGCGTGGCATTATGGTTTGAAAGTCCCAAAGGGACGACATGAGTCTCAAAATACCCAAATACAAGGATCGCTCATGTCGTCCTTTCAGGACTTCGGCAATGGTTGCCAACAAGTCCATGGGCTTTCGCCCATGGCTAGTACCTGCCGCCGCTTCACGGCTAGTCGCAATGTTACAAAACTCAATTTCGCAGGTAATTCAATCGTACAGGTCGAAAAAATCCGTGCCAATCCGTGCCGATCCGTGCTGAGAAATTTAGCCACGGATTAGCACGAATTCACACGGATGAACGCACAACTTCCAACAGGATAGACTCTACGACGAAATCTTGGCTCGCACTGCCATGCACTAAAAGTGGTTCATTGAGCGTGGTCCTCAAACAAAAAAATCTGGTCTGTACGATTAAAACTTGTTGGAAAGCTATCAACACGAGAATCTAGCGACACTAGCATGGTACTGTTCTTAGTCCTGAAAGGACGAAATGCTGTAGCCATAGGCGTGAGCCTATGGTACGCGTGGCATTATGGTTTTAAAGTCCCGACGGGACGACATGAAGTCTCAAAATACCCAAATACAAGGATCGCTCATGTCGTCCTTTCAGGACTTCGGCAATGGTTGCCAACAAGTCCATGGGCTTTCGCCCATGGCTACAGCCTGCCGCCGCTTCACGGCTAGTCGCAATGTTACAAAACTCAATTTCGCAAGTAATTCAATCGTACAGGTCGAAAAAATCCGTGTCGATCCGTGCCCATCCGTGGCCAAATACTATCGCTCCGGTTCGACACCCAGTTCATGCAGTTCTGCCAGCAGCAGCGGGATTCCGAAGTTGATGCGAGACATAGCCATTTCGGAATTGAGCATGTCGCCAAAGAAGTGCTTATCCTGCTGGTTCCGCACCCAATCGTGAAGTTCCATAGAATACGCTGTGGGACGCTTTTGTTTCAGTTTCGCGATGTCCGCGGCGCTCGATTTGGAAAGCACATCAGGCTCCATTTCCAGTCGTCTGAGGCACATGGCTAGGATTTTCCAATCGATGGAATTGACGGGCGACCTACCTCGAGTCACCAACGACTTGTTCGATTGCACGATTGCATCTATCCCCGTCGCGTGCTTTTTGCAAAGAATGGGCTACCTGGGCTGTTAGCCCTAGCGAGCCAAAACGATTGTGCAAAAATGCCGTCTCACAAAATCTAATCGCTAATTCGCCACGATTTTCGACTTGTACTCTTGCCTCAATAGCGGGTAGTGGAAATCCACGAAAAAGATCACTTCACCATTCTTTCGGCTCGCCTTGTCCTCCGAGTATCGATTCTCAGCCTTTGAAAATGCTGCCTCCGCAAGCACTTCATTTCCCAATCGCTTTTCAGTCATGGCTAGGAAAAGCAAAGCGATCGGGTAAGAAGGAGTTGAACGCTTGATCTGCAACATGGCTGAAAGCTCAGCCTTGGCTTCTTCCAAACGGCCAGTGCGGTAGTAAGCCATTCCAAGCAAAAAAGGGAGTGCGAATTGCGAATCACTCGAACCGTCGGAGAACTTTTCTTCGCAGCTTTTGATCAACGCTTCCATGTCCTCTACGGCACTGGGGCCAAGTGTTCCCAATCGATAAACTTGAGATGCATCGAAGGGCGGTGTCTGCGCGTTGACTTGTGCGAACAAGCGACGACAAAGTCGCTGATGCGAAACGGCGTCGCCGCGTGTGATGTATTCGGCGGACAATCGATAGGCCGTCGAAAGATTTTTTAGGGAGAGTGTTTGCTCTAGCTTGTCTGCGGCGACTGCGTCGAGATTGGCAAACTCGCCCGACTTGGCAATGAGCGCCGTTCGCCGAGCCACTAAAGATTCATCGTTGGGTTGGATTGCAAGAAGATGGTCGATATGCCAGATCGCTGCTCGGTAATTCTTCGACGACTCTGCCTCGGCAACACGATCGAGATGCCAGCCACTCTTGTTCTGCTGAAGGTCTTGGATTTTACTGGCCAAGGAGCGCGAAACACTATCGAAAACCCAAAGTCTTCCCTTGTAGTCGGAAGCCAACAGTTGTTTTCCATCCGGTGTGAAATCAACGCTTTCAGCGCCGCTGTCGAGTGGAATCTTGATGAGGGTTTGTCCGGTGACGACATCGCAGATGCGGACTTCGCCTAATTGAGACGACGGGCGACCGACGGCAATGGCAATCCTACGACCGTTGGGAGTAAACGCAATTTGCGTTTTGAGTTGAATCGGAACGGCGATGTTGTTTAGAACATTGCCCGTCTCCACATCGTAGATTTTGAGATTCCCTCCTGCGTCAGCAATCGCTAAACAACTTCCTTGATCGTTGTATCGCATACTTAGGACACGATGTGGCGTTTCGATTCTCCATGTCTCGAGACTAGAGTCTGCATTCCAATTGAGTAAGTTGTTTTGAGATAAACCCGCGGCCGCATAGTGCTGACCATCGCGAGAGCGGGCTAAGCAATAGGGCCGACCCTGAACCGAGCCTAGGAATATTTTCCGATAGGAATCATCCTCGGAATCCAATTCTGAAAACCAGTAGTTGGCTTCGTTATGTTTTAAATCATCAAATAGATATCGTCCATTTTCGCAAAGGATACTGGACTGAGGCGAACATCCTGCCCCAATAATGTCGAATGGATTTGTGTCCTTGGGTGGAGATCTTTTTTGATCTGCGTCAAATTTTCCTTTGACAATTATCTGACGCATTTGCACAGGTGTTTTCCGAACGACAACTCCATCGTTAAGATGCCAATGGACAATTCCCACGTTCGTCAGCTGCCTAACTGTACCCCCGGATTCATCGATTTCCACTGCATACGTTAACTGTGCCGAACTGGGATTCAAGAGTTCCCGGATCGATTGTCCTGTGTCAAGTGCACATAGTAAAATGTGATTGTGACATGCAAGGGCTGCGACTCCTCCCTCGCGACTGATTTGCACAAAGCATGGTAAATACAATTCTTCGGACTCAGAAAGTCGCCGTTGTATTGACCCCAAAACTCGGCCCTCGTCTGGTTTGGTGAGGTCCCAACAGGTCAATGCTTTATCACCTGACAACGCAACCAGACAAGTACCGTCGACGGAAAAGTGAACTTGACGCGTTTCCGATGACCGTTGCATAATCCTACGTTGAAGAAGGCCAGAATCGACATTCCAAATACAAATCGAATGATCCTCATGATCGGTAGTTGCTAACCAAAGTCCATCGGGACTAAAAATAAAAAGCCCTCTTGAGCCCATCCTGGATGGAATAGTTCGGATCGATTTACCGTCGTTGGTGTCCCAGAGCTTAATATTTCCATCGCGAATTTCACTCGCAACCTTTCGATCATCTGGACTAAATTCCAGTGTGTCAATTGCATGATGTCGGGCATCCTCATCCATAATTGTCTTTGCTAGTATCATCCCCGTATAAAGTTTGATCTTGCCGATTCTATTCTTCGTTGCGAACATGTCGGAACCGTGAGCGAAGGCGACATCGGTCAATCCAGTTTCGCGAATCGCTTTCAGTTCTGTTTCCGAATTGAAATCCCAGATCCGCATACCATCTGACCCAGCGGAGACGACATGAGTCGACTGCGTATTCATTTCTACGTCTTTAATTGGATTGGAGTGTCCAGAGAATGAGGATGTCAAAAGTCCAGTTTGGCTGCTAAAGACTTCGAAAATGGCGACTGGAGCGGTTTGGCCACGTCCAAAAAAACTGTGGGTTTGCGAGTAACGAACTATGTATTTTCCGTCGCGTGAAAGTTTTGTTTGACGTACGTTCTTCGTACCAACAAGACTTGGCCAATTTTCGACTAATACGCCGTTTGGAAAACTCCATAGGCTTGCTCCTTCGCTTGCGAAAGCTGCGGTTTCTCCTGTGGGAAGCATCGCAATTTCATCCACATATTCCGTTTTGATCGGCACCGTGTTGAGTTCACCATGACATTGCTCGAAAAGGTATCCCCACTCCCAATCTCGCAAATCATGTGGACATCGCGACAAAAGAGCCTCTGCTGCTTCGATGTTGCCGCTTCGCATTTCCGCGTCCGCTAAGGAGACGGATAGAGAATAGGCCAATTTGTTTTCACTCGCCCGAGCATCCTTTTCTGCGAGAAGCATTTTGTCGCTCGCCTTATTTGCTTCCTTTGCAGTTCGAAGAGCTATGGTTTCGCGTTCGAGCGCCGACTTTGTTTCGTCGCGAGACCTATCAATGACAACCAAAGTAATCGACAGGCTCGCAACTCCCATGATGAGCAGCACGAAGAAACTGATTGCCATTGCACCTGCGACCAGGCGATTGCGTTTCACCCATTTCTTGGCCATTTCTTGAAGAGTAGGAGGCTTTGCACGAATGGTGTGATCGCTTAAGAAGCGACGTAAGTCATCGGCGAATTCACACGCGAACTGATATCTGTCTTGCGGCTCTTTTTCGATCGCTTTATGGGTAATGGTTTCAAGGTCCTTCGGTAATGTCGGACAAACAAGGCGAAGTGACCGAGGTTCCTCTTCAAGCACTTTTCGAAGCAGCGCTCGTCTGTCCTCTGCTTCAAAGACCGGACGCAACGTCAACATCTCGTACAACGTCACACCCAGGGAGTAGATATCGGTACGGCCATCCAAAGCCACGGCCCTACCCGACGCTTGCTCAGGACTCATGTAGCGCAGCGTCCCCATCACATCCGTCGTTCCCGTCAAATTGCTATCCGGGAGTTTGGCTAAACCAAAGTCGGCCACCCAGATTTCGCCCTTGGTATCGATCAACAGATTTCCGGGCTTGATATCCCGATGCACGATTCCGCAGTCATGGGCATGTTGCAACGCATCGGCCGCTTGGCTGATCATACGGGCGACGTCCCTAAAAAAAGGACGGCCCCGTACGTCTAAAGGAGTTGACGACAATTGCCCAACCACCTGCATGGGCCTTTTCTCGGCTCTTGGCGATGACGACTCTCGCTCGTGAGCTACCTTGGGCGTTAACTTGGCCGTATCCAACTCGGCACTGTTGTGCGTTCGCCAAGTCGAAACGACATGCGCCAACGAGTCCCCTTCGATATACTGCATGGCATAGTAATGAATATCCCCGACACTTCCCACGGCGTAGACCGGAACAATATGAGGATGCTGCAACGTTGCGGCCGCTTGGGCCTCGTGGCAGAATCGCTGCAACGAACGCTCATCGAGAGAGGACGCGGCCGGTAAAACTTTTAATGCCACACGACGGCCAAGTGAAACTTGCTGGGCCTCATAGACGTCGCCCATTCCGCCGCTGCCGATTTTTTTGACAATCCGAAAGTCTCCTAACATCGAATTCGGCGATAAGCGATTCGATGGAGTACCAGTCGACAGCGATGATACAGGTACGAGGCGGCCCACAAACTCCAGAGCCTCGATACAGGGCGCAAGTTCCTCAGCGAGCTCGGCATGCAGGAGTAAAAATGCGGTCCGATCCGGTCCCAACCCCGACTCGAGCATCGCTTGGTATTCGGCGACGGCAACGGCTATTCGCTTGTCCCGATCGCCAAAGTTTGAATCGACCTTATCATTTTTAGAACGAACCATATGATCACCCGTTCGCCAGGCGAACAACGACACGAAATCTTTGCCTGCCTCGGTAGTTGCGTTTTTTTCGAAATTCCGCCTCGCATTTTACCAAAAACCAATAACTATTTTGCAGGGTGCTTGTAGAGGCAATAAATCGCGATCCCTCGGCTTGAAAGTGGGTACAATTCAAAAACGGTTTAACCGCTTTCCACTTCCTCTTCCTGGACACGAACAGGACCGCCGATGGCTGTTCAAGATGCGCTCACCGGCAGTAATCCGGACGATGATGCCCGACTTGCAGCGGCACTGGACGAATTTCAGCAAGCTAAAAAGAATAACGAAACGATCGATCAGGACGCGTTTCTATCGCGATATCCTGACCTCGCCGATCGACTCAAGGATTGTTTGAAAGCGTTGGTCTTCGTCGAGTCCGTGATCCCGTCGCCGTTCCAGCAACCAGTCGCAACACGACCGATTGCTATTGGGTCAGTGATAGGCGATTTTCGAATCGTTTGCGAGATCGGCCGCGGTGGAATGGGCATAGTCTACGAGGCCGAACAGCGATCTATAGGTCGGCGAATCGCTTTGAAAGTACTACCCTTGTCTGGCTCCGAGGATTCGAGAGCATTGCAACGGTTTCGAAACGAGTCACAAGCGGTCGGAACCCTCCATCACCCGCACATCGTTCCCGTGTTCTCAGTTGGCGAATTCGAAGGTGTCCATTTTTATGCCATGCAGTTGATCTCTGGAAAGTCACTTGCAACAGTACTCAAGGGTTATCAACAATCGAATCAGCCTCCCTCCACGTTAGCCCTTTATGTTGATCCTATTGCAATCCAAAAACCCAATTCGAACCTTCAAGTTGCAGTCGAGCCGATCGAAAAAAGTGACTCCTTTTTTCCCTGCACGCCAAGTCATTTTCAGTTTGTTGCACGTACGATCCGAGATGCAGCCGACGCCCTCCAACATGCGCACGAGTACGGGATAATCCACCGAGACATCAAACCGAGCAACCTGCTTCTGGACGCGAAGAACCACGTTTGGGTTGCGGATTTCGGGCTGGCAAAATTGCCGGGGAGTGATTTGACTCAGACCACCGATGTTTTGGGCACGATGCGGTACGCGAGCCCTGAGCAAGCGTCGGGGCGGACCGTCGACGCTCGCACCGACGTTTACTCACTAGGGGCAACGCTTTATGAATCGCTCACAGGTGTACCGGCATTTGAGGCTGACGACCGGCTTGCGTTGTTACGGAAAGTCGTGGAGGACGAGCCGATACCCTTGCGCAAACTGGTTCGGAAAATCCCACTCGATCTTGAGACAATTTGCCAGAAGGCGATGACCAAAGAACTAAGCGAGCGTTACCAAACCGCGGCTGAATTCCGTGATGACCTTGAACGATTCCTTCAGGACCAGCCGATCATTGCGCGTCGAGCTAACTGGATCGAAAGATCCCAACGCTGGTGTCGTCGGTATCCGGTCGTGGCCGGCCTGTTGGTGACCCTTTGCGCGGCTTTAGTCGGGTTTGTCATTCTTAGCGTTCGACTTGTTCAAACCAACAACCAACTATTGGCCACAAGCAAACTCGAAGCGGTAGCACGCAAGCAGTTGTTCCAAGCGCTCGAAACGGTCGTTTCTGGTGGTGCGGAAGACCATCTTGCCAGTCAAAAAGAAATGACTCCGCGGCAACGGGAGTTCTACGAAACCCTTGTGCGACAATTCCGGTCTCTCGCCGCTTCGGCTCCTGGTGATGACGATACTCAGATTCAGGTGGCAATGGCGATGACCGCACTAGGCGGACTCAAAAACCGTATGGGCGAACCAGACGAGGGAGAGATCATCCTACGAGACTCGGTTCGCCGGCATCAAGCCGTCCTCAAACGCCGAACAAAGGACCAAGATACCGAAGTGAGCCTCGCTCGAAGCTTTTGGACACTTGGAAACGCGCTGGAGCAAAAAGAGGATTGGGAGCAAGCCGGCGGTTCTTTTGAAAATGCCGTAGCCCTCCTCGAGCCAATCGTGCGCGAGCATCCAGATAGACTAAGTGACATCCGTATTCTGGCGTCCGCGCAGATTAGCCGGGGTGTAACTCGGCAGCAAGCCGGCAATATTGAAGCTGGCATGATTTGGTTCGAAGCAGGGTTGGCTGAATTGGAGGAATTGTTAATGCAAACACCGAATGACGCTTGGGTTCGCTTTAGCGCTTCGGACTGCTTAAACCTGATGGGTAGAGCGCTGCTGGAACGAAAATCGTTTGATTCGGCGAAAGATGCATATGACCGAGGACTAGAATTGATCGCCCCGCTACTAAACAAGCCCGAGGTCGAATGGAATTTTCGAATGGTCGCGTCAAGGCTATATGTCGGTAGAGCGCTGAGCTTCTACGAACTCGATGAACGCCCCTCAGCCCGCAACGACTTTGAGATAGGTATTGCCGGCTTTAGGCAAATCCTTGAAAAAGCGGCCTCCCAGCACACCGCCAGAAGCCAATTGGGACTAGCGCTTCTCAAGTATGGACAATTGCTCAGCCGAGATGGTTCCCAACCCGCCGCAATAGGTCGGTTCGACGAAGCCATTGTGGTGTTTCAGCGACTGATAGCAGAACAGCCAAAGATGCCAAGCCACCTGCACAACTTGGCCTGGGTGCACGAAGAACGTGCGCACGTGCTTATCCAGCAGGAGAGATTTAAGGAAGCAAAGACTGACTTGACCGAATGCCTGAAATTATGGGAACCATTAACCGCCGCGTATTCCGGCAAGAACCCTTGGTATCCGCTAGGGGTCTCGGACTCAACGTTCAGTTTGCTTCTCCTTCCTACGGATGAATGCCCATTCCAAACCATCGAGCAGCTTGAACAGGCGGCAACCAAGGTTGTAACGCACTTGAATGCGGCATTAGAAGCAGGCTGGGAACCGACTCGCAAGAAGCGAATCGAATTCCAGACGGATGCTAAATGGGCTCGGTTTCGCCAACGGATCGATTTTCAAGAGTTTTTGGCAAGAACCGACAATCAGAACCAACTTTGACCCGATTCGTCTCGCTGTCGGCACCTCGTCAATTCGAGAATTATTTTGGCGGCTGATTCATCAAATCGCGAAGGGCTTGCAGTCCTCGTACCCACAGCTTCTGAATGCTATCTTCGCTACGGCCTAATAGGCTGGAAATTTCCCCGAAGGACAAACCGTCAATTTGCCGCAGCAAAATGACGTCGCGATAATCGGGCGGAAGTCGCTCCAGCATGTTGGCCAAGATCGTAAGCTCTTCGCGGCGCCCTACCGATTCGCTGGGTGAAGATCCTTGACCTGCCAATCCCTGCGCCAAGCGAGCAGACGATGAATCCAAATCCTGCTCAATCGAAATTTCAAGACGTATATTCCTCGCTTCTGTCACACAATATCGGCGGATCAACTGGGCTAATTGACCTGCCAGAATGGACCTTAGCCAAGCCGCGACCGCTTCGGTGTTCTCTCCTCGAAACGTCGAAAACTGGCGATGCGCATCAAAAAAAGTTTCTTGAACAACATCGTCCGGATCCACCTTGGACTGTAGACGTCGACCAATTTGAATTCTCGCCAGCAGGGTCAGGTAGCTTCGAAATCCCTCCAAGACGACTCCAATTGCCGTGCCGTCTCCCGCGCGAGCGCGTTGCAAAATTCTGTTGTCTTCACCCATTAGGCAGTTCGCTTGCATCCCAGGGATTTGATAATCGTTTCGCGAAGATTGAGCCAGCGCAGATTAATTGAGCCAGCGCAGATTACTCGTGACGAAGAGCTTCAATGGGATTCATTTTGGCGGCACGCATGGCTGGGTAAATGCCGAACACTAAACCGACCGCCAACGAAATAAAGAAGGCCCCTGGAATACTTTCAGGGACCACGGCCGGCTGGACCGTTCGTACAACATCGGGAAGACCGGCCATCTGCTTTGCGAACCATAAATTGGCAAGAACACGGGCGCCGTTGACGGCTGGACCACAAAGAAGCCCGAACAAAATCCCTGAAACGCCGCCGGCTAAACTCAATACGCTCGTCTCCACCAAAAATTGTCGAATAATGTCCCGACGTTTGGCTCCCAACGCTCGGCGAATCCCGATTTCCCGTGTGCGTTCGGTAACCGTTGCCAGCATGATATTCATGATTCCGATACCGCCGACCAACAAGGAGATGGCAGCGATCATACCCATGAAGGCCATAAACATGGCACGGGTGGTGCGAGCTTGTTCCAACAACTCGAGCGGAACCACCACGGTAACATCTTCCATGCGATCATGGCCTGAAAGAGCATCCTCAACCAATTCAGCAGTTCTTTTGACGTCCGAAACCTCTCGTACGCGCAGGGTAATTTGATTCAGTTCAATGCTCTCGCCCTCGGACGAACTTGCACTAAAGCTCCTCACCTCATCTCCGATTCGCTGTTGCAGCGTTTTGATGGGGATATAAACATCGTTGGAGAAATCCTGAGCGGCCATGGATCCTCCAATGGCTGCGGTAGCGCTCTTGGGTTCAAGAACTCCGACCACTAAATAAAAATTCTTGTTTTGTGGCATGTAGATGCGTTGACCGATTGGGTCTTCATACGGGAACATGCGATCGGCGACTCTCGATGCGATGACACAATGCGTGTCCATCGCAAAGTTCTCGGCATCGGTAATAAAATGTCCTGACCGGATTTTGAGCCGAGTGACGTCCGCGTATTCGGGGGTGCAGCCAACTAGTCGGCCGTCAAGTTTGCGATCCTTGAACTGAAATTGCCTTCGCATTTCCCGGATAGGTAAAGCACTTCGTATGGTCGGAACTGTAGTCACGAGCAAATCGAAATCCTCACGAGTCAATCCGTACGGAGTCAAGCCTGTGGCGGACATCTTTTCGCTAGGAGGTTTGATCGTTCGAATCATGATGGTATCGGCGCCGAGACTCTCGATTTGCTTCTGAGCCTCATCTCCGATCCCTTTGCTGATAGCCAACAGCCAAATTACGCTGGCCACGCCGATAAAGATACCGAGCACTGTCAGCAGTGATCGAAGCGGGTGAAGCCAAAGGCTTTTTACGCCAAGCTGTATTGTTCCAATCCAGAGACTCATTCTTCGGCCGGCATGTTATCTAGAGCGTACTTGGCCGCGGTATCGCGGACCTCCTGAGAATTTTGACGGTCCCACTGCAGCCGACCATCTTTCAAACGAACGACACGTTTCGCTCGCTTGGAAACTTCGTCTTCGTGCGTCACGAGAATAATCGTCTTTCCCTCGTTGTTCAGCTTCTCAAACAACTGCAAGATCTCTTCCGCAGTCCGAGAATCCAGATTACCTGTCGGTTCGTCTGCAAGGATAAAGAATGGGTCGTTAACCAGAGAGCGAGCGATCGCGACGCGCTGTTGTTGTCCCCCGCTCAATTGTGTTGGTCGGTGAGTTAACCGTTCTCCCAGTCCGACCAGATGGGCCAACTCGATACTCTTTTCCTTCTGCTTTTTGGTCAGTGATTTCCCTTGGTAGAAAAGGGGAACTTGAATGTTCTCAACAACCGTTAGCTGCTGAATCAGGTTGTAGGCTTGGAAAACGAATCCAATTCGTTGTGACCGGATATCAGCAAGTTGGTCATCGTTCATTTTCGCGGCATCGTCCGAACCCAACCACAAGCTACCGGAGGTGGGCTGGTCCAAGCAGCCAAGCATGTTGAGCAACGTGCTTTTACCGGATCCTGACGGACCCATGATGGCGACATAGTCCCCTTCGGGAACATCGAACGTGACACCACGCAGAGCGCGAACCGTTTCGCTCTTTAGGACATACTCTTTTTTTAGGTCGGCGACACGGCAGGCAAATCGCTGTTGCTGCGCCGGTTGAGTAGCAATCATTGGTTGGACGGAGCTCCACGTGCAGCCCCACCGCCTCCACCACCGCTACCTGCGGCCATGAACTTTTGAAGCCTTGCTGCTATTTCGGCCTGATCGATGGAACCATCCTTGTTGGCATCGTAGTCGGAAAAACTGTTCTTCATGCGTTCGTTGTCGGCGACTTCGCTTGGACTCAGCTTACCATCGGTGTTAGTATCCATCCTTGCCAGCATGGCTGCGGCGGCTGCATTAGGATCCATGTTTCCTCCTGCCCCTGGAGGCCCACCGGCAGACGGTCCGTCCGAAGCGGAACGGGGCCCTCCGCCACCAGATCTCGGACCTCCACCACCTATTGGCTTTGGAGGAGCCGAAGCTCCAATCTTGGCTAATGTCTCACGATCATCGACTTCTGTAATTTCAGGGAGGTTCATCTTGTCGAGGTGATTGCGAGGGTCGAGCACCACCATTTCTTGTGGACTAATCCCGTCACCAACAGTGACAAATTTGTCATTCGTCGCACCGATTTTGATTTCGCGAGTTTCCCATTCCTTGCCCTTCTGGACCAACACGAAATGGTGTTTTTTGGTTTCATAAACCGCATGAACAGGTACCTGAACGGCGTCGGGAATCTGCTCGACAAAAATTCGAACCTCGGCCGTCATCCCAGTTCGGATTTCCTCCGGAGGATTCAGTATTTTAACAATGACCAGATACTCCTTGACCGTCGATCCCCACGAGCTGCTTTGCTCGGCATATTTATTCACTTTGACAACCTGACCGAGAAGCTCATTTGCTGTAGCGCCTACATTGATCTTCACAGGCATTCCGTCGCGAATCAACGTGATCCGAGACTCGTTGACCTTGGCCTTGACTTGCATGCGTGTTGGGTCAGGCAACAAGAAAATGGTTTTCTGTTCCTGAACAAGAACTCCCGCCGCAACAACGAAATCGTTGCTACCGCGACCGCCTTGTTTGTTTGCATAGACAACTTGTCCATCTGCGGGCGCTAGGACCGTGCAAGCTTTAACCTGCGCCTTTATCTCTTCCAGCTTTTCTTTTTCTTCGATAAGCGTGCTCTTGTCCGACTCTAACTTTGCTCGGGCAGTTTCAATGTCGCTATTAAGCTGAACCAGCATTTTCTCTTTCGTTAGCTTCTCAAGAACTCTTAGCTTGCCCTGGGCCGATTCCAGCAAGCTTTTGGCGTTTTGGACCGCAAACTGCTCCGATTCGATTTGCAATGCTTTGAGCGTACCCTTGGCCGCTAGCCTCTCGGCGCTTTGCAAGGACAACTCCGCTTTTCGAAGTCCTTGTTGCGCGAGTGCAATTTCACTTAGAATCGCTTTCTGCTCCGTTAAATAAGTCCCCTCAAGATACTCCTGCTTGGCGATCGCCGCTTTGCTAACGGCCGCTTCACTGCTAATCAAATTGGATTCAACTGTACTGACCACGATTCGCTGATTTTTGGCGTCCTGCTCCAAAGCCGACGAATCCAATTGGCAAAGTTTGTCCCCTTTTTTGACGATCGCGCCTTCGGTAATCAACGTCAAGATAGGAGTCCCGCTGCCCCCTCGACCCTTTACTTCACATTTAACTTCGTTATTGCTGCTGCTTTCGATTTCGCCTTGTTCCAAAACGATATGATCGAAAGGGCCTTTCTGTACTTCATGAAGTAGCGGATCATTATCCGATGCAGCGTACATGCCCGTGCCTTTAGACTGCCACCAGGTGTAACCACCGAGGCCGCAAATGGCAGTCGCGACAATTAAGAAAACGATTGTTTTGACCGCGCCTCGCCTGAGCTGAGATCGCTTGCGATGTTGAATTGACATATTGACGGGTGGGTTAATAGGAGGGTGAGCTTGTCAAACCGGTTTTATTTGCAATGACAGCTTCAAGTATTATCTACGGCAGTCAATTGCAATTCCACTAGGAAATGGTGGATTACGGTCCATTCGACACCAAAGATTGCCGTGGGACGTATATAAACCCCTCTAACACCTGCAAGTTTCGTTGCAAAAACCAATTCGAGTGTCAACCTCCCTCTCGTAGACGCTGTGAAGCATTTTCGTCCGATCGGAGCTTGCCTCCGGCGGACGCTGTTTTGGCGTACTAAAAGTGCGGCTCAGACCTTAAAGGATCGCACTCCGCTGCCGTCTCGACCGCCTTATGCGGTCGAGTAGGCAGCGGAGGGCGGCGGTTACTGCGCCGTTACGTTGGACGCCAAAACAAGGTTGTATGG
>JANMHA010000482.1:0-18807 GCA_031374925.1 Pirellula sp. | reverse complement strand
GCCAGACTGTTCGTCCCGAATTTCCGCGGAGCACTGAAGAGGATCAGCTGTCTAAAGGTCTGCGCTGATAGCATGGGGAAAGCGAACCTAGCCGTCGAAAAACCAAGGCAATAGACGAGCGAGTTTCTTCCGACCCCATAGAACGAGCCGATGAGCTCCCCACCTCCATCAGAACAACGCTGGCAATCGCTGGCTACAGATGCAATGCCTGTCCTTATGTCTGCGGCGTCGAGTTACCGACCTTTTGGTAGCCTTTGAGCGTCCCAAGACATACTTCGATCAGCCAACAGATCTTCCCCCGACCGTGCAACCCCAGACATGCCCGGAGCAGAAGCCTGGAATGCTAATCGGAGAACAACAATCTAGATGTGGATACTCGTTCCGACGTCTATTCGCTGGGCGTGATGCTTTATGAATTGTTGACAGGGACGACCCCGCTGGAGAAAGCACAACTCAAGCAGGCGGCCTTCGGAGAAATCCTTCGAACTCATCAAAGAGGTTGAACCACCGAAGCCGAGCGCTCGCGTCAGCACGAGTGCTCAGCGAGCCAGCATAGCTGCACAACGAAGTCTCGATCCGGAACAGCTTGGCCGCAGCATCAGAGGAGACCTCGATTGGATCATCATGAAAGCGCTGGTCAAAGAGCGCAACCGACGGTACGAGACGGCCAATGGGTTGGCCCGCGACTTCAAAGGTAGACGCGTTGCGCAATGGCGAGCAGGCGGTGAGAGAGGCAAATGAGGCATGCGAGCTCTCTGGCTTTAGACTGCCCACGTTTGTAGATACACGTGCAGCAGCCAATGCCGAACTCGGTGATTTTGAAAAGGCGGTTCAGTATGCCGAGCAAGCTTGCGCAAAAGTTGGAAAGCTCGATAAAGAATCGATTGCCATGCGTCAGCGGCTCGAGCTTTTTAAGCAGCGGAAGCCTTATCGTGAAGAACCAACCGAAGAGAATACCACGGCAGTTGGCACCGTCGGTGCTTTGCAACCATTGATCTCGCAAGCACAATTGGCTGCCGCGCGTCGTATTCGCGGTGGCGAACCCGGCTGGACGGCCGATGGCAAGCGATTAATCTACGCTCTGACTGGCTTTTGTCCTGAGCAGAGTTACCTTGAATCTCTCGACCTATTTACGGGTGAAACGAACGTACTGTGCCGCGGCGGTTCGCGCCCGGTTTGTTCCCCCGTCGATGGTTCCATTGCAATGGAAAGAACAGACAAGTCTGCAGTGAGTAGCATTTGGATTGTCGACAAGGACGGAAAGAATGAGCGAGTGATCTCAGAGAACGGTTATTTCCCACACTGGACAGTCGAGGGCAATCTCTGTTTCATCTCGAAGACAGCGGACTCAGTCGAACTCGTCTGCTTGCCTATTTCAAAATCAAACCAGCCAATTTGGTCATTTAACAAGGCGGGAGTCTACATCCTAAAGCTCAGTACTTTGGAACCAGTGCTGTTAGCGGATGTGGCTGCGATTGCTCGCTGGTCGCCGGACGGAAAGACGTACGAATGAAATGGTCCTACGCTCGGGCTTGGTTGCAGGTAGCGATTAGCCAGTAAACTCGATGACGAAAAATGAGGAAGTGAGCAACGAAGCAAGACACAAAGAAATAACGGCTCTGTTATCCGGAGGCGTCATTTCGGGGCAAGAAACAACTGACGGTCGCCAAAGCAATCGAGTTGTAAAAGTTTGGCCCGCTCGCCCAACTAGCACCGGTTTGAAACGCGTTTGAGTTGGTGCCGTTTTTCCAATCGCGCTCAAGGCTTAGAATGATCGAGCAGGAACTTCAACTGATTGAGCTGCGTGCACCCGAAAGAGACCGAATCAAGTTAAAGAGTAAAACGAGGAAGGTGAACTGAGCATGCCAAAAAAATCTAAAACCAAGAATCCGCTTTTTGTACGATGGCGAATCGCGTCGATGGACGAATGGGATCAAGACTTCGTAGACGCGGGTTCAACGAACCGCTTGGAACTCTTCGCGCCGGATCGACTCCAGCTCACCATCGATCCACAATTCCGCATCGTGATAGTTGACTTGCTTGACTATGGCTTGTACGCCACGCGACCATGGATCGGCCCAGCCCGGCGCGGATCCACGAACGAATTCGATCGGTTCACCCTTCTCCATTCTTTCTCGTAGAAGTTGATACAAACAGGGTTCGCCTGGTACTCCCCATTCTGCCAAATAACTTTCTGAGAGAAATCCCCAGTGCAAGCGGATGCCGTTGTGGAGGGCGCCATAGCGATAGAACGCATAGAGTGCTTTGGCGTCGCTTTCGATACGCTTGGTTAACATGCTCCTCTTTTCTTGGACCCAGTACTCCTGCATCTTGATTGTATCCCCCAGCGGCTTGCTGATTCCCGTCGAGGACGTTATCAGCATTTCGGTCGTGATTTTAAGCTTGCGTCCACGCTTGTTGATTTGCTTGGATTTTGGATGCTGGGCCAAGTCGATCAGTCTCCAAGGGATCATGTCCGTAACGCCTAAATCCGAAAGGATGTTCCGTGGCCCGAGCCCGATGATAACAGGGTATTCTTTAAGCCGTTCGGCAACGCTCGCAAGTTCATCGCCGTAGACAGTGGTCAACGACCGTTCGACAACATCCAGCAAACAAACCGCGACTAGACGTTCGCTGACGCGGAATCCATGAATCAATATTCGCTTGGGTGGAGTGATTGGATCGTCGGTCGACGATGACATGCCGAGCGATCTTAGATGCGTATCTTTCTTCGCGTCGGTTCGGATTCCGATTTCAAAGAGCCTCAGTCGAAGCTCCATGCAATTCAAATCAAGGTCATACGATTTATTCGCAAGCTGAATGATAGGCAATCGACCACCCCATGCTTTGGTAAGCGACAGCACTGGATCGCCGGTAGAAGATATCCAGCCATGAGATGTAAGATAGCCAGCCACTTCATCAAGCGTCATGGGTCTCCCATGGTTCAAGATTGTCAAAGCGAACAATTGGATCGGGCGAACGTCCCTGCGGGCGATGTAGTCCGCAATCGCCGGGCATGTAATCCCAAGAAAATCGCAGTATGCCAGTTCAGGCGAATTTGTCATCATCGGAAAGCCATGGGAAGCGAAGCACGTGAACAAAACGACGCGAAGTCAAGCTACACAGAATTGCCAACTCATTTTCCAAAGCCGAGTCGCCAAGTGTACTTTGAATACGCTCAACCAGCAAGCAAGAGAATGCTGGGGACCACTTCAGACACCCACAAACTCACTGTTGGCTAGATGCAAAGCAACCAAAAAAGGGGGTCAGCGACACTGGTTTCGATCCATTGCTATCAGCGTCGTCAAGAAAAACGGAGAAATTGACTTCGCAATGCCACGAAATTCTTGCCGGATCGTTCATCGAATCCTATTAAGTTGTCCCACTCGTGGCTGCAATTGAACTACTTTTCAGTGCAGGCAATTCTCACGGGAATGCCGACGATGGCACCCAGGAATTACCAAGCTCCTTGCTCGCTCCCAGTCCATGTGTATAGGGCTGTCGAGAGATTCGCGTCGGCAACATGATTCCATAAAAAAACTCCGGACGGGCACGCTGCATTTCCTCGACAAACTCTTCTTTCGTCTTTTGCTTGCCATTGTTATTCGCAAGCATGAGTTGATTGCTGTAGTTGATGTGTTGACCGCCAAAGACGCGGTAGGACTCCATGAACCATTCGAGCTTTTCTCCCGAACGCAACTGGAGTGTCGAGATCATTGGCGTAATCTCGACCGGAACTTGTTCTGGGCGGACCGGAACTTGCGGATTGAGCGGGCTCGTACCGTCGGATTTTGGATAGGAAAAGTACTGAGTAGTAAATGGTTTGCCTGGCGCGAATTGGACTACCAATTGCAGTTTCGCCTGATCATCGATCTCCCATTTTGAGCGTTGAATGATTTCGGTCATTTTTGATTTGAGCAGGCCGGCGTCGATTTCCTTCGGCAAAGGATCTGGCAATTTGAATTCAAGCCGCACCTTGGTTCCTGGCCCTGTCAACATCATGTCTTCTACCGATGGCATCGACTTCAAAGCATCTTTCAAAGTTTCATGTGGCATGGCCAAGGTCCGGATACGGAGACCGTTTTGTCGTTCGACGAAAGAGATGCTATCTTCCCAGATTGCGCATTCGCTCTGCCTTGAAGTGGCAGCGAGGGATGCCGAATGAAACTTCCAAACGGGAACTTGTCGCTCTGTATGCAAAACGACGCCATTCTCAGCCAAAAGCAAATCCGGACCAATCCATCCCGATAGCCGTCCATCGATTTTCCAGGTCGCTGTTTGCGGCTTTCGTTGCTCCATGGTCTCTAAGTCGTAGATACTCCAAGCGTCCTCACTGCACAACGCAATTCGGTTTCCGTTCTTGTCGAATGGAGCCGTTGAGGGAGATAGCGATTCCATACGAATGAAGCCGAGATCCATTCCTGTTTTTGTATCGACGATGTGAACGCCCGACGTATCAACGAGAGTCATCCATTTTCTGTCTAGACTGAATGACACTTTGGTCTGAAATGGTCTTGCTGGGTCCGTTTGAAAGACTTGTGTGCCATCGCTCAAATCCCAGCAAAATACCGTTCCGTTCAGTACCACTGTCGCTTGATTCATGGCGACGAGCTTAGCTTGGCTTACGGTAGA
The DNA here is from genome assembly GCA_031374925.1 of Pirellula sp. GTDB lineage: Bacteria > Planctomycetota > Planctomycetia > Pirellulales > Pirellulaceae > JBKCUI01. Next base: position 14,175 of record JANMHA010000482.1, on the reverse strand, counting down.
TCGTTGGCCTCGTTGTCCGGGAAGGCGTTGCCGATAAGTTTCACGAGGACTGCCATCAAGCAATCCGTCAAATAGCACCAACTCACGGTCCCCTTCTGTGCCCATCTCACCCAAAACGCCCAGCGATTGTCCTGTTTGGGAGTCGTGATCCAAGAGCGTAAATGGCGATTCTGTAGAAACGACTTCCTTGAATGGACCAAATGGTAGCTGCCCAACATAGATTTGGGAGCGTTGGACAACACCAGGGTTATAAGCCATTTGAGGCATCGGACTCGTACTCACTGCCACCGTTTTTGATTTGCTATCCAGCATCAAAACAGGCGAGACTCGAGAATTCGAATCGGAGTTGCTGATGAAAACTTCTCCGGGCTCCACCACGGGCAGCGCCACCTTATCGAGCTTAAGTCTTCCCGGCTTATTGCTGGACAGTAGCTTGACATTCTTCAACGTGGGGAGCGACTGTCGCGTGCCTTCATTGAGGAAACTTGGCGGAGCCGATTTGGGTGGTTCGCTCCTTCCAACCACTGACGGCGTAGGCAAACCGCTTGGCAGTTTATCTACAGTTTCAATTGCAACTCTAGTGCCATCTGGGACGGTGATCTTCGTTTGCGATCCATCTGGATTGGTAATCGTGATAATGATCCCCATAAACAACCCGACAAAGGTTCCGAGCAACCCTCCTCCAATCGCAACCGTAACTGGAACAGTCCGTTTCATCGACGACTTGGTTTCCAGTTTGGCAATCGAAAAAGGCTGGGGCGAAAAAGGCCGGTCACTCGAGAAAACCTCGGGCGTCTTTAACGCTCGTTCAATCAGGGCAAGCAGATTGGAGCCGTTCGCAAAGACCTCAAGTGATATTGCAACTTCTTCTGCAGATTGAGGACGTTTGTCGGGCTCTTTTTCCAACAGAGTGCCAACCAATCGGACCAATCGATCGTCTGCGTCAGGTACTTCTGATCTGAGCGAAGGCGGTACGACGGAAACATGCGCCGTCATTTTTGCGAAAGATGATGCATAGCGAGTATTGTCGAAAACATTTCTGCCGCTAAGCATTTTAAAGAGCGTGCAACCGAGTGAGTACAAATCCGCCCGTCCATCGACAGCCCGCCCGTCATTGATTTGCTCGGGCGCTACGTAATCCGGCGACCCCATGGCCTGACCGGTTACGGTAAGCCCCATTGGATTGGGACCTGCAAATGCAATGCGGGCGAGTCCTAAGTCGAGGACTTTGATGATTCCTTTTGAGCTCAACATGATGTTGGATGGCTTGATATCGCGATGAACAAATCCGCGTTCGTCGGTGTATGCCAACGCACGTGCGATTACCGCTCCAATTTGGCAAGCATCTCGGACAGATAGCTTGCCCAATCGATTCAAGACCTTGCCTAGATCGAGACCATCTATGTACTCCGTAACGAGAACCGTCGTCCCGTCAATCTCTCGAGCATCAAAAGCCGTGACAATGTTGGGATGCGACAATGCGCCAATCGCTCGCATTTCCAGCGAGAACCTTTGCTCCATCTGCGGGTCAAGCCGGCGATGGCTCGACAGCAACTTTAAAGCGACCTGTCGTCCCAATTTTTCATGGTTAGCCAGGTAGACACTGCCCATTCCCCCATGCCCGAGCAAACGGACGATTTCGTAGTCCCCCATCGACTTTGGTCCAAGTGGTTCTACCAAATCAGACTTCGTTGACCCGTTTTGAAAAACGCTTTTGGCCTTTGTAACCGCCGTCTCGCATTGCGCTTCGCCATCGAACCGCGTTTCCGATCCAGTCTTGAGAATTTCGATGAGCGAATCACCGAACTCGTCGACTTGGTCCATATTCTGTAGTTCAAGCAAGCATGTTGAGCAACTTTGAACATGCCCAAACACCCTCTCGCTCTCGCTTTCCACAAGTGTCCCATGTGAGTATGACCTCAAGCGATCGGTTCCTGGGCATTCTTTCGTCGTCATGGGTTAACCTAGGTTTGGATGGGTTGACTTCCCGTCTCACTATAGGAACGTAAGCACCTGACAGCATTTTGCAACCGGAGGTCTTTAGACTACGATTAGCCTACCAAAAAGCCTACCCAAGGTACCTTATGAACCCCCGAAAAAGCAACGAAATACCGAGCATCTCGACGAACCTCCTGTCGCTAGTTCAATCTATGGACAACGCAGGATGGGATCGGCTCGTCGGGATTTTCGCTCCCGTCGTATACACCTGGTGCCGAAAATCTGGAATCAGCGAATCGGATGCTCCCGACTTGGTGCAGGACGTATTTGCAACTGTTGCGCGCAAGTCCAACAGCTTTCAACGGCAAAAAGAAGGAGACAGTTTTCGTTCGTGGCTAGCAACCATAACACGTTGCCGCGTCATCGACCATATTCGAAGAACCAAAAAGGAAACGCCTGGAGTTGGAGGGAGCGAAGCTATGCTCATGCTACAACAAACTCCAGAAGAATCAGAATCCACGATCTCCTGGTCCAACTCCGATTCCCTGTTAGTAAAGCAGGTCCTGAGCCAAGTGGAGTGCGAGTTCGAACCGGTTACCTGGAAAGGTTTTTGGCTGACTACTATCGAATCACGCTCGTCAGCGCAGGTTGCAGAACTGCTGGGGGTATCGATCGCCAGCGTCTATCAAGCCAAGTCACGGGTGCTTCGAAGACTACGCAAAGTCCTTTCCGAATTGCCCTAGCAGGCGTCGATAGCATAAAACCTAGCTACCGCCAATGGAAGATTTTGCTACGCCCGCCCCGAATGGATCAAGAAAACGTGGCGTGCTGTCTCAGGTCCACTACGTAGCAAGAACGGGGGTTTCATCGGATCCTTCTTAGCGTCGACGGTGGAGCGGTTACGCGAGGTCGCCCATCGCGTAGGCCGCAAGTGGCTGGTCTCAATTGTCTCGGCCAAAGCCGCTCGGATCGGATTCCGAGTCCTAATTCACAATTTCGTTCCTCGAAGCTCCTTTAACTTCGGATGCCGAGTTAGTCAAAAACCAGTCGGAGTCACTACCTCCGAATAGTCCATCGACAGCATCATCTGTGATTTGACTGATCGATAGTCGCACTACTCTTCCTTGCGAGTCAGTACCGACTCCAGTTCGCAATCGGTCGACGCGCGTTTGATAATTGCCAGTCCCTCTCCAAGCGGTGCGGAGCATGCGAAGGGCAGCGAGGTCATCTTCTCGCTCATAGCGACCAGCGACCAAAACGTCCCCACCTCCTTGTCCGTACAAATTATCTGCGCCGAATTTCATTCGGTGCCGAGTGGCGTAATCAAGTTGCTGTCACCGCAAACTTTGGTGGAACCGGCGTTTACCACAATTGAACTTGGCCAGGTACCAACGTAGGTATGTGATAACGAGACGGCTCGAGTGGCAACTGTGGAAGTGGTCGCGGTTCCATCACCCCATTGAATCGACGTTCACCCTGACCCCTTTGTTTCACTCATTCCAGTTATCAGGATCCATCCGAATCTTCATGGATCATTTCCCACATTCCGTTTTCATGAAGCCAAATTGGATCTGCGTTTCTCGCGAGGAACTCGGCCACGAGCATTCCATCGATCGTGGGTGGCCGAAGAATGCGAACCTGTTTTCCGTTCATAAAAACAACTTGATTTTTGGCTTTGCGATCTTTCTTAGCTCGCTTCTCAGCCGTTGTCAATTTCCGCTTTGGATTCGGCATGTTCCCTTTAACTTCCTCTCTGGTCGACTAGTTGATTAGTTTGGAGCGTCCAAACGAGTTCATTTACTTAAGCATCGAGCGAAAAATTCCTGTCGGTTCTTTCTTGCAACAAAGGCTTCCAGCCTGTGTTTTGACGCCCACAGGCTGGAAGCCGCTGGAAGCCTACGCCAGTTAAGGCTGCCTGGCGAGCTTGCTGCGCTTCCACTGGTAAAAAAAGTGCGATGGGCTGCTTCGCCTTCAGTACGCCCAACATGGGCGTGGTCCTGTGGGTCGGTGGCTTGATTTGGGAAATGCCCCTCAACCAAAAAGCTTACGGATCGGTTCACCCATTGCAAGTCGGTGTGGTCGCCCCAGCGGATCATGGATATCTGCCGAATGCTTGATGCCAAATCGCCAATAAATCGTGGCTGCGATATCGCCAGGCGTTACTGGTTCACTTGCAGGATAGCCGCCTTGTTTGTCGCTCGATCCATAAATGGCTCCCCCGCAAACACCTCCTCCTGCCATGAGTACCGAATAGCAATGAGGCCAATGATCACGACCAGCAGTTGTGTTGATTTTCGGGGTCCTGCCAAATTCACCAGTGGCGACGATGAGAGTGGATTCCAGCAGTCCGCGTTGATCGAGATCCTCGATGAGCGCCGAAAGGGACTGGTCGGCTTGCGGTAACAGATAGTTTTTGTGTTGACTGGAACCATTGGCGTGGGCATCCCAGTTTTGGCCTTGCTGTTTGCAATCGTAGATATTGATGAACTGAACACCTGCCTCGACTAGTCGACGAGCGAGCAATAGATTCTGGCCTCGCATTTGTCTCGCGAATCCCATTTCGGCACCACCGCCATTGACTTCACCTTTGCTTGCAGGATCTGTTCCGAAACCATACCGCTGCCGTACCGCATCGGGTTCGCGTGTTATGTCCATCGCTTTGCGAAGCGACTCGGATTCGATCAGTTGCAAAGCCCGATCATGATAGCGGCTCATAGAATGAATCGATGAATGGGACGCGTTCCATTGCGACGTGTTGAGCTGAGCGAGCAAGCCGCGTCGCTCAGCCATGCGATCCAAGGTGACTCCTTCGCGTAGCCCCAACGCGTCCGCCAAATAATGCTTTGCAACGGGATCGACTTCGATTCTTAGCGGGTCCCAAGCGTTTCCAAGAATTCCCCCTCCCTGACATGGCGTAGGGACGACGTTTTGAAATACGAACGGAAGCGCCGCGTAGGGAACCTGAGATGCAGTTTGAGGCTTCATGTACGACACAGCACTACCAAAACTCGGATAGAATTGCGGAATCGGTTCAAACAATTCGCGATCGGCGCCTTCGAGTGGCCGACCGGTCAATGCATGGATCGATGCGGAATCGTGCAAGGTGGCGCTATGATGCACACTGCGGATTACCGCGACCTTGTCCATGACTTTGGCCATGCAAGGTAGGTGTTCGCAGATCTGTAGACCGGGAACGTTGGTAGAAATCGGTCGGAAATCGCCGCGGATTTCGGAGGGCGCATCGGGTTTCATATCGTAGGTGTCGATATGGCTTGGCCCACCGTAATAAAACAAAAAGATGCACGATCGAATCGGTTGGAAATCGAGCGGTTTTGAACCGAGTGCCAATCTTGAAGGGTCAAAACCACCCATGGTCAGGGCGCACGTCGAAGCCCCCGCGAGACGGACAAACGCACGCCTTGAAACGCCTTGAGGTGAAATGTCCATGTGGCGATCCGTTGAAGTCCCCAAAACACAAACCGATAGTAGTTCTAATCATTGTAAACACAAATCGGTCATTCAAGCCTCGAAGAATTGTGCATGGTCGCCGAAAAAAGCGATTCAAATGTCTATTGCGCGCTGTATCTTTGAAGTCAACCGGCCCCATGTCGGAAACAGAGCGAGCATCGAGAACAGAATGATTCCAACCAGGACCAGAAACGCGTTTTTTTGGCTCTGGTTATATAAGACAATACAGAAAAACCCAGGGCCCTCGCAAATCGCGTTGGAAATGATGTGCCGAGTATTTTGATTTACGCAAGCGGCAACCACACGACTATCCACACCGGTTGGAGCATCGTTTCGAGGCACAATACGACTTGCCCCAATTCCAGTAAATCCGAGCACCAGAGCGGTGGACACGGCTGACAGACACAGAACCGCCGTGATCAAGAAAAGTTCGAACGAAAGCGCCGTTGGCTTTGCTTGCGCAGATGCTTGAAAGAAAGTTAAGGACGCATACGTTTTCAAGCCCATCATCAATGCGCACGAAATCACCTGCATGATTCGAAGCTGACCCCTAATAAACCCTTTTGTCTCCTCACTCCAGTGAATATCGACCGCCTGCAGGTTGCTGTGATCCTGAGGTGATTGGTAGGGATTATTCGAGTTGTCGGCCAAAATTGAACTCCTAGTTGAACGGTTTAAATACCCATGGATCGCGATAAGTAAGGAAGCTGCCCAGACACCACTGCACGCGGAGGCTCTTGGTTACAATGGGACAAAATGGTATCGTAAGCGACCAATAATAACCATGCTCTAGCCCCTATAACCCCGGGCTCTTTTCCTCCCGCGGATAAGAAGGGAAGAATTACGTTCAATGAGATCCATGAGAATGACACGAACCTCGCTATTGTTGACCGCTTTGTTATGTACGGGCTTGCAAGTGACAAGGGGGGTGTCGCTTGAGGAGCCAACCGCGCCAACTGCCCCAACTGCGATCAAGAGGCCGCACTCGTTTGACTTCCACGAAACCAAAATAGACGATCCATACTTTTGGATGAAAGACAAGAAAGATCCGGAGGTCATTCGGTATCTCGAAGCGGAAAATTCTTATCGCGAATCGATCACCAAGTCCTTGCGTCCATTCGAAGAGACTCTCTACAACGAGATGCTATCCCACATCAAACAAACCGATCTGGGGGTGCCAGTTCAGGACAATGGCTTTTGGTACTACAGCCGTACCGAGGAAGGCAAACAGTACCCAATCTATGGTCGAAAGAAGGGGAGCTTAGAGTCCACCGAGGAGGTGCTTCTCGATGTGAATTCACTCGCTCAAGGCAAAAAATTCTTCTCCGCCCAACCGCGCGGGGCCAGCGATGACAGCCGACTGTATGCTTATCTGACCGACACGACTGGCTTCCGCGAATACTACCTGTCAATCAAGGACCTAACGACTGGGAAGTTGCTGGAAGACGCATTTGTGAAGTCCGCAGGTTTTTGTTGGGCTGGCGACAACAAGTCGATCTACTATGTCACCGAAGATGCGGCTAAGCGACCCTATCAACTCTACCGCCATATCATCGGTGGGGCACGCGATAAGGATGTCTTGGTCTACGAGGAAAAAGACGAGTTATATCGAGTGGGCGTTGGCCGCACGCTCGACAAGAAGTATGTGGTCCGCTCGTCGATGAGTTCTACGACCAGCGAACAAGCGATCTTGAGTTCTACGAGCACAACCGGTTCGTTCGAGTTAATAGCCCCTCGCAGTGAGGGCGTTGAGTATGCTGTCGAACATCGGGATGGGCTATTCCATATACGCACCAACAAAGACGGTGCAGTCAATTTCAAATGGATGACTTGCACGGTTGCGGACACGAACCCCAAAGGCTGGAAAGAACTTCATCCCTACGACCCATCTGTTTACACCGAAAACCTTCGCATTTTCAAGGACTACGCGGTTGTGACGGAACGAGAACGCGGCATTCGTCAACTGCGAGTATTCAGCTTCTCGTCTAAGGATTCACACCGTATCGCGTTCCCTGAGCCAAGCTTCAGCGCGAGCCTTGGTATGAACCCCGAGTTCGACACCCAATCCGTTCAGCTCTCCTACACGAGCCTCGTGACTCCGCCAACGATCTATCGCTACAACCTTGCGACAAAACAACGCGAAGTGCTGAAGCAAACGGAAGTGCCTGGCGGCTTCGACCCCGCGAACTACACGAGCGAACGCATCGAGGCTACGGCTCCAGACGGCGTGAAGGTGCCAATCTCGCTAGTGTACCGCAACGGTTTTGCGAAGGACGGCCAAGCACCGATGTTCCTATACAGTTACGGCTCCTACGGCATGAGTACGGACCCGACTTTTAACGCTAGCCGATTGGTCCTAGTCGACCGAGGCGTGGTCTTTGCATTGGCCCACATTCGAGGCGGCTCGGACTTAGGCAGGCAATGGTATCTCGACGGCAAGCTGATGAATAAAAAGAACACCTTCACCGACTTCATTGCCTGCGCAGACCATCTCGTCAAGGAAAACTACGGCGCACGCGACCGGCTCGCCATCGAGGGCGGTTCGGCTGGCGGTTTGCTGATCGGTGCCACGTTGAACATGCGTCCGGACATTTGCAAAGTCGCGCACTTGGCAGTCCCTTTTGTGGATGTCGTCAGCACCATGTTGGATGAGTCGCTCCCTTTGACCGTACAAGAGTTTCTGGAATGGGGGAACCCAAAAGAAGCGGCTGCGGGCAAGTACATGCTGGAATACTCGCCGTATGACAATCTGAGCCGATCGAAGTATCCCGCCATCCTGGTGACAACGTCGCTCAACGATAGTCAAGTGCTGTACCACGAACCAACGAAGTACGTTGCCAAGCTGCGCACGCTGAAGACCGACTCAAACCCGCTCTTGCTCAAGTGCAACATGGACGCGGGACATGGTGGCGCATCGGGCCGGTACGAAGCTCTCCGCGAAAAAGCCTACGAATTCGCCTTTTTGCTCAACCAAATGGGCGTGCAAAAATAACGCCGTAGCCATCCTTGTTTCATTCAGTTTGGTGTTGGAACTTTCGGGTCGTCTTGCTTTCCAAACTTGGCACGGCGGTCTCGTTCGTGGCGGTCGGTACGTTCAAACGTGCCTTCTACAACTGGCTCATGGGCTTGTGTGGCCAGCGCACTCAGCATGGCAAGGAGTTCGGGCTTTGTGAATGCCAAGTCTTTCGATTCGCTCGGATCGGTAGCGAGGTCATAGAGTTCCCAAATGGTCGTCTTGGGCGGCTTGACGGCTCGCCAGTTGCCTTGTCGGATTGCCGTCCAACCCTGGAATTCCCAGTAGAGATAATCGTGATGGGATTGATTGCGTCCAGCAATTTTCTCTCCCATCAGCTCGGGCACGATTGAAACCCCATCAAGATTGGATGGGGAGGTTGCCCCCGTAACCTCGGCCAGGGTCGGCATGATGTCGGGGAAGTAACCTAGATAATCGCTGACTCGACCGGGCGCGATCTTTCCTGGCCAACGAGCGATGAAAGGAACGCGGAGCCCACCTTCATAGAGCGTCCCTTTCTTGCCGCGATACTCGACGCCGGTCCCAGGGTGCTTGTTCGCTTGATGGATTCCTCGAGGATACTCTTTCGAAGGGAAGTAGTCGGCTCCCCCATTGTCACCGCTGAAGAAAACAAGCGTGTCATTGTCGATCGCCAGCTCTTGGAGCAATGCAAGGATTTCTCCGACTTGACGATCCACCATGGAGACCATAGCTGCATAGCGACGGGCTGGCTCCGGCCAGGGTTTGTCTTTGTAAATCTTCCAGGAGGGATCGGAATCAGGAATATCAAAATTGCCGTGCGGCGGAGTGTACGGCAGGTAGGCGAAGAAGGGTTCGTTTGCGTGCTCACGAATAAAGGTTTTGGCAGCTTCATGGATAACATACTGCGAGTAGGTCTTTCCATCGCTTCCACCGTGGTTCCCCTCAAGCGTGACCTCTTCGCTGTTGCGAATCAAATACGGAGGGTAATACGTATGGGCATGAACTTGATCGTAGTACCCGAAGAAGAGATCAAAGCCATGTTTTTCAGGGACGCCGGTGGAATCGCGGCCACCGCAGCCCCATTTACCGAAACCGCCCGTCGCGTACCCTTGATGCTTAATCATCGAGGCGATGGTGACCTCGTTGGCTCGCAGCGGAGTCCCACCTCCATTGGCTCGGACCGAGGTATGACCGCTATGCTTAACGGTGAGAAGGGAACAACGGGTCGGTGCGCAGACTGGCGCACCGGCGAATAGGTTGTTCATGCGGATACCTTCAGCCGCCATTCGATCTAGGTTCGGCGTCTGAATCGTCACTCCACCCATAAACCCTGGCTCGTAGTATCCGAGTTCATCGTCGATGATGTAGATCACGTTGGGTTTTCTTGCCGCCGTCTCGACAGCCTGGAGAGCAAGTGGTTGCAGACCTGCAAATGGAACCAACAGGATCGCTACTAGAATCGTTTTCATGTGCAAGCTTTCTATTTCGAGTCGCCGATCCGAAGGTAGCCGGACCACAGAAGTGGATGGCTACCCGAAACTGTATTCTCGGAGTTCGCAAAGGGAGCGCCTTTGAAGAGTGGTTCATTCCGCTGGTCGAAGTGTTCCTCCCAAAGCGTTAGCACACTGCGTTGCCAGGAGTCCGATACCGAAAGATCCTCTTGGTTTTCTTGAAACGAACGAATGAGTGAGACAGTACTTTCGCCACCCACCGGCCACCGCGAAACGGTAAATTGCCGTGTCCCTTGAGCAATCAACGGTAGAGTCAGTCGAAGCCATTCATCCCCGGTTGCCTGCGGTGACGGGGGCAAGGCATTGACTCCCGTTAGCAACATCGATGCTGGCGAACCCCAGGGCAATTGACTCCAGGACTTTATGTTGGATTGATTCGGGTTCGGATCCGTCAAAACCGGTGCAATCGAATCCCAGTTCATCGGAGTGTAATTATGGATGCAATCGGACGCGATCTTAAAAAAGTGGCTTGGCGCATGGGTAGATGGCTTTCCCGATAAATCAACGATGAAACGTTTCTTAGCAGCCAAGTCCTCGCGCACCGCTTTGGCTGCATGACCATCCGGTAATAAAAAGTCGCCTAGGTGAACGTCGATGCCGTGAATCGATTTGGACTGCGACTTCGCGTCCAACAAGAAGGGAACCAATCCGAGCGTCGGCGAGTAGGTAATAGCATGTTCCGAGATACAGGGCAACGAGTTCGAGCCATCCGCGAGTGGCAACATTTCCAAAGGCAGATACCACAAAGTTCCGTCCGGCACAACGATCCAACGCTCGGCGGCTATCAAGTTGGTCCAAATATCCTTCGGGAACAATTGATTTCGGATTTCGATCCTTCGCGCGAGCCCCCAGTTTTTCCTCTCCATTTGGCTTCCATCTCGGTTTTTCAGCAGCTGCATTTCGCTTAGAAAACTAACCGTCTTGCGTTCGAGACCTGCGAAGTCGCCTACTTCCCAGGATCGCCATTTGCCTGACAAGTACAGATAGCCTCGCATCGTTGTGCCGTGCGACGCGAACATCACCACCGCGTCATTAGGTCTCAACGACTTGGCCAAAAACTCTTGTGAATGGCGAGGAGGAAAAGCCTCTGCGATCACGAGTGGACTGATGGCGGCCGCCCAAAGCAAAGACTCTTGCGAAGTGGATAGTCGGATTGCAGATTCCCAACGACGCGATTCATCCTCCGTCCATTTTCTAATGTCCCATTTTGGGTTAGCCTGAAGCGGTGCAATCATCTGCTGTATCTTGGCGACGTTTTGATCTGCAATCGGTATCTGCTTGCGAAGTCGGCTCGCTTCCGCTGTGTTACCCACAAACCGATTGTCGCTGTGAAAAATGAGTTTCAAATCAAAGACTCGCGATTCCAATTCATTCAATCGTCGATATCTCTTGCGAGTGGCATCATCCGAAACCGCTGCCATTTCCGATACGTTTCGTGTTCGAAGCTGAATCTCAACCAACAAAGTATTGGCCTCCGACTTGTCAACCATGAGCCAATCCAGCTGTTCCAAAGGATGAACCCGCCAATGGCCCGCGGACGGCGAACGTAATAGCTCCCCAAGAACCACCTCGGCAACAGTGTCATCCAGAGCTTTGCTTTTAGTCAATTGAAGCGCCAAATCCAATTGAAACAATGCTGGAGAGCCAATTCCCTTTTCATTACCGCGCAGGTAAGCGATACTTTCGAACAGCTTATTGATTCCTTCTACGAGGTTCCCTTCAAGGAATGCAACTCTGGCTTGAGCATAGCGAACCACCGACTCGGCGCGTGGCATGACAACAGGCTTTGGCAACAACATGGTCGTCGAAATGCTACACTGTTTGTTGGCGGTTTCCAAATCTCCGACGAGCGCAGACAACCGAGCGTATTCCACTTGACCACGAATGGTTACCATTCGGCTCTTGGCTACAGACCATTGAGCGATCTGCTGTATCATCTTGGCCGCGACAGAATCGCGACCACCGACAAACCCGGTTTCCGAGAGATACTCAACGGCTTCAGCCAAGTGGTCCATTTGCCCGGCGCGACCAGCTACGATCGAGGCTTCCAACGCCCGTTCTTCTGCCAACAGAATTTCATTCGATTCAATCGCTAGATCCGCAAGGGCTAAAAGTGCGACAGCGGTTAAGGGGTGATCAAGCCCATTTCCCACGCTCAAATTCTGTGTGAGCAACTGAGCAGAAGCGACGCGTTCTCCAGTTCCTATCGCAGCCATAGCGCTGCAGATATTCATGGCAGCTTGGATGGCTTCCGACTGTCCCGTCAGACTGACACTAAAGGCTTTCAATAGCGGACGAGCCAAGGGATTGTGTTTTGCTAGCGGACCGAGCAGTTGGTAGCGACGCCGGAGTGCTATCGCTTGGCAACGTAAAATCTCCAACGCATCAATCGATACCATCTTGCCCGTCACCAGTTGCCCCGTAGCCGTTTCCAGCAATGAATCGCTGGAACCAAGTGCAATCGGCCAAGCTTCGTTATAAGCTCCTAACTGTGTCCCTCGTGTATTCACTGCCCAAGGTATTTCGCGCACACGAGCCTCGGCACGGATGTTCCCGGTTAGAGGCTTTAGCAAGGAAAGCCATCTCTGTGACGCTAGGGAAATCTGCAACGCGGCATCGTATCTCTCCAACGCCATGCCAATGTCGCATTGCTCCCAATAACACTCCCCCAACTTCACCAGTGGCGGCACGCTATCAATACCACGCTGATTGTTGACCATTCGAGATTGCGCGAGAGCGGCTTCGAAGACGATGGCCGCTTGAGACGTCTGACCGTCCGCGAAGAAATCGTTGGCAGTATAGTACTCTGGGCGGACGATGTTGCCTGTTAAACCCTTCGCTCCAGATGGGTTCTGCTGAGCTAATCCTGTGCCGAAAAGCATTGCCCAACACGGCACAACAACCACCAAACACGATACGACTTTTGATATCAATAAATGCATGTCCGGCTCTTTCGCGGTTGATCTAGTGCTCACATGCTGCAATGTGCTAGCAATACCATTATGAACGGTAGCGCCACCCAATGCCAACGATTCGATCGATGAAACCGGCAAAGTTTGACTCAAGTGACCATTAGAATCTTCCGATATAAACGATAGTATCGTCGGCTTACACTGAGTCCGACGCAGCATCGAGCTGACCGATAGTGGTTGGTACCTGCCCCAGGATAACGGAAATTCAGAAATGTTGAATTGCAAGAAACCCACCGTTGGAATTTGGATGGTCATTGCAGCGGGTTCGCTGGGCGTAGCGGCCAACACAGGATGCCAAGTCCACGTAGCAGGCCAGACGCTGCCCAGCCCTTACTATTTGGCCGACGACGTCCAGTTCTTCCCATCTGGTCCGGAAAACAAACTAGCCAACGAAACGGCCGCACTAAAAGCCGCTCGCGAAGAAGCCAGCGCACGTCGATAGGCTGGCAGGGCCGTGCAGCATAGCCGTGTGGCACGACCCTCAGTTTACGAAGGGCGTGCTGAGTCGCTAGCACCATTTGCCACAATTCCCACGCCCGCGCTTCGCTCTGAGCGTGCCACACGCAATTGTCCCCTTTCGCTCCCCGCCGTGATTTCTAACGTCAATTCATTATCTTGAATCGGATGTCCTTTAGCTTGAAGTCGGGCAGCGCGGATCTTAAATGACGAAGAGCTTTGGTCTTGGAGTACTCTAGCTCGGACAAAACAATTGTGTTTGACGCGAACACCTGCAAGATTCCGCGATTGATTTTTCCAATGCGCGATTGCATAAACAACTCATCACCCACAGCAATCCTCCATTGCTCTTGAAGGAGCTGCGTCGATTGTTGCGCGGCATAGCCTTTTTCGACGATCAATCGATCGACGATCGATGAGATCGACTTCACTCGAAACCGCGACAACTGAGCCCTCGGTATCTGGCTGAGCAATCGTTTTTCTTCTGAATCGTCCATAGATTTCACCCGATGAATACACTAATTGGTACTCGTTCCCAGGCTCTGCCTGGACTGCGAGACCAACAGCAGTTTGTAATAAAATCGTCGATGCAGGTTTTGTTCCTGCTTTTCTTTGTAAATTCTAGAACCTAGCAAGACCTAACTTTCTTGAATGCTTGGCCCCCAGTCGGCTCGCTCGTCCGTTCGGAGCTTGCCTCCGACAGACGCCGTTTTGGCGTCCTACTAGTGCGGCTCAGCCTATCAACTCACGCCCTCCGCTCCCGCCTCGACCGCCCCCGGCGGTCGGGGCGGGAGCGGAGGGGGTCGCGTAGCGTGCAGCTAGGTAGGTCGCCCAA
>JANMHA010000349.1:0-45904 GCA_031374925.1 Pirellula sp. | reverse complement strand
GATGGCAACGCGCCAAAGGCGAGTAGCTACCTTGTACGGAAAAGTCTTATCGCAACTTTCGCTTGATCTTTGAAGCCAAATTGGTCACGAGCGAAATGCACTCGGGGATCGCACTGTGGGGCAAGAACGTAGAGAAAGAGTCCGATCCATACAGCTACATGGGGCATCTGGTGATGTTTCCATCTGCGTATGGGTACTACGATCTATTCCGCAGAAACAGCATCTACAAGGACGATAGCGGACTGGCTATGAAGGCCGGAATGCAGCACGATTGGAACCGCATGGAGATTCTTGCCATCGGAAACCGAATCCAACACGCCATCAATGGTCAAGCGGTTGCGGATTGGTCCGATCCCAAACCAGAGCTTTGCGAATCCGGTCCCATCGGGCTTCAACTTCACTCCAACAAGGTGGCCCAAGAACTCCATTTTCGCGGCCTCGTGCTGACAGAAAACCCCGAAGACAAACTGATAACGCCAAGCAAATGAGCGCGAGGGTCCGATGACACGAATACGCTGGCCGCGATGCCGTTCTAGAATTTCCAGCACGGAGTGACCAACGGGAACGCAGGCTGGCAGCCTGCCCCACGGTTACGGAACTCGTCGGCTTTTGATCCAACTCTACACTGAATCGAACATGAACCACCACGAGAGATTGGCCGCACACCGTCTGCTAGACGCCAACCTAAACAGAGCCTTCGAAGCACTTCGAACGCTGGAAGACATCGCTCGATTCCAAGACCAAGCTGTATTCCAAACCCAATACAAATTGCTCCGGCATCAACTCAGGGCCGCTGCCCAGGACTGGTGTCACGAACAACTCTACGCCAGCCGTAATGCAGATCACGATGTCGGACGCGAAACGAAGACCACGTCCGAATCTTCACGGACAGGCGGCTTGTTAGAAATTTCAACAGCTGCATCACAGCGAATTCAGCAATCGCTCCGTTGCCTCGAGGAAGTTTCTAAATTTCTCTACCCCAATTCAGCTGCCTCCATCGAAGCGGTCCGGTATCGCGTCTATGACCTCAACGCGAAACTGATGCTTTCGCAAAAAAGGGACCTGGGGTTCTTAGCACAAGCACAACTGTACGTACTTGCCGATTGCCAACTTTCGTTGGGGAAGTTTGCTCAACGGGTAAGTGAACTCGGCCGAGCCGGTGTTGATTTGATCCAGATTCGCGACAAACAACGGGATGCTCAGGAGTTGATCGCTTACACCCAGGCCGCAGTTGACGCGGTCGACGCCAATCAAACTCGTATCGTTGTCAATGATCGAGCGGATATCCTTCAGTGCACCGCCGCGTTTGGCTTCCATGTGGGCCAAACCGATCTGAGCGTAGTGCAATCGCGATCGCTTATCCGCCCAGAGTGTATTTTGGGGCTATCGACTCACGACATGACTCAGGTGCGTGAAGCACTCGCCGCGGGTGTGGATTACATTGGCTGCGGGCCGACTTTCCAATCGAATACCAAAGACTTTTCGTCCTTCGCGGGACTCCCGTTTCTATGTGAAGTTGCTGCCTTTCTTGGGGATGCGGGATCCAGTATGCCAGCATTTGCCATTGGAGGAATCGACTTGACGAATTTGAATCGGCTCTTGGAAACGGGAATACGCCGAGTCGCGGTCAGCAAAGCCATATGGGGGGCAGAGCAGCCTAGTCTGGCTGCCGAAGCTTTCTCCAAAATCCTGAAGCAAGTTTCGTGATCATGGTTAAAATCATCGAGGTTAAAGTTAAGCCAAATTCACGAAAATCGAAAATAGAAACCAACGAGGAAGGTAATTTGGTAGCCTTTGTTAAGGCTCAGCCCATCGATGGAAAGGCAAATGCCGAACTCATTTCACTCATTGCATGCCACTTTGGGATACACAAACGACAGGTGTCGATCAAGACGGGTGCGTCGGGCCGGTTAAAACGAATTGGTTTGGATATCGAATGACTGCATCGCCAAAGATACAAATCACTGAGCCATTACTGGAGTGGCTCGACTCGCTTCCTCGTGTGGTGCCGCTTCGAGCGGTATCTCCTGGTGAGCCTAGCTCTCCATCAAGCGACAAAAAACAATTGGAACAATGGATTACAGACTCGCGATTGCCTGCCCACTCACTGATCTCAGCCATGCTCTGGTTGCGCATAGGAGTTATCGATCCACCCCACGAAATTGTTCAATCAGAAACAACTCCGTTAGCCAGCTACCTGCACGGAGTGGTACATCGCTTGGAAGGGGACTATTGGAATTCCAAGTACTGGTTCAAACAAGTGCGAGACAGTCGACTATTGCGATCGCTATCGCATTCGATGGAAGAGAAGATAAAGGAAGCGAATCTTTTTTCCTTCGCGGCCAACTTCAAAATCATGCAAGACCGTTCCTTTGTCCCTTCTGAGTTTGTGTCTGCTTGCGAGCAACAGAGTCAGCAGGCCATGCCGGATATAGAAAGCGAAGCTTCGCTGGAGCTTCTTGGCTGGGCCGAATGGGCCAGCCTTTGGGAGATGATCTACCAAGAGTTTTGACTAGGTTATGACCATCTCTAAAGGAATGGTAAGGCGAGCGGCAGCATTGATTATACCAGGAGGGAGAGGCTCCTGCCGAACCAACGCCAAGCTCGGCAGGAGCCTCGCTCTCCCATTGAAACCCTTGGCAGGTAGTATTTCGCGTTTGAAATCAACCAAGCTGGGACAGAATGCCGTGCGGTGATTCATAAGCGAAAAACAATTACAGGCATTGTGGAATCCGCCACGACGATCGTCTTTTGCGATCCATTTGCATATCATTTGGCTTGATGAACCATGGGAAATCGCGGAATGACACGAATTAACAAACCCGACGAACGCATGCAGCCCAATGAAGAAATCGAAGCGGTGACGGGTGAACGTCGCATCGGCATCGCAAGGCCCTCGCGCCGCTTGCTATTCGCTCTCGCGCTAGTCGTCGCCGTCGTCGCCATTGGGATTAGCGTTAGGTATCTACCTGACTTGAACTGGATTGTGGATCGCGAGATTTCGCTTCGCAAACAAATTGCCCTAGCGCCGGTCAGCAGTTGGATAGTAGGGCTACTTCTATACTTTGCTTTATCGTTGCTCCCAGGCACGGCCGGCAAATCGATTCTATTCGGCTGGTTATTTGGCTTCGTCGGAGCACTCATCCTTGTCGAAATTGGATTGACTGCGGCGGCGGTCCTTTGCTTCCTCCTCGGCCGCTTTGTTGTCAGGCAAATCGTACACCTGCGATGGCAAATCCGATTGCGAATGATCAGCCAACGGTTTGAGCAGGATGGGGCGTTCTTTTTGTTATGGCTAAGGCTCGCGCATACGCCATTCACCCTGGTCAACTACGGCGCTGGAGCGACCAATATCCCGTTAGTGACTTTTTGGTGGACGACCCATGTTGGTATACTGCCTGCAACGATCGTTTTCACCTTTCTCGGCTCCCGAATTCCCAACGTCCGGACTGTCGTTGAGCAAGGTGCCTGGGCGATCGTGGACCCGCCTCTACTATTGGTTTTAACAGCCACAGCGCTGCTGCCGGTGTTTTTCAGTCCGTTGGGACGCAAGTTGGGCAGTCGATTCCTTGGCAAGGAACGATCAGGATAACAGAATAGTCTGATGCGAGAGCAAGCCCACTCCTGGAAACATGTCTTCATCGACTTTGTCCAACCAATTCATTGACCGGGAGGATGAGGCTCGAAACTTGACAATGTCTCCCACTACAATCTCGGCGATGGGAATGTTCGCCTCTTTTCCATCTCGCAATACGATGGCTTTTGTTTCGATGACGGCCAGCAGTCGAGCGACAGCGTCTGCGGCACTTCTTTCCCACGCCCATCGCTAGCGCTCTGGGACGTGCCAAACGTGCCATAAGCGTCGAGCCTCATCGCATACCGGTTACTATGCTCCCGTCCTCATTCGCAATAGCGCTCAGTGTGGCGCTTCCGGCAGTCTTAACTTCATACCCAAACTCCGCAAACTTAGGCCGGTCTACATCCGGCCAGTGCTTTTCCAGTTCTAACGACAAATTGCCTTCGGTATGCAGGCGAGGGGCTGCCATCGATTTCGCGAGCGAGTTCTTCTCCAACACAAATTCCGTTAAGAACGTGAAAACGGCGTTCGGGATTTTGCGCCCGCCACGGCCGCCTACCGCGAGAATTGCTTGTCCGTTTCGAGTGACAATGCTAGGGACCATGTTATGCAACGGCCGTTTGCCTGGCCCAGGTGCATTCGGATGTCCGGGAGTCACATCGAAACGCGACACTCCATGCCCAAGAGTCAATCCAAGCCCATCAACAGTGACTTTAGCGCCAAATCCACCTCCATGCGTCAGTGTCAAAGATGCGAAATTACCTTCTCGGTCCGCGCTGCTCAAATGAATCGTGCCACCTTGATCGTTGCTCTTCACGCGATGCGCAATTGGGCGGCGTCTTGCGATAGATTCGGTCAACTGCAATGCTGTCTCGCGCGCATACTCCTCGGAAAGAAGCTTGGTCACCGGCACCTCGACCTGTTTTGGGTCTCCAAGCAATTGCAATCGATCTCGCCATGCCCACCGCAGCGATTCAACCATGGCCATTGATCTCAAGTTCTCCGCCATCGTCTCAAGACTCATTGCCTGCAACGTCCGTATGGCTTGCAGTACGCTCAATCCTCCAGCCGTAAGAGGTGCGGTATGAATCGTCATGCCATTGCAATCCAGCGTAAGCGGCACGGTGATGTTCGCTTCATAGGCAGCCAAATCCGCACTCGTAATGAGTCCGCCGTACTTATGAAATTGAGATGCAATTTGCTTCGCGTATTCGCCTCGATAGAACGGATCTATTGAGTTGGCTTGCGCCAACGTTGAAAGCATATCGGCCAAATCGGGGTTCCGAAAAATGGAGCCAGCGGCTTTCGGAGTATCTCCGTCGAAATAAAGCATCCGTGAGCCTGGGTCTTTGGAAAACTGCGGTGCGGATGCTTTTATGGCAGTCGCCAATGCCGCCGAAATGGCGAACCCATCACGGGCCAAAAAGATCGAGGGCTGCAATGCATCGCGCAGGGACCAAGTGCCACCCGTTCTTAATGCTAGAGCCATCCCCGCTAAGATGCCTGGCACTCCGGCAGCCAGCCAGCCATGCTCGTTGACCCGGCCTATGACATTTCCGTGCTCATCCAGTTGGAAAGTGTCCTCGCGCATGGCGGAGGGTGCTGTGGAATTGAAATCGAGCGAGAGGATTTTGCGACCACCTTCGATTGCGATCGTTGCGGTACCACCATATCCACCGATACCTGTATGGCTTAGAGCAGTAACGGCTGCGGCGAATCCACCTGCCACAATTGCGTCGATGGCGTTGCCACCATTTTGCAGTACATTCCCGCCAACCCTGGCCGCTTCTGGGTCCCCGACCACTTGGCCCTGATCGGTACGATTTTCGGCTCCGTTCAACATCTGCAAACGCATGCAACCGAGTGCAGTTGCGGTTGCTCCGGCTCCGATCCAATCACGTCGGTTTAGTACTGTCATTTCGCTTTACTCGGCGTCGCCTCTCCGTTGGCCATGGGCAAACTAGCCACAAAGAGACCTTGGATGACTCGGGTCATATGAGGGATCTCTAATCGATCCCATTCGTCATCGGGTTGATGATAATCGGCATGCAATGACCCCGCCGAAAAGCTGTGTGCGATGACCCCTTTTTGAGCAAAGGACCAATTGTCACTGGCTCGATACAACATTGCACTATGTTTTGGATGATTGAATATCTCGACGCCAAAAGGAAGGGAAGCCTTGTTCATGAGCACACCGAGATCCGATTCCGGCCAGCCAGTCATCCAAATCTTGCCCCGAGCACCTGGTTCGGGTCGTCCAATCATCTCGATATTCACATTCGCTCGGATCTTGTCCATCGGCCAAGCTGGCGTTTCCACAAACTGCTTGGAGCCCAGAAGCCCCGACTCTTCCCCCCAAAACGTCATGAAGAGCAACGACCTTTTGGGCTTCGGCATCTTTGCGAATGCGTCCGCCAAAGTCAAAACTGCGGTGACCCCCGACGCATCGTCGTCGGCTCCATTGAAAATCACATCACCCGTACCCGGCTTGGTGCCCAGGTGATCAAGATGAGCGCTGAACAGGATGGCTTCCTTTGATAGTTCTGGATCGGCCCCTTTCAATAGCCCAATGACGTTTCGCATGGGAGATTCGGAAATGATTGCGGCTGGAATTTCGAGTTGAATGGACGGCGCGGACAGCGCAACCTCGGGCACCAACAGCACGGGGATGGCGAAGCGTGAACGAGCCGATTCGGACCTGGGTTTTTCCTGAGACTCGCGAGCCATGCCGATCAAATCACTATCGTCAGATACTCCCAACAAAAGAGCCTTAGCACCAGCGTCTTTCAAGGTGCTGGTCATGCGAGCAACCTGAGACAGGATGCGTGGTCCCTTGGAATTGCCCGGCATCATTCCTCCAACGACGCCATCCAACCCACTGGTCGGCAGTTCACTGGTCAAGTCGATTTTCTTGAGATCACCTGCGTACGACACGATTTTGTCACCGGCCGCCAAAAGGGCGAATTGTCCGATCGGTCGAGAATCTGACCCAACCAGCTTCACGGACTCACTCGGTGTCTTGATCAACTGCTTCATGGTGATATGGTAAAAATCGCCATCCGCTAGGCTACCATCTAAGCCCGCCCCTCGAAAGCGTGACGCCACGTACCTCGCAGCAATGTTGAATTCAACGGAACCTGTCGCCCGTCCGGCAAGTTCATCGCTGGCGAGAAATGAAATCGTGGCCGTCACTCGTCCTTCGGTGATTTCACTGAGACCTGGCGCAAGCGTAATATCGGACGCCTCTTGCCAACCAAAAACTAACGGTGATGGGTCTGATAAAACAACAAAAGCGAGCAAAAGCGACCTGAAATAATTTCGGACCATGAATTGTGGATTCCTTTAGATTCTTCGCGAACAACAACGCCTTTTCTAATAACTAGTATACCGAAAGCCACGGTTGGCGCAGGGGGATTCCATGCGCCGGTCGAGATTCAGCCAAACGATGGATGGTATGATAGTCATCTAACCCCTAGCCGTAGTCGATGGACGTTCGACCTGCCGCCGCCATCGCCTCCGGCTCGGGGTTAAACGTACATTTCCATTTCCAATCCGAAAGGTCTTTGTCATGGCATCATTCCATCCTACTCTGCCGGTATCACGACGTACGGCAATTTCTGCTTTGGCTGCCGGCGCGACACTGGCAACAGGGCTGTTGTCAACACCGGGAAAATTGGAGGCGACCGATGAGCCTATCAAATCGGGGAAACGTCGGGTTCGTTTTGGAGTGTCAACGTATTCGTTTTGGCAGTTCAACCGAAGCGAGTTGCGAGACATCGGAAGGTGCATCGATCTGGCGGCTGAATGGGGCTTCGATGGAGTGGAAATCTTGCATCGGCAGATGACAGATGAAAGCAACACAACGCTACAAAAAATTAAGCAACGCGCGTTTGTTAACGGGCTGGACCTGTGCGGATTCTCCATTCATCAGGGCTGGGTATCTCCGGATCCAGAGGTCCGCCGTAAGAATACCGAACACACCATTCATTGCATTGAGTTGTCGTACGCCTTGGGCATTCCAACGATGCGAGTCAATACCGGACGGTGGGGCACCAGCGGCAACTTTGATGAGCTTATGAAGAATCGCGGAATTGAGCCCGTCCTCGAGGGGCACACCGAAGACGAAGGGTACAAGTGGGTGATCGATGGATTGAACGAGTGTCTGCCAGCCGCGGAGCGATGCGGCGTCACGATGGGTTTGGAGAATCACTGGGGACTTGGCCGAACTCCCGAGGGAGTCATGAAAATTGTTCGAGCGGTCAATTCACCCTGGCTGAAAACAACGCTCGACACGGGCAACTTTCTAGAAGACCCCTACGATCGGCTTGAGCTGATGGCGGACGACGCAGTGCTCGTGCAGGCCAAGACTTACTACGGCGGAGGGTTATGGTACTCGCTGGAACTCGACTATCCACGAATTGCCAAGCTGCTTTATAAGCACAACTTTGGAGGCTACGTGAGTTTGGAATTTGAAGGCAAGGAAGATCCTCGAACAGCGATCCCAAAGAGCCTCCAAATGCTCAAGTCTGCCTTTGTTTAGAGTGGTTGACCGGGTTGCAATTAGGAATTTGCCAAGTCCAACTGAGAGGCTGCTTCGACGTTTGGCACGGAACCATGCGGTATGACCGTATCCCAATTGTTTTCTTGCGATAAGACGTTTCGGTAGATGCTTGCGAAGCGAGACGACCGAGTTCGCCATTCATATGCCTTCGCTCGCTCCGAAGCACCGTGGCTCAAACACAAGTGTTTTCCCGCGTCGCGTGCCAAAGCCTCAATGCCATCTCGAAATTCATTTACGGCCGCCCGCCATTCCGTTGGTCGAATGCGAATGGCGCATTGATCTGTCATTATGTCCAATGCGCCCTGGTGATTCATGCCAATGATTGGACAGCCAGCAGCAAGCGATT
Organism: Pirellula sp.; assembly: GCA_031374925.1. Taxonomy (GTDB): domain Bacteria; phylum Planctomycetota; class Planctomycetia; order Pirellulales; family Pirellulaceae; genus JBKCUI01. Next base: position 37,420 of record JANMHA010000349.1, on the reverse strand, counting down.
CGAGTAACCCGGTACCGGAGGTATCGCGTAGGCTGGTAAATGCAAATGCATCCGCCCATTTATAGTAAGGAAGCGTTTCCCGATAGCTTGGCCAAGGAATCCACTCAATACGTTCTGCGATGCCAAGCCGCTGAGCAAGTTGCTGCCAACTCTTTTTGCTGCAGCCATCTCCCAGCACACGCACTTCGATCGGCATCGATTTCGGAAGTTTCGCAATGGCATGCAGAAGTAACGGTAAACCCTTCCAAGCTCTAAGCCGCCCAGCCCAAAGAATTTTGAAAGGAGCATCGGAGGCTCGAAGTTGCCTAGGCGACGCAATTGGATGGTCGATGCCGGTTTCAAGCTCGATTTCTGACGAAATGCCAAAGCCCTGCTTCAAGGCAAGCTGCGCTCCGGAAGTCGCTGCAATTACGGCGACTGAGCGTTGCATCGCTGCTCGCACCCGTGGACACCGGTAAAGCTGGTAGTGATTTATCCAGGTCCGAATGTTTTCGCGACATCGATTCCACAAATCCAAAGATTTGAGGAACGACTTGGGAAAATGATGAGTGCCTCCAATTGGTCCCCAGACATGCGGTATGTCGAGTTGCCAAACAAATCCAGGCTCACGAAAACCACACAAGGTTACAAGATGGGAAATGGCAAACGGATCGTTTGAATGAAGCTTTGTTGCGGCAAGAAAAGCGAGTCGATGCCAGTGTCGGTATCTCAAATAGAACGAGGCTTCGAGTTTCGATAAAGAGCGACTGAACCAACCCTCTTCAACGGGAATAAAATTCAATCCGCCAGGACGGATACCGCTCGGTAAATGCTTTTCGAGTTCAGCTACCGTAACGGTCGGAAAATATAAAACAGTGACATCAAAGTCCTTTGAGGCGGATATCGCTCTTTGCCATCCGTTTCTTTCCTCCATCGTTCCGTTTGGGGCGAAACAAAAAGACAGCATCAACAAACGTGAACGTCGAATATCAGAGCCTAAGCTATTCGTTCTTAGATCAGCAGGCTCTGATTTCGTCATAATACCGAAAAAAGGAAAACGAATGGAGTATGCCATCAAAACAGGCTCGGAAACCACATGCAATGAATCCTATCGTAGTCCTTCAAACCGAACCGTGCAAACTGCATCTCGCAAGTTAGGCCGCAAGTCCTCGATCAATTCACGCGACCTCCCGCTTTTCGTTTGTTTTAGGCCACAGAATCGACTCCATCCTAGAGGCAGAGGTCGCCCAGTCAAATCGGGATAGATCTGGTTTGGGTCTTGGCATTCGGGCGGCACGGGATATGGCTTCAACGAGGGCGGGGATATCGGCTCGCTCCGCCACAACCACATTCTTGCCACCCACTTCGATCGACGTCGGATTGTCCGGTGGAACAACGACTCTCGCTCCACATGCGAGCGCCTCGATGGTTGACAGACCAAATCCTTCGGCAGCAGACCAATTGACAACGACATCGCAAGATGAATAAGCCCGCCTCACAACATCATCTGATACATAGCCAAGATAGATCGCGTTCCCTTCGCGACGAGGTCGACCTTGGCCAAGGAAGACGGCGTACGCATTCATTGCGTTCACCGCCATTTCGATATCAGCAAATCTTTTTCGCGGATCCTGGGTGCTAACAGCCGCTACGAGCAGTGCTTCTTCTGGAAGTCCGAGACTGCGACGAAAATCGAGGTCTTTCTGCGGAAAGAAAGTCTCGCGATCATATCCCCATTCGACCACTTCGATAGCGACTCGCTTCTTAGCCAACGAGTAAAACAAATCACCGATGTCCGACGCGACATGCCTTGATGCTGTCACAATTTTGCCCTTGGTCGCGTAGGGGCTGAAAGCCAACTCGGAAAAGTTCTGCACGAATGCATTCACGATGGCAGCAGCGTAGTGATTGGAGTGATGCAACGGTATCAAGTCATGGATCACTATGAGGGTCCGCTCTGGCGGAGTGCCAGGTGGCGGCATCGCCGGAAGAATTCCGCCTGAAAGACTCACATAGGCGTCCGCAGAAGTGCACATTTTCATCTTCTGACCCTTCCATCTGCGGGAAGTCCCTCGAATAAAATTGGGAATAAAACCTCGAAGGATTCGCACCGCGCGGCATACCTCCAGTGGCCCAACCTTCCAACTGCCAATTGTTCTCGTCGTCCGGCGGATGAATGGAAGGATTCTTCCTTTTGGACCTGTCTTCACACTGCGACTACCGTTGGCGATGTGGTCTAAATCAACGGTTAACCTTCCTGCATCGTAGCCGCCGGTCCATCGAGTAAGTTCCTCTAATCCTCGGTCGGCCTTTCGGACCAAAACAACATCCCACCCTCGTCCTGCCGCTGCCGACGCGAGATAGGGCGTTACTTCGCGGATTACGCGTTGAATGCCCGTCGTTTTCCTATTCCAAAGAGCTGTCATGTCAATTGCTAAGACATGACTAGAACGAGGTTGCGATCCACAGATTGGATTTGCTTTCATGCGGCGCATCCACTTTCATTTTGTCTCGTTGTCGATACTACTTTTTCGATATGCATGCGAATCAACGCAACCCCGAGCTGACGCTTGTCCGGCAATCCGGAGTCAGCGGGAATAAATGGGACACAGTCCCAAGAGAAAATTGCGTCGCAGGAACCCCGAGTCTTGTCCGAGCGAATCAGAACCTGAATGATTCCTCCGGATTCGGAAATATTCTCTTTCGGGATTTTCACACCGTTGATGTAGAGATTTGGTATCCGAACTAACCATCCACCTGTCGGACGCGCATCCAAATAGAGTCGGTAATCGCTAGAATCGAGTGATAAACGCATGGCCGCAATTGGAGACGACCAACAGTAATTCTCGCCCTGCCAGATTTCGGTTGGAAAGAAATTAATTCCACCCTCTCGGAGTGTTTTCGCTTCGATAACTTGCGGTGAAGCACATCGAGTTTTTCCAAGATTGCGACTCGTCTCCCCTCGAAAGCGAATCGATCCTACTTTTGCACAGCACTCGCGAAGCGATAGATACTGATCTAGGAAGGGCTCATAGTCCTTTATCTCATTGCGAGTAAGGTACAACCGCGACCATAGACGCAAATAAGTCGAATAAATGCGAATCATCGTTTTGCAAGTTTCGCCATGCCTGCCAGTGATAGCGGCAAACAAGGTCGACCTACTAAGACGTTGCAATCGATATGCGGCTTGGTGATTCCCTCGAATGATTGCATGCAAGATTTGGTACCACAACAATTGCGCCATACCGGGTTCAATGGAATCACAGGAGGGAGAGGGACCATTGGATTGAAAGTAGTCACAAGCCAACTCCGGTTTTGAAGCCCAGAAACGATGTTCCCCAAGTCTCCCAGCCGACATCGCGTTTAGCAATTCCTGTACGGAGTCCGTATCAAAATGTTCCATTACGACATCCGAAAACTCCTCTAGTTTATGCCCGCCTTCCACGATACGAATCGCCAGTACTGTCTCGGCAAATCGAAGATACTCCTCATCAAATGTTCCAAGGGATTGGAAAAGATCTCGGCGAATGACAAGCCCACGCAAGCCAACGGTGCGCCACAATCCTAGCGTGCGCATCGCGTCGCTTTCCCGTTCAAATAGCGCTGCATCCACATGGGCCAAGTGCGATCGCATTCGGTGGGTCGAGCCAAAGGAAGCGGCATCGCAGGACGTTGACTTTAGGCGGCGGCATAACAATGCGACTGCTTCCGGGCCAGGCACGACATGGGCTTCGGTGAACACGATCCAATCGGAAATCGCTGCGCGGGCACCAAGGTTGTAGAGTTGAGCTTCGTTGGAGGATTTTGCCGATACCATTTTGTCGTCGGGGCCCAGCCGTTGGGCTACTTTCCGAGCAAGACTCCGCTTCCCGGAATCAACTACAATCAACTCAAAAGGGGTCGCATCAGCTCGCTGACTCAACCATGCATCAAAGGCTTGCAGCGCGACTCCCCGATCATCGTGCAGTGGAATTACTAGCGAGAACAATGGGGGCGTACGTTGACGACTCACAGAGTTGTGGATCACTGTGCAAAACTATTTTAAGGTCACAGGCAGAAACAACTGGATAGTAGAAAAATCTAGAAACAAGATCAAGCCCGTTTTATGCACCCCGGGCTAGAGCACTTCTGGCGAACAGGACCTTCGAAATGCAATGCTCGATGGTGGATTGGAACCAAGAAATACTTGAACGACACGAATTAGAACCCTAGCCAACTGGCCCCCAAAACCATCCACACGGGAATTGTAATCAACCCTAGGATCGATGTGCCCACAACGACCACCCAAGCGGTTTCTACGCTTTGGTTGTAGAGTCGTGTCATCACCAGCGGAAAAGTTGCCGATGGCATCGCGGCTTGCAACAAAAGGACTTCCTGAAGTTCCCGAGAGGAAGTACCGAATTTTGCAACGGTCAGAAACACGATCGGCAAAATCACAACTCGCACCGCCAATGCCAAGACCAGAGTTTTCCACGCTTCCGTGAACTTCACCCGTCCCGCATAGTCATAAATAATCGCGCCGCTTAGAACCAATCCGATCGGAATCGAACAGCGCCCTAACTGATCGCTCATGTGCATTAAAGGTTTTGGAATATAGGTTTGAAGGCCAAATTGGCGAATGGACAGCGCTACAACTACCGACACCAATGGTGGACTGAATACCACGCGACGCCATGAGGCCTTTAGGCCTTGCCCCGATATGATGAACAAGCCAATGCTCCAAAGAGCCATGTCGACACCCACGTTGTGGACAAGCAATGCGACGACGCACCCAGGATAAAACGCCTCCGCCAACGGAAACGCTATGTATCCGTAATTCGCAACCCCAGCACAGAGCGCAAACGATCGCCGCTCGGATGACTCCTTCAGACCGAACCACCGACCAAAGATCCAAACCAACCCAACGGAAACCGCAAATCCAAATGCTGTCAGGGCAGCCCCATAAAACGATGGCGTCCAAGCCGACAAGTTAGTCGAAAGCTTCGAGTCGGTCATGACTCGATGAAAGAAAAACGCTGGCAATAGCACATTGGATGTGAAGCCGGCAAGCGATCGATCTACTTCACTCGTGAACCATTTCATGTACCGTGCAAAAGCGCCAACGGCCATTACCAAGAAAACACCTGAGACCGCGGTTGCGATACTGAGAAAGTTGCTGCCCGTCGAGGGTTCGATCTGCATGAAGAATTACCGTTTCATGAACGGCATGTCGGGAACCATTCCCGCAAACATCGAGCGATCGTCCTGTCGCACAACCACATGATCGCCTGCACGAAGCGAGTAGTTTTGCCCCTCCATTACATTTTTGCCCGCGTCATCGAAGTCGACATCGAGCCGCACCGGTGGCAAATTCTTTCCATTGGGCCTTAGGATCGTGGTTTTGATGCGTCCAATTTTCTTCTGTAGTTTGGCATCGCGTATCAGGTCCGCAATGAAGATAGGTTGCCCGGGTACCAATGGGATTTTTTCGAAATGCCGCTTGCCATTGTTGACCTCGAGCACGATTGAGGGATTGTCTCCATCGGGTACCAACGTTTTATTGGCTCCGTATTCGCCGAAAGTATAGCCAGCTTGCCTAAGCCCATTCGTATCCAAATTGTCCAACGGACCCTTGGACTTACCCAAGAGCGTTGAGCATCCACCGGAAAGGACGGAGAGACCCAACAAACAAAGGCAGGCGAATGCAGAAGTTCGATTGTTTCCTAGAAAACGGTCCTTTTGGATCGAAGCTATGCTAGCGTTTTTTGCAAATGTACTCATCATCAACAATCCAAATGTCAAAACCTAACGGGATAAAAGGACTTCGGCGTCCTATCTCGAATTCGGCATCCTTTGCAGATCCGCTTGAGCCTAAAGTCTACTTTACCGGAATATTCCTCCTAAACTGCCGGCATCTGGGCTTTGTATGCTAGCAATCCTCCTTCAAATTACAACGATGACCTACACACTCACTAAGCTGACTTCGCTCAAGACCATACCCGAATTCCGAGCCTATGTGGAAAGCCTCGGAATCGATTTGCCGATTGATGATCCGTTGACCCATGGCGACGGGTCACCCATTTTGACTTCCATTTTGTGGGGTTCCAAAGTCATTGGCAATCGAATCGCCATCCAGCCGATGGAGGGCTGGGATGGAACGAACACCGGTGGCACTAGCGACGCGACTGTTCGACGTTGGGGTCGGTTCGGCGAAAGTGGAGCGAAATTGATTTGGGGTGGGGAGGCCATGGCGGTCCGGCCTGACGGACGCGCCAACCCGAACCAATTGCTGATACTCAAAGAAAACCAAGCGGCCATTGAGCAGTTACGCTCGACGCTCATTCAAAGTCACCGTAAGAACTACGGTCAAGTCGACGATTTGGTGATCGGTTTTCAACTAACGCATTCAGGCCGTTTCTGCCGCCCCAACGACAAGAAACGCTGGGAGCCACGCGTTGCCTATCGACATCCGATTCTCGACAAAAAATTCTCGGTCGATAGTGACTCCATGATTTGGACCGATGCACAACTCGACGAGCTTGTCGGCGACTACACCAAGGCAGCGATCATCGCCCAACAGATCGGGGCTGACTTCGTCGATATCAAGTGTTGTCACGGATACTTGCTCCATGAATTCTTAGGGGCCAAGACTCGGCCTGGAATGTATGGTGGCTCATTCGAAAACCGGACTCGATTGCTCTGTTCGATCATTAAGGCGGTGCAGCAGTCCGCGCCTCGACTTGGGATCGGTGTTCGACTAAGTGCCTTTGACACCGTCCCCTTCGTTCCAAACCAAGCGACCGCACAGCCTGGAAAACAAGGGCAAGGAATGCCAGCCGATTTTTCCAATCTAGTGCCGTACGTCTGGGGCTTTGGAATTGACGAATCGGATCCATTGAAGCATGACCTGACTGAAGTGCACAGGCTCATCGAATTGCTCGCTGGCTTGGGTGTTAACCTGATCAACCTTTCAGCAGGCAGTCCGTATTACACGCCGCACATATTGCGCCCCGCAGCGTATCCACCATCGGATGGATATCAGCCTCATGAAGATCCGTTGATATCGGTGGCCCGGCAATTGAATGTGGCAGCTCAATTGAAGGCCCAGTTTCCCGGGACACTCATGGTTGGATCGGGCTATTCGTACTTGCAGGAGTTCTTGCCCAACGTAGGTGAGCATCAAGTCCGAACAGGCAAGATCGATTTCATCGGTCTGGGCCGAATGGTACTTTCGTATCCGAAGCAGTTGATGGATGCGATTCAATTAGGCAAAAGTGAACGCAAGCTGGTATGCCGTACTTTTTCCGATTGTACTACGGCACCGCGCAACGGGCTTGCCTCAGGCTGTTACCCACTCGACGAATACTACAAACGAACTCCTGAAGCCGCTCGCCTCAAGGAAATCAAAGCCAACTTGTAGCCGAAGACTCGTTGTCTCCCTCGCAGATGGTCCGGTTTGCTAGGCGTCTTTTTATTAGAAATCACCCTCCCCTCGCTTCGCCCTCGCTTCGCTCGACCCTCCCAGCAGAGCAACGCTGTGAAGCATTTTCGCCAACAATTCGCTTAGGTTGAGCGGGAGCTTGCCTCCCTCAACCTTGTTTTGGCGTCCTAAGTAACAGCCCGCGAACCGCCGCCCTCCGCTCCCGCCTCGACCGCCAACGGCGGTCGAGACGGGAGCGGAGGGCGGTACTTTAAGGTCTGATCTGCACTTTTAGGCGAGCGGCAGATTGCAATATCCCAACCCGACGCGTAAGCGAGGGACAATTTCGCAGGTCCCTCACTTACGTATCGGGTTATGATTGGTAGTTTTCACATCGCCGCTCGCCTTAGTACGCCAAAACGGCGTCCGTCGGAGGCAAGCTCCGATCGGACGAAAATGCTTCAACGTGGTTATTGCAAAGGTGCAATCGGAAGGTTCCGAGCCCGAGTTGTTGTTTCTCGCCTCCAAGGACGGTCCGGAAGACATTAAGAAAGCCAAAGAAGAGAAGTAGTCATTGCATTTCCTGTATTTCGGGAAGCACGAGCAGGAGTGAAGCAATAAGTCGTGAAATCTATGAATCTGCTGCGTGTCGCGTGCCCCAGCTCCGCCTTTATTGACTATGGTTGTGTGGTACGATTAGGGGCACCAAATGACGACGCCAACAAGTGCTTTCTATAGCTAGGTTACACCATCCACAAACCCAGTTCCTAATGCTTGATCCACCATCGGACGCTTCCCGCCAAGAGGCAAACAACCATTGGAGCCCGCGACGTCGGTCGGACGCGTTGTTTTTCCTTATCATGGGTGGGCTCTCTGCCTGCTTTATCCTGCTCATCATTCTGCTTCTTGCGGCGGATGTCATGTTCACCACGCCGCGAAATTTTTACGACGCCTTAGCAAAGCCTGAAATTCGCGCAGCCCTGCGTTTGACGATTCTTTCGTGCACGGTTGCAGCTATCCTATCCGTCTGGGTTGGAACGCCACTCGGCTACTTGTTGTCTCGTTACTCTTTTCCAGGGAGATGGATTATCGATACGTTGGTCGATATCCCCATTGTTTTGCCTCCGCTGGTACTGGGCCTAAGCTTGCTCATTCTATTCCATCAGCCGTTTTTTGGTTTGCAAGTTGAGAGTATCTTTCGCGATAGTATCGGGTTTCCAATTACCTATTGCTGGCCCGCGGTGGTGCTCGCTCAGTTTTCCGTGGCCTGTGCGTTTTCTGTTCGCACGATGCGAGTCACGTTCGACCAAATGAATCCCCGTGCTGAAGAAGTCGCCAGAACACTTGGGTGCACCCGAGGGCAAGCGTTCTGGCAGATCGCCTTGCCGCAAGCCAGAAGGGGAATCGTGACAGCGTTTACGATTGCCTGGGCTCGCGCTTTGGGTGAATTTGGACCCATCCTTGTGTTCGCTGGTACTACCCGCATGAAAACCGAAGTCCTATCGACATCGGTGTACCTGGAATTGAGCACAGGCAGCCTCGATTCTGCGGTAGCCGTTTCCTTGTTGATGGTCATCCTGGCGGTTGTGGTGCTACTTGTTTTGCGTGTTTTCGGAACAGGATTGACCGCGTGATCGAGCTTCGGAATGTTACGGTCAAGAGTGGGTCGTTCGTGCTCCCTCGTATCAACTTTCAAATCCAATCGGGCGAGTATGCGGTGTTAATGGGGACAACGGGTCGTGGAAAAACGACGATTCTAGAAAGCATTTGTGGGTTGCGGCAAGTGGCCGATGGTCAAATCCTGATCCATGGACGTGACGTGACGCGATGGTCACCTCCGGACCGCGAGATTGGGTATGTCCCACAAGATTTCGCGTTGTTTCCAACGCTTACGGTGCAATCGCATTTGGAATTCGCGCTGCGCCTTCGAAAGCAATCGAGCAAGCTGATCGCCGAACGGACGCAAGAGCTATCCGATGTGCTCGGGATCGGTCATCTCCTGAAGCGCTCGATTGTCGGCTTGAGCGGTGGTGAGTCGCAGCGAGTGGCTTTGGGCAGAGCGCTGTCTTTTCGACCGTCGGTTTTGCTGTTGGATGAACCGCTTAGTGCACTGGATGAGACGACAAGGTATGAAATGCACGCGTTGCTTAAGCAAGTCAAGCTGACCACGGGCGTCACTACGTTGCATGTCACCCACAGTGTCTCCGAATCCGATTCGTTAGCTGACCGCTGTTTTTGGCTCGGTGCACAAGGGATTCAAGAGCGGCCCATTTCCTAGTGTAGCACGGCACTCCTAGGTTGTGATTTTATTATTGTCGCCTTTCGCTCCGCGAAAGTGCGCCTCGTTAACACACTTTTGCGGAGCAAAAGGCGACAAAGTTCCGCACCTTGCGAATAAACTCACAGCCTATCCGTGCCGTGACTATCAACCGCGTCTGATACCGTGACTCTCGACACGGAGTGTCGAGCTACACTTACACTAACCGATCCAGAAGATCGCGAACCATATAGTCAGGGCGATCGCCCCTAGGAAACTGAGCGTCCAGACCGCAGTTCGCCAAGCTTGACTGAGAATCTTGTCGTTGCGTTCATGCCGAGTTGCGGCCATCACCAAGGAGACCGCTGCAAGTATCGGTAGCAACCATAGCAGGTATTCAATCGAAATCGCCATTCGCTTCGTGCTCCTAGATGCTTACCTTGGCGTTCGTATCACGCAGTGCTTCGGTCAAATCGATTCTCGTGCTGTCAGCCCACAGACCTTCAAGATCATAAAACTTGCGGCACTCTTCATCGAACAAATGAATCACAACGCTGCCGTAGTCCAACGCGATCCATCGGCTCTCATCGTAGCCAGCCACGCTAAGCCTTACCTCGCCGCGTGCTTTGAACACCCGATGGATTTCCTCGGCGATAGCCTGCAGTTGCCGGCGACTGGTTCCGGTCGCAATCACGAAGCAATCGAAAATGCTCGTCTGCTTGGACAGATCCAAAACAAGAATATCTTGTCCTTTATTTTCGGCGGCGGCTCGCGCTGCAAGCTTCGCACATTCGATGCTATCGGCAAGCGTTTGCTGAGAAAGGACGGTGGTAGTCGTTGCCGTATCGGGTTGTGCCATTAGTTCGCCAAATGAGTTGAGGTGTTCTTCCACTGCGAAGTTTAGTTGAATTTCAAGGAATTGTCACGCGAGAAGCCCCCGCGGTTCACTCAATCCAACTCCCCAAGGCGTTTTTGCTCCCATCTTTAGCTGCTATTCCGCAAGAATCGGCAGGCAGGAAATGGTGGTCCTAGTCCAAAATCTGAGAGTTTTTCGTGATTCCGTGACCAAAGGTGTCCGGAAAATGTTTAACTTAGAGCTTTCTCAACTACCTTTAGATTCCCATGTCAACTAGTCGATTTGTATCGTCCATGCGACGCGATAGCATCCGAAACTTTTTTGAAGCGTCCCCAACCGCCAGGCTGCTCCGTTCCGATAATGCGCCACTAATCCTGGACTTTCTCCACCAGGTTTTCAAATCGGGCGAGCTCATATCGATTGGTCAGTCCGATTTGAGAACTCGCCTATCGGGTTACCAAGAAGAAATTCACGAAACCGAGCCGAACCTTCTCCCGGGCCCTCCCGAACGGTATTTGACCCAATGGTCAGACGCAGGCTGGTTGCAACGCTTTCTCGAAGCGGCCTCGATCGAACCGCAATTCCAATTGACTCGGTACGCCGAAGAAGCCATTCAATTCGTCGATGCGGCTGTTACCCGCGGTTCCAATCTGGTTGGTACCGAAAGCCGACTCCGTTTGGTCATCGATACGCTCGAGGATATCGTACGAGGTGCGTCGGCAAACCCCGAACGTCGGCTGGAATACCTCCGGGCCCAACGCGCCGTCATCGACGCCGAGATCGATGCCATCGCGTCCGGCAAATCGGTTCAAGTCTACCGTCCCGCCCAAATCCGCGAACGATTCCAAACGGCGGTCGATTTATTGCGAGCCCTTCAGTCCGACTTCCGCGCCGTCGAAGAACGTTTCCAATCCATCGCACGTGAAGTGCAGCAATTGCAAGCTTCGGGCAACGATTCTCGCGGACAGATCCTAGGCCATGCTTTGGATTCCGAGGACTTATTAAAACAACAAGACGAAGGGATCAGCTTCTTTGCCTTCGTATCCTTTCTATTCTCACCAAACCAACAAGCTATCCTTCGCAAGAACATCGAGGAGATACAACAGCTTGCTGCTTTGGCAGACCAACATGAGTCGCTAGCTCGTGTTCGACGCATGGTGCCATCGTTATTGGCAGAAGCCGAAAAGGTAATGCGAACCACTGCTCGACTGTCAGCAACCTTGCGACGACTGCTTGATGCGCGAGCCGCTGCCCATCGAGTCCGATTGGCCAATGTGCTGCGAGAGATTCGCCAGCATGCGCTTCGACTACGCGGCGCACCCCAGTGCCAATCGATTCAGCTTTTGATCGACGCCGAAGCTGAGATCGCTTCGCCGTTGGCCCGCACTTTTTGGATACCGCCGCAGGATTTCGACCAGTTGCAATTGACCGAACAAGTCATCGATCCGCAGCATGCCCAAGCCATGGCGTCCGCGTTTGCCAAATTGCAGCGACTGGATTTGCGCAAATTGCGCGGACACATTCGCGAAGCGACGCTGATGGGCCAAAACGAAACGCTTGCGAATTTGCTCGATCGTTGGCCGTTGACAGGGGGCGTTGTCGAGTTGCTTGGCTACTTGCAAATCGCACATGATGATTCCCATCAAATCGATCGAACCCACATCGACCGAATCAACATAATGCAGCCAAGAGGCCGCTCCTCGGTGTTGCAAGTCTCAATTCCTCGTATTGTGTTCCAACCCAAAGCGGCTAGTCGCGAGATGGCCACGAAACCCCGATGAAAGTAGCCAAGCGTAACCGTGGATATCTATTCTCCCAACGCAAACAACAACTTCATCCCGCCGCCAGCGGATTGGAGCCCTGTGGCCGTACGGCTCTTGCAAGGCGTAGTCTACCATGACGACAACCTGGATTTATGGGAACAACTTCTCGAAAACGTCTCTCCGGTAACCGAGTACTTTGGGAAACTGGGCCTGTTGCTCGTGGTCGATGAACCCGATGCCATGGCTTATTTGCGTCAACTCGACGAAGAAGAAATACCACCCGACTTTGCGGCCGTTCCTCGGCTGTTTCGCCGGACGCCGCTAGGCTACGACGCAACCTTGCTCTGTGTTCTACTTCGGGATGAACTGCGACAATACGAAGAAGAGGACGTTCAGAACGAACGTTGTGTGATTGCTCAGAGCGATTTGCTCGCTCTGTGGGAAGCGTTCTTTCCTGACCAAACGGATTCAATCCGTCTCAATCGTTCGTTGACTGCTGCATTGCGCAAAATGGAGGAGCTGAAATTCGTTCGCCAATTCGAAAAGGACCCACCCTCCTGGGAAATTCGGAGAATCATCAAGGCTCGATTGCCTCTTTCCGATCTGGAACGATTGCGGCTTTCCCTGGTGGCCGCCGTTGGTAAGAAGATAGACGATAGCCCAGCGGAAGAAGCATGACGTTGACACTAGCGAATTCAGAACGACCGCCCCTTCCAGGATATCGGTTGGCCAAGCTCGAAGTTTACAATTGGGGTACCTTCGATGGCGCCGTTTACTCGGTACTACCGCGAGGTCAAACCACGTTGCTGGTTGGCGAGAATGGCTCGGGCAAGTCGACGCTGGTCGACGCGCTCTTGACGCTCCTCGTTCGACCGCAAACGCGTAACTACAACGTCGCGGCAGGCGCAACTAAGAACGAACGCGATGAAAAGACATACATTCGCGGCGCCTACGATCGCACGATTGGAGAAGGAGGACGCCCGCAGATTCAATACCTGCGCAATGGCACTGGCCACTACACCGCCTTGCTCGCGTGTTTTTCGAACGCGGCCGCTGGGACCGTCTTTAGCATTTGCCAAGTACTATACCTCAACAATGAAAACGCCGTCGAAAAAGTCTACGCGTATTGCGAATCGGAAAGGGGCATCGTTCGCGATCTCGGCGAATTAGGGACAGGCAGCTCCATCGCTCGCACCCTCAAGGATCGCGGTTTCAAAACAACGAGCAGCTACAAAGAGTATTTCCAATGGCTGCAACGCAAGACGGGCTTCCTGGCCAAAGCCATGGATATCTTCAACCAAACGGTGGCGGTGAAGGATGTGCAGCGGCTCGATGATTTCATTCGCCAGCACATGCTCGAACGCAAGCCTTGGAACGAACGCGTAGGACGTTTGCTTACCCACTTCGCAGAGCTGAGCGAAGCGCATCGCATGTTGGTTCGGGTGCGACAGCAAGATGAATTGTTGCGGCCGATTGTCGAAGCAGGCCAGCGTTATCAGTCGAGGCTTGAGGAACTGGACCTAGCCAAACTTCGACTGAGCGCGATACGCTATTTCTTTGCCGACCGCACCGTTCAACTTTTGGAGCCTATGTGCAGTCAGTGGCAGCAGCAGATCCAGAATCTCAACGAAGACATCGTGCGATTGGAAAAACTGCAAGACCGTCTTCGCAATGAAATGGCACGGTTAGAACTGGAAATCGAAAACGCGGGCGGGGATCGATTGCGACAGTTGCCCGGACTCATCGAACAGGCGGAAGCGATCGCAAAGGTCAAGGCGAACTACCGAGCACGGTTTGAATCGCAACTGATGACTGCGGGTATCACAGTACAAGTGACCTCGCCGGACCAGTTTGCCAAAGTCCGCAAGGAGAGCCATGCCCGACGCGCTAAGTTGCTCGAAGAGCGTCAACAAAGACGGTCGCAAGAAAGTGCCTTGCAATTCGAAATTGGTTCGCTCACTCGTCAGCTTGTTGAGGATCGAGCGGAAGCTGAGGCCTTGGAAAAGCGCAAAGGCAATTTGCCGGAGTCTTTCATCGCCGTGCGAGATGCGATTTGCCGTGACTTGAAATTGGCGCCGAGCGATTTGCCTTTTGCTGCCGAATTGATTGCGGTGAATCCAAAGGAGCGAGAATGGGAATCCTCGGTCGAACAGGTGCTCCATTCCTTTGCACGCAGCTTGTTGGTATCGCCGGATTACTACGCGAGGGTCGCCGGTTACGTTGATCGTACCCGCTTGATCGACGGGCGCGGCCAAGGTCAAAGGCTGGTGTATTTACGAGTTGGCTCCAGATCCAAAACAGGCCAACCCATCTCGGGTGCGCATCCGCGCCATGCCCAGGCGACGCTGATCCAAAAGCTGGAATTCCCCGATCACCCGTTAACGCCATGGGTTCGATCCGAAATTCAGCAACGATTTGACTACGTGGCTTGCGAAACCATTGAAGAGTTTCAAAAGCTGGATTCAGCGGCCATGACCAAGAACCGCCACATCAAGTCCGGCAATGCGCGTCACGAAAAAGACGATCGGCAGATGCCTGACGACCGTCGACACTTTGTCCTAGGCTGGGACAATCGGCAAAAACGGCTTAGCTTGGCCGATGCGATTCGACGAGGCAGCGAAGATCTTCAGCAGTTGCAGACGCGATCGCAAAAACTCAACGCAGAGACCGATCGAATTACGAGTGCGGTCGAAGCGTTGGACCAAGCCCTCAAAACCGAGGAGTTCGATGCGATCGACAATTCACGACATGAATTCGAAGCGTCGCAATTGAAACTGGAACGCCAACGCATCGAGGAATCGGATGATCGCATTCGCGAGCTCAAGAAGCAGAGTGCGGATCGTAAAGCAGAGGCCATGGGGCATCAGCAGGATCGAGACCAAGCGATCGCGCAGCGCACGATGCGTGAGCGAGAACTAAACGATGGCAACCGCCTGTTGGAAAGTGGGAGAAACACGCTTCGCCGGGCGGCAACGGAGGGTAGCTTGGTACGAGCTACGGAACAGTTTGACTCGTTGCAAGATGTACTCAGAGAACCTCTGTCGATACAGAACTTGGGGACGTTGCCTGGGGATACCGAGAGGTTGCAGCGGGAACAGGTCGACGGGTTGCAGGAGCGACTCGTTCCGATCGCCCGAGACATGACCAGTGGCATGACTAGGTTTTTGAAAAAATTCCCGGATGAGCAAATCGATTTGGATGCGGACGTGGCTGCACTTTCGAGTTTCGTTGCCCTCTTCGAACGCATTTCGGTCGACGACTTACCTAAACATGAGGAGCGATTCAAACGCCGCCTCAACGAGAATGTGCTCAACGAAATCGGCCTATTGCACGGTGGCTTGGAAGACGAACGCCAAGAGATTCGCGACAAAATTGAGCAGCTCAACACCGCGTTGAAGCTGCTTGAGTGGAAAACCGGGACATTCATGCGATTGGAGCCGACCGATGTCCAGGATCGCGAGATTCAAGATTTCCGGCGCGATTTAGCGGGATGTTTGACGGGTACGCTGGACGGTTCACCCGAAGCCAACGAAGCCACTTTCGTGCGCATTGAAAAGTTCGTGGCTAAGCTCCGTGATGATGGTAACACGCGTTGGCGCGAGAAGGTGGTGGACGTTCGGAATTGGTTTAACTTTGCAGCCCGCGAGATTATCAAAGAGACGGGAGAACCGCGCAGCTATTACGATGGCGGGACGGGGCAGTCTGGGGGTGAGAAAGGCAAGCTCGCGTTTTTGGTTTTGGTAGCGGCCATCGCCTATCAATACAATCTCGATCCGGATGCGACGCAGAGCGAGCGATTTCAATTCGTCATGGTGGACGAGATGTTTTCGCGAAGCGACGACGCGCACGCGGAGTACGCACTGGATCTGTTTGCACGCTTTGGATTGCAGTTGCTTATCGTAGCGCCGTTGGATGCAAAGGCCCGCGTTACGGAGCCTTATGTTGGAACGTATCTGCACGTGGTCAAGAACAAACAAACCAATCGCAGCGAACTGCTATCGATCACAGCAGACGAGCTCAAGGATTTTGTAGATGCGTAGGCATTGTCGCCTTTCGCTCAGCGAAAGTGCGCATCGCTAACGCACTTTTGCGGAGCAAAAGGCGACATTTGTGAACGAGCGAGGCCCTCTTTGGTAGGACACACAAGTCGCGAGTTATTTTTCTCGACTGCTCGAAGGTATGCAAACCGATCTTCATTGAGAATCACTTCAGCGGCCTGATTAGCGCTTTGCTGAACCATTCTCACTTCCTTTTGGGAGTAATTAGAACAATTCGCAGTTCTTGCCAAAAAGACAACGCCAACTTTGCGATTTCCAACGGATATTGGACATGCTAACACAGGCCCAATGGTATCGAGCTTGTCAAGCCATTGTTGATTAACAAGTTCATTCCATTCCAAATAACGGGTAAGGTTCTTGAAGCAATTCATTGACTGAATATCGCTAATGCAGATCGGTCCTTCTAAAGCCAGGACCTCATTGTGGAGGACGCTCTCCATCAGCCCTATGTTTGTCGGAATCCGGGTACCAAGTGAGCCGATCGTGGAAGCGCGGGCTGTGATCCAAGATGGATCATCTGTGACTACTGAAATATCTCCAAGGCTTGACATGGTCATCTCTAGAACTCGATCCAAGACGCTTGCCAAGCCTACACTGCTCCCGTCGATTTCGGACCGTTGGACTCTTGAGTAAAGTGAGGCTAAGTTTGGTGCTTCTAATTGGATTACCATGATTTTTTCTCCCTAAAAACGAATCAAATATTCACTTTCGACTTGAAATGCATTTGTCATGCCAAGACTGCGAAAGCAAGTTGATATGCTCACGCATTTTCAGCTCGTTTCCCAGAGTTCAGCCGAACCATTCGACAAAAGCTTCAATTGGCGAGAGTCTCTTTTTGTGAACGACTAGCTTCGGGACGTGGTCCATCAATGAGTAGCTAATTCCCCAATTGGATATTTCTCTATCCAGTCCGTGTTCATTCCATGCAATTCCCTGCAAGATTGCTCCGCGTATTTCTGGTGTTTCGCTGATAGTCTCATTGGCACGGGGCTTGCTGTAGCAGCTAGGGAGAGTGAATGGTTTTGCACGTTTATTGACTGGCACATGGGCCCCCCTTACGATGACGATCGACTCGGAGTCATTCAAATTGATTGATGGAGCTGGCAGTGACCAACTAGTCGAGGAATCGTACAGAATGAATTGCTTAGAACCCCAAGTTGAGACAAGGAAACGAAGCAACGTTCACGTTGCCATTGGAACGCTTTCGGAGCCGAGCGGGGAGGATGCAGATTCAATTTACGAAGATGGGAAGCGAATCGCGAAACTCTGTCTCGCACAGCTTGACCTTGTTGGCCGAGAATATTTCCCACCTCGGCTTTTTAATCTGTGGGTGACTCCGGCCTATGAGTCAAGTGACGAATTTCGTTCGTTTCTTTACGGAATACGCGACGAACTTGCATTTCAGCTCGACGAATCCAATACTCCGGATAGATCCAGTTACGCGCCACTGATTGGAACCACGGCTTCGGCAGTCTTTAGCGATGGGATAGTCTACGAGCGAGGGGCCATTTTGGCGTGTCATTCATCAGATTGGATTTCAGCAAAGGTAGGAGTGTCACAGATTTCGGGGAGCGGAGTTGAGGAAACAATCGGTGGATTGCTACGTCAACTTTCACCCAATGCCGAAGAGTTGTCGATGGATCCATCGAGCAATCGATACCTGACGGTCTATCTTTCGGGCTACGAAAACTCGGAAGTGCAGTGTCCATATATTGCACCTGAATTGGTATCTCAGTTGAATCTTCAAACTTTTGGTCGACTCCCACTTTTTGGCGGAGTTTCCTCTGCCGGTATTGCGAAGGATAGGTTTAGCACTCGACAGGGCCACCAGTTCTTAAATGATCGCTCGTATACCAATACAGTTGTCGCAGCTCTGGTTACGTCTGACCCGTTGTTTGGAATCGGTATGAACGCTGGAGTCAGCACCACCAATCAATTTGTTCATGTGAAAGATCATTCGCTCGACATGCGAACGATACAAAATTTTGAGCAAGGTAGTTCCAATAGTGTCTTCAAGGCATTTGATGTTGATGGCCCGTTTGTGTTTGCATCTAGGAATTCGGAAGGTCTCTTGACGGTGAACGTTCCCTTGTTGAAGGGAAGTGAGATCCATTTGAGTCGGCCATTGCTCAACAACCTGACGTTGAGAGTGGCAAGGCCCAGTGCGGAACGTCTCGTTTCATCTGTTAACGAAACGAAAAACTGGATCTTGAGATCGTCAGGAATGGAGGAGAGTGACGTTGTTTCCGTTTTTTCCGTCGCCTGTATTTCCTGGTATCGCGACCAGGATCGATTGAGCGTCCCGTTTGTCCAAGAACTGACTCGCACTGGAACACGATTTCCAAACGCCATTTATGTAGGTTGCTTTCTTGATGGAGAGATTGGAAGCGATCCGATGGGTCGCTCCAGCCTTGGAAATTGGAGTACGGCGGAGTGCATGACCGCCGATTGTATCGCGTCAGAAACAAAAATGTCGAGTGCATTCAATGCATTAGCGAGCAAACTCGCTCAGGCTCCGATTAATGCATCATTGGCTGACACGATGAGATTGTCTTTGGAGATTATTAAGTCGGCTGGCTTCTCAGGCGGAATGATATCCCTGATTTTCAAAGACGAGCCAACAGACTGGATTCGTGGTGCGTCTTCGTTTGGAAAAGGCTGGACAGACGTGAAGGCCAACACTGCACGTGAAGTGAATGGCATCGACATACTTGCACTCGCGGCAAACGAGAAGAATGTCTTGATTGTGGAAAACGCTCAAATCGATGATCGCTGCGAGAACGACGTTGCTCGAAAAGGAGGTGTTGTTAGTTTTGGGGTAATGCGGCTTATGGATGAGGGGAACAGTTCTCCTATTGGTTTGCTTCAAATTGATTTAGGAGATGTTCGTCGCAGACGAATTGACAAAGAACTACCGCGATTACTTGAAACACTCGGCAGAACGGTTGAACTATTTCTAAACAGGGCAATTCGCGACGAAGAGTCGAAAGTGACGAGAGAGCTGGATCGTATTGCAGAGGCCAGTCTTCTTTCTGAAAACCTCGAGTCTGCGGTTCAGCATTTTCTTTCATCGGCATGTCAACAACTGGACCTCGTGGGTCACGTGCGCCTGGTAAGTGACGACCAAGAAGCACTTCGAGTCGTAGGAGGCTACGGCGACTACTACGAGTTCATTCGCAAGCATCGAGTTGACGTGCGAATTAACGATCCAAGTTCCTCAACAGCGAAAGCACTTCACTTACAACGAGACCGAATTGTAAATCGAGCCGGAGAAGATCCCACTGCGATGGCACTTCGGGAACACTTCAAAGACAATCCGAAAGCACATGATGCCCTGAGGAAAAACCTGTCATTTGTCAATTGCCTGATCAAATCGAGAGGCGAAGTCATTGGCGTTTTGGATTTAGGTTCACCGTACGCCTGGGAGTTTACAGCGACAAAGATCCGAATAATCGAAGCCGTTCGATGTAGGCTCTCATTGTTGGTCGATCATTTCCGAGAACGAATGCGCCGAACTACTTCCCAAAAGAACTTGGCCGGGATCGAGTTGCTGTTAGTGAGGCGACTGCATCGGATGAAGAATATTGTGAAGGAAGTTCAATCTGCGTGCCAGTTTGTCAGGGAGAAGCTACACAGCGAATCGTCTGGTGAGTTCACTCAGATCGCGAGTGCCGAAGATCGCTTAGAAAGGCTCCTGGAGATTTTTCGAGAATCTCTGTATCACGGGAAACTGCTTTCAAATTCTCCGTCAATTTGTTCCGTGTCCTCACTAGAACTTGGTCGTCGTGCCATGGATATATGTCGTCGGAAGATGATGCGTGAAGCACGGGAACGGCACCTCGTTCCAACAACGGATTTGCAATTTGAATGCATTAGTCAAAACTCTGTCCTAAACATAGAGGTCGCAGA
Source organism: Pirellula sp. (assembly GCA_031374925.1). Classification (GTDB taxonomy): domain Bacteria; phylum Planctomycetota; class Planctomycetia; order Pirellulales; family Pirellulaceae; genus JBKCUI01. The sequence goes on along the minus strand of JANMHA010000349.1, from coordinate 17,199 downwards.
AGATCTCGTATTGGAGGCGCTTTGCAACTTGATTGCCAATGGAATAAACCAAGTATTTCCCAGTGGCTGGGTCAAGCTTAGTGTAGAAGCCGAGATTTCAAGCGGGCAAATTGGCTTTGTAATTCAAGATAGTGGCACGCGTGGATTCAGCCAAACGGATTTCTCAAGATACACTTCAGAAGAATGTCAATCCGATAGTCTCGGTTTGTATCTGGCGAAGTTGTTTTGCGAGGCAAACGGCGGCTCCCTAAAGCTTGAAAAACCCGGCGATTGTCCTGTCTTCAGGATGACCTATTCTCTAAGAAATGAACATCAATGAAACCAACTCTAGCGATCATTGAAGATCGGGAACTTATCCTAAATCTCTACAAGTACTTGTTTCAAGAAAAAATGGAGAAGTACGGATTGAAGATTGGATTCGATGTTGACGATGCATCGAATAAAGAAAGCGCGAAGCGACTTTTGTGGAAGAAGTGGGAAGAGAATCGTCCTCTTGACGTGCTCGTCATCGATCTTGGGCTTCCGATAGATGCAACTTCAACTGACAATGATCGGTGGGAGTCTGGCGTTGAATTGATTGAAGAAATTAGGGCCCAAGAACAAAAAACTCCCTATCGGCGGATAGCTAAATCAATCGTCGTTTCTTCCGTTAACTTTCGAACGGAAGCATTGCAACGCCTGTTGTCGACTCAAATCGTTAATGAATTTGTCGACAAATCGACCGATGATCGCGACAATAGCATTCTCTGCCGTGCTGTCGCCACGGCATATCGGCAATCTCAGCGAAACGAGTGGCAGGTCTTAAAGCAGAAGAGGCTCGTCCAATTACTGCAGGAGATGAACCTTGCATTGTGTGGTCGCCTCACCCGAGTAGTAACCAATTCTGTAAGTAACTCGCTTCAGAGTATGCGAACTCTCTCACGAAGTATCGAGAACGTGACTGGGATTGATTTGGAACGAGATATCGGTTCGAATCCAATTTGCGATCTTGTGCAACAGGCGTACAATTCGATCACCCAAACCAAAGACCTCTGCCTTCATGAAAGAGACCAAATCCAGAGCGCACTTAGAACAACTCTGTTAGAAAAGAAACCAGAATCGTTGTCAGACGTGCTGGATACTACACTTGAAATGGTTTCCAGTGGACTGATAGGAAACAGTGTTGACACAGTCAAGAACATTTCTTCCGAGTCCTTTCAAGTACGACTTGGGGTGTCTGTTTCTTACACGAAAGTCATCGTTCATGAGATGCTCTTTGGGGTTATTGATTCGCTTGTTCCTGAATGCGATGAAGATCGAGTTTCCTCCACCAAATTTGAGATCACGTCAAATTTAGTCGGAAAAGTAGCCAACTTGACTATCCTCTACTCTGGTGCAAATTTTTCGAAAGAAGAGATCGAGTCAATTCGGGACGGAGATTTTGTTCGGCTTGTCGCTGGCTCCCAGCCATGGGGACTCGCATTAGTCAGTTACATTGCCCAGAACATAGGGTGCGACCTCATGGTAGAGAACAGTGGCGGTCTACAGAAAATCACGCTTCGAGTTCCGGTGGTAGCCTGATGCCAACGATTTTGATTGTCGATCCTCACAACGTCGATTGGGAACGGTATAGGGAACTACTAGCCAGCTATGACCTTGTCTTCGCGAGGACGCAGGAGGATGTCGAGAAGCAAAAAATCTTTGAGCAAATACAGGTTCCTCAGGCTGCGGTTGTCCTTTGGCAAGACGGAGGCGCGCGAATCGTTGCGAAACTAAAGCAACTCCTACCCGAATTGGGAATAGTCGCAATTGACGAAACCGCAAGCCGAGATGTCTATAGTTTGGCCATGCAAATCGGCGCCATTGAATGTATTCCTAAGCCGCTCGATGATTCGATCTGTGAAGCGGTCAGAATTGCGTTAGGAGACACCGAACTTCGACCGATGATTGACTTGCTTCGGGAGCAATTGATCGGTGAGTCGCCGCAATGGAATGGAGTGTTGGAGAAAGTTGCCAGGGCCATACGAACAAACTTGGGTACAGTCTTAATCACAGGAGAAACCGGAACTGGAAAAGAGCTTGTAGCTCGAGCGATTCACGACAACGGAGAGCGAAGCCGTTTCCCATTTGTCGCCGTCAATGCCGCCGCTGTTCAACCAAACCTCCTAGAATCAGAGTTGTTTGGACACGAGAAAGGCGCATTTACTGGGGCAAACGAACAAAGAATCGGAGTGTTTGAACGTTGCGGTTCAGGAACTCTTTTCCTTGACGAAATCGGAGAGTTGGCTGAAGATCTTCAAGCAAAATTACTTCGGATTGTTCAAGAACGTTCGTTTACACGCCTAGGAGGAAACAAGGCCGTAACGTTTCATGGAAGACTTGTCGTAGCGACAAACAAGAACCTACTGGAACAGGTCGAAATTAAAGCATTTCGAGAGGATTTGTATTACCGTTTCAATACACACACCATCGTTCTGCCGCCGCTACGCGAAAGGCGAGGGGACTGGCGTTTGCTCGCAGAATGCTTCCTACGGAAGCATGCGCCCGGTCAAAACCTACGACTCTCTTCGGCCGCGCAAATCGTGCTATCCAACTGTGAGTTCCCAGGTAACGCTAGGCAACTTGAGAATGCAGTTCTCTATTGCCTCTCGTTTCAGCCCAAGGGACTGATTCTTCCTAGTCAGCTTCCCCCAGACCTATTGGAGCATCGTCAAGCATTATGCAACGCAGACGAAATGATTTTTTCAGCCCAACTACTTGATATGCCGCTAAAAACGGCACTCGATTTGCTCGAAAGGTCGTTCAATATGCAGTATCTTCCCAGGATCTTGGCTGCTAATCGAAATATCGTAACGCGTGCCGCAGAGCAAGCGGGTATTACTGCTAAGACCTTTCGCGATAAATGGAAAGAGGCAGGACTACCGCCGTTGAATGAGCGTTAGACCAATTGACGAAGTAGAGGGACCTAAAATGCCGCCGTTTCGAGTTGTTGTGGGAGTTGAGGATAAAAATCGATTTGATGAAATCGAAGGTTTACTTCCTGAGTTTTTTAACGTTTTTGTGAGAAAAATCGGTGGATTGGATGAACTAAAGAGACTTCCTCCTCGCGATATCCTTCATTTGCTTGTTGTCGATTGGGAACTCCCAGGATTACCTGAATTTCAAGATGATAGGTTCACAGCACTGCGAGGCCTTTCTAATGTGGACCATCGAACACAGGTCTTTGTGATGGTTGAATCCAACGTGACAATTAAAAAGCCTAAATCGGATTATTACGCAAACGTGAGTGTTTTTCCACTCTCAAATGGGGGAATCGATAGCACTGCAATCCGAGTTGCTCTGACAAAAATTCATGAACCACCACCTGTACCAGAGATTCACTGGGATGAGAGTATCGTCTTCAATGAACAAATGCAGTGGTTGAATCCGAGGGGTAGGCCAGATGGGGCACGCTTGGTCCTTCAGCAACTTCTACGGCAATTCCGAAAGTGGGATGTTGCCCACGTAAAACCACTGACTCAGGGCTTCTCAGGAGCATTGGTGCTCGCTGTAAGCGGAATGAGAAATGGTTCGACCGAGCGCGTGGTAATGAAAATTGTCAAAGACGCCGATGTTTGGAAACTACAACGATCGGCCGAGTCATGGCCTGTGGTTCTGCGACTCCTTTCGTCCAATTTGCAAAGTCATGTTCCTCGACTTCTTGCCTGCGATCCGCAACTGATTGACACCGGTGATACTTCACCCGTCTACTCCGTAACTGCCCAATCCTTCACAGCTGAATTTTGGGATTTCCTGGGTGGTGAATATGGTGAATTTCGTGACTGGGAGTCCATTCATTGGAATGAAAGTGACACGGGAGCGGCAAGCTATGAATTCCTGAATGCTGCAATTGGAGTGCTTCGGGAAAAGCTGTACTCTGAAGCTAAATGGAATGGGCCGATCGTTTCACTCTGGACAAACGATGAATTGGAACAAAAATCCTACCCAAAAACACCGCCATACGGATTGACCCGATGGTGGAAGGCAAGGATCTTGGCTTCGCTATTTGAATTGAAACTTCTCGCCAATCGCATCTATGACACAACGCAACTGCCTGAGTCGACCAATTGGAGTCGCGATGTGCAATTGGTAGAGGACTGGCTGACCAAGTCTCTCTCCGCACAGAGCCTACTAGCGGCACCGTCTAAGGTCCTTCGATCCTATGTACACGGGGACTTGAACAAGAATAATCTTCTCGTCTGGCAAAAACATGGTCTTCCCATTTTCATCGACTTTTCTACGTTTCAGCGCGATGCACATACGCTTCAAGACTTCGCAAACCTGGAGAACCAAGTGATGTTTGCGTTGATGGACCGCGAAAACGGGAACGCATCCAAAGGGCTTGACTATTGCCCAGCGAATTTCGTGTCATGGCAGTTGTGTTACTCCACCTTTCTCACTTTGAACCAGATTCAGTCTCAACCGCATGACTCCGTTGTAGCCGATAGGACCAACACCCATGGTGTTTCGTACGCCGTTCAATTGGTCGGACTGATTCGCAAGCATGCGAAAGAAACATTTGATCGGGCGACAGCAGAATGCGATTGCCCTAACGAGCGATTTGCCGTCGAATACGCCGCAGCTTTGCTGTATCCCACGCTACGCTCCATTGGATACTACGATAGCCTTTCGCCCTTCAAACGGATTTTCGCAATTTGGAGCGCTGCTCGACTTATTCAAGAATTCACGGCGTAGGTTTTTGCAAATTAGCTGGTTTGTCCTAAACTCGCGGGCGACGATGTAAAAAATGGAATGAGTTGTTTTGCTCAATTCGAAAACCCGATCTTAAGTTCATCACGTTCACTTTCACTTTGATGCTTCGTGATATGGCCGATGTTCGCAATACTTCACTTATCAGTCCTACCGATTCGATCGTTCCAAGGCGAGTGCAGCAATGGACAGCCATTTTGTGTATCGCTTTGGTAGCTTCCACCTGGCGCCTATGGACACCGCAAGCTGGATTTCCACAGGTGCCTCTGTTTTCCTTCCTTTGTTCAGCACCAGTCTGGCTAGATTGGATCTGCTTGGGATGTTTGACCGCTGGCCTGTTGGCGCTTTCCATGTTAGGCCCGGGACGCTTGAAAACATGTGGATGCCTGCTGGTCCTTGCGTCAATGCTCGTCTTGGTTTGTCTCGATCAGCATCGACTACAACCGTGGGCGTATCAGTTGTGGCTCTTCACCGCGATTTGGTTGTGCTGTGATGATAAACGTGGCCTCAGCTGGATGAGGTGGCTCGTGGTCAGCATCTATTTCTACTCCGCGATAGGAAAATTTGATTTTGAATTCTTGCACACCGTGGGGCAACAGATGCTCGGAGCCATGGCAAAATTAGTGGGTCAGGACTCTTCGACGATTCCCGCGCCCATGCGACTCACACTGGTTGCTTTTTTTCCCGTAACCGAATTAGTTGTCGCTTTCGGACTAGCTTGGCCAAAAAGTCGCCGCATCGCAGGGCTACTTGCGATCGTATTGCATTTCACATTAATCGCCATCCTCGGCCCGTTGGGGCTAAACCATCGCCTCGGCGTCTTGATCTGGAACGCCCTATTTTCTGTTCAAGCTTTCTACTTATTCGTAGTCAAGCAGAAAACGGAACTCGTCAGTCGGATCGATCCACTGCAACCAGTGCGGAATAATTCGGGCCGGGTGCGAGGATTACCGCAATCGCTTTGCAGTGCAATGATCGCGATGGCCATCGTGTTGCCTTGTACGGAACGATTTGGCATTTGGGACCATTGGCCAAGCTGGGCGCTATATGCACCACACAGTAGCCGCGTTCGTGTTGAAGTAGCTGGTGCGAGTGTTGGTCGAGTACCGTCAGAACTTGCAGCGTTGATCGCGCAACCATCGTTGCCTGAAGGAGAGATGCTCGATTGGGTAATCGTTCCCATAGATGATTGGTCTCTCCGATCTCTCGATACTCCCATCTACCCGCAATCAAGGTTTCAGCTCGGTGTAGCGAAAACCATTGCGAGCCTGATCGACTCGGAGTCGGAGGTACGGGTCACCATCTTGGGCGCGGCCAGTCGCTTCTCCGGTCACCGTCAAAGCCAGGTACTCGAAGGCTCCACTCAGATAGATATAGCGGGCGATAGCTACTGGTTCAATGCTAAGCCCCGCCGGTTTTAGATCAAACTCGTTGGTCCGCATCTCCGAGGCGGACACCTGCGGTTGTAGATTTTTGTGAATCGAAACAGCGTGGGATGGGATACGGCGAGGACCAGCGTCTCGGAGATACGCTGCTACGGCTGCTACGGTTGATTGCCATCGGGATGTTTTTTGAGCACTCGATTTGCGATCGACCGAGGGAGCATGGGATCGATCAGCTGACTCAAATAACCCTGTGGAGATTCCTCCATTAACCCTAGATCCTCTGGTTCATGATCGGGGCAGACGTATGTTCCGAATAACAAATCCATCAAGGGTGATACATTCGCATAATTGCCAGCCCGACGATCTCGGTCATGGTGCCAATGGTGCAATTGTGGCGCCCCTACAAAACACTTGATGACGCCAAGCGGAATCCGCACATTGGAGTGAATGTAGATGGCCCAAATCCCACGAAATACGATCAAGCCCGTAATGGTCGACAGCGGAAAACCCATCACGATCGGAGCGAGATTCAACATGGTTTGCGTGTAGACCGTGTCCAGTGGATGTTCGCGGTGGGCAGCTAACCAATCCAGATGTTCCGCCGAATGGTGGACCGAATGAAAACGCCAAAGGAAGTCGGTCCCGTGCTGAAGTCGATGCCCCCAATACACGCACAGGTCGCTAATAAAGATCACCTCTATGGCTTGTAGCCACCATGGCTGTGAAGCAACAGCCTCGCGAAACGAAAACGGTACGATACTATCGGAGAAATTGGAAAAACCTTTAAGCATCCAAATCATCAGTCCACTCCAAAGCAAATACTGCCCCAGAAAAAAGAAGAGGTCCGTGAACCAATCTGGACGAAAGAACTTTTGTTCAGCCTTCGCAGGAAAAGCTTTCTCAAGTGGAATAAAGACAGCGCACAGAAACAGAAAGCTGCCAACTGTCGCCAGGATCATCGGATATACGGAATTCGGCATAGTTTCGGTTCCTACGAGTTCAGGAAAAACGTCCGATCCCTTATTTCCGAATACGCGACTGGTTGTTTGGAGGCAGTTCGGGAGGTACATACGGTACCCAACCCGACTTTGACGACTCCGATTTTAATGGTGCTGGAGTCGGAGGCGACGACTGTGGTGCTACCACTTTTGGATCAAAGATCATCCCGGACTTTGACGAGGAAAGGAACAAATCGCTAGTAAAAGTAGGACCCGCCGCTGGCTTTATTTGGTCCTGATCAATTCCAACCGCAAATTGCGGCGGAGACCCCCAAGGCGACGTGGAACTGGGAGGAAAAACAATGAACGATTTTGTACTACCAATAAAGTTGCCAGGTTCCGCGAAATTCGGCGAAGGAACAGGAGCCTGTTCGGGCTCCTCGGCAGGCATGATTTCCGCAGTACGCTCGACTTGTTGAAGCCGCGGACGTGGGTCTGATGTGCCTGGACTATTGAAGTACACATACGCTCCGACCAATGCAACGGAGCACAGCAGTGCCATCGACTGAAAAAGTTTCTTGACAATCATGATCGTTCCTTTATCCCATTTCCACTAAGGTTGAGTGGGAGCTTGCCTCCCCTCAACCTTGTTTTGGCGTACTACATAACAGCCCGCGAACCGCCGCACTCCTCTCCCGCCTCGACCGCCTTCAGCGGTCGAGGCGGGAGAGGAGTGCAGTACTTTAAGGTCTGAGCTGCATTTTAGTACGCGAAACGGCGTCCGTCGGAGGCAAGCTCCGATCGGACGAAAATGCTTCACAGCGTTGCCGAGGGAGGGTGACTAACCCCTGGCTTGAAGCCAGGGGCATGCGTTTGTAGCACTGCGTGAAACCTGCTACTCTGACGAACCCGAGGTCGCGGTCTCTTTCTTTTTTTCGCCATCAACTGGCTTGGTATCCTCTGCGAGCAGTTTCTCAATCGCTTCCTCTAAGTCATGGGCGTTCTTTGGACCAGAGCCGACTTTGATCATGCGGATGACCCCTTGCTTGTCCAGCAACACCGCTTGAGGAATACCCGAGACCGCCAGTTTTTTGTTGTAGTCACTCCCCTTGGGTGTTAACACAAAACCATGTCGCAGTTTGTGATGCTTGCGAAACGACGCGAGCATTTCTAATTCTTGTTCGTGCGAAACGTCGGTGCCGCGAACCGCTTGTTCTTTTGCTTCGTCCCATACGAAGCCTTGGTCGGATGTCATTCCGAGGATGACGAAGCCTTTTTCGGCATAGGCATCGTGCCAATCTCGCAAATGCGGGAAGGTCGCAATGCAAGGTCCGCACCAAACAGCCCAGAAATCAAGCAGTACGACTTTCCCCTTGAGTCCGGCCAGGGATGTTTCTTCCATTCCGACGAACGACTGAGCGTCGTACTCCGGTGCGGCGGTACCCACAAGGCGTTCGCGGACCATAGACGATTCTAACCGCGAGAGCAGCGACTTGAGACTCTTGCCATAGCTCTCCAGTTGCTTGCCCTCGTTGGCGTCGGTTGGAGCAGGAAATGCGTCCAAACGAGATTGCAATTCATTTGCCAGCTCTAACCCTCGAGCAGGGTCCGAGTAAGTGTATTGAGAAAGCTGGGCAGTTCTGAGCGAAACGTAGGCTGATAAGTCGGAAAACTTGCTGGCATTGGAATCGAGCTTCTCCATTAATAGTTTCTCGACATGCTTGTTGAGTTCGCCCACTTCGTCTGCATTGGAACTATCGAATAGTCCGGAGAAAGTATTGGTAACCTTGACCAAATCTCGCATGTCGTCCGTGCCCTGATTTAAACCATTCTTTACACTCTCGACGGAAGCTCGCATGATCCCAAGCGCGTCGGATGATTTGTTTGCTCGCATGAGAAGTCTTGCCAAGTTGGCTTCCAGGTCACGTCGCATCGACCGCATAGAGTCGCCTGCAGCCGTAACAGCGGCCAGCGACCGTTGAGCAACTTCGATCGCCTCTGGACCTCGATCTTGTTGCATCAACATCATGCTGTGCATGCTCGTGGCCGAATACAGATTGCGAGCGCTTTCGGCGGTCAATTCTGGAGCGGAGCACCATTTGTTGATGAGTTGCGAAAATCGTTTGGCAGCAGCCTCTGGCTGAGTGCGCATAGTTTGGTTGGCTAAGGTCAAACTGAGAGACAGCAGTCTGGGAGAGTCAGGACTATCCTCCAGTGCCTTGTCCAACCAAGTTGCGGCTTCATCCCATTTAGCACTCTTGACCAATTCGTTGAATTCGGTGAGATCCAACTTTGGGGCCAAAGCGGTTGTCGGCTCCTGCGCGGTGGACTGGATTGCTGACAATCCGAAGGCGAACCATAAACTCGCAAAAACGGCGAACGATTTCATTTTAACTTCCTCATAGGAACGTGAAGGCGTTTGAGACATTACGCAAACTTGGTGGTTTCTGTTGGCATTTGAAGGGACAGAAAAAGCCTTATTGGCTAAGATACCAAGAAAGTATGTGCTAGTGCGAAATGTTCTGAAACTCACCCCAAATTTCCATTCATGTCAAACCAGCAAGATCAGCCTCGCAAGACGGAGTCCCAGCCGATCGAAACGGACGGGATTGGGGCTGACGACTCCCTCGAAAAAACCCAGTATTTCACGGAAGACTCGAGTCCTACTGGTACGGGTTCGAAGTCGACCTCGGAAAGCGATTCGTCCCCTGCGGCGACTCAAAAACGGCAAAAAACGGTTGGCGGCTATCGGCTGATGAAAATGCTTGGAGAAGGTGGCATGGGCCGCGTTTACCAAGCCGTAGATGAATCAGGGCGGATGGTGGCAATTAAACTGCTATCGCCAGAACTTTCGCGATCACCAGAAGCTCTGGATCGGTTCAAGCTGGAAGGGGTCATTGCCAGCGCCATCAGTCACCCACACTGCGTCTTTGTGCACCGAGCGGATGAAGACTGCGGAACCCCATACATCGCCATGGAGTTGATGACAGGTCAGACCCTCAAAGACATTGTTGCAAAACGAGGGCCGCTGCCATACACCGAAGCCATCCCGCTCGTGTTGCAGTGCATCGACGGTTTGATTGAAGCGCATTCGAGAGGCATGATTCATCGGGATGTCAAACCTGCTAATTGCTACTTGGACGATCAAGGAAACGTCAAGATCGGAGACTTCGGATTGGCAAGGTCGCTCGTAAGCGATTCCGAACTGACGCGAACCGGTAGTTTTTTAGGGACCCCTTTGTACGCTTCGCCTGAACAAATTCTTGGCGAAAAAGTAGATGAGCAGTCCGACATCTATTCGATGGCAGCGACGATTTATTTCTTGCTGGCTGGCAAGGCACCGTTCGAGTCGCCGCATGCGACCCAGGTCATCGCCAAAATTGTTTCCGCCGATCCCCCCGTTTTTTCAGAGGCTGGGGTAAAGGTTCCTAAAAAACTGGAACAAGTTGTGCTTCGAGGGCTGGCTCGCGACCGGTCGAAACGGTTCTCCAACTTTCAAGAGTTTCGCGATGAGTTGGTTCAAACACTGGTTCAGCGAGATCGCATTGCAACATTGCCGCGCCGTGTACTGGCGTATGTGATAGATAATTTTTTGATTTCCATTGTGATCGGTTTGGTAGTTCTCTCGAGTATTACTTTTGGAGACCGAGAACTGGAAATTCGATACTACATCAACATAGTTGGAACACTCTTTCAAGGATTGTATCTGCTTTTGTTCGAAGCGTTCTATGGCGTGACCATTGGCAAACGGCTATTGAATTTGCGGGTGGTCGATCCGGAACTTGGAACCCGCCCCAAGTTTTCGCATTGTTTGATTCGGACTGTTGTGTTTATGACAGCCATCAACATTATTGAATTTGCGACCGCAGGGTTGCTCGTTTTGCAAGGCATGTCGCCGATCAATGCCCCCGTCTTGTTTGCTTCTTCCTCCTGGCTTGGTCTGTCAGCAGGCTGCATTGCGATACTGTCTGTTTGGAAACGAACTGAGAAAAAGCAACTCCTGCACGAGTGGATGTCTAAGACCCAAACTTGGGTAACAGTCCAGAGGTCCGTGATCAATACCGTTGAGTTACCGGAACCGCGATGGTCTATTCCGACACAACCTATAGAGCCAAGTTGGAGCATTCCTGCTCGTTTGGGCCGGTTTGAAGTCCGAGGAAAAATCTCAACTGGGGACAGTTCAAAGTGGCTTTCAGCACATGATAGCACCATCGAACGAGACGTATGGATTCAGTTGAATCCAGCCGCCTACCCACCCCCAGGTGAATCTCGTGAAAAGTGCGTTCGAAGGACTCGCATGCGATTCTTGGAGAGCGGGATCCAAGGGGACTGGCGCTGGGATGCTTATGTCGCTCCAGACGGAGCTCCCATCGCTCTGTGGTTTGACGACAAGAATCCGATGCCGTGGCCGGTGACTCAAAAAGTCCTTCAGGACACAACCGATGAATTCAAGTTCATTGACTCGAGCCAAATTGCGACACGAACGGAAATGGCTCGATGGTGGTTGACCTCGACAGGGAAACTCACACTCTCAGAAGCACCTGTTCAAGCAAGCAATTTGCCCAACAGATTTCCGTCGGAACCAAAACCACTGTTTTCGGAGTTGGCGTGCCTCGCCCTTCCGGATCGACTTCACGGTGATCTGTCTCGCCAATACGTGGATCGAGCAAGCCTGAGACCTTCCATACAATCGGTTGCACCATGGCGGGCGACTCAGTTGCTTCAAAAAATGAAGTCATGCAAGGTTGTTGAACCGAACATGATTCGAATGGACTTGGAACAGGTCCTACAGGGTCCGCCTGCGGTTACCGTAACCATGCGAGTCGTTCATGCAGTGATTTTGTCCATGGTTGTTGTTTTTCCGTGGCTGATCCTCACATTTGCACTGATTATGTCCATCACCATCGACGTCGTGGAAGAGCAAAAAAATGCAAAATCGCTTGCGACGCTTGCTGCCGTTCTCAAAGACCCCGAAAACCATTCCAAGCAAATTGAACAAATCGACGTTGCGAAACGCTCGAACTATTTGCAATCAGTTCGGATTGCAATCATGGAGACCATCGCAGACGAACAGTTTGAGCGATTTGCGAGGGCTCACCAGAGCTTGGGGTTCTTTGAACGAGGAATCATCGAGCTCATGAACCGTATGCAAGGTCGCGAGGATTTCCTTGATAAACCAAAGCCCGATTTTTCAAAACTGGAAGGTTTTGAGACTGGACTGGAATCGGAAGAATCGAAAGAAGAAGTTAAGTCAACAACCACCTCCCCGCGAATCACGATCGGCAAGATAAAACCCAATGGGATCCAGATAAACGAAGCTCCCGAGGCTCCCGAGACAATCAATTCGATGCTCCAACTTTTCGAACGATTGGAGTCGGAACACAAATCGCCACCGCCGAAGCGGTGGTTCAAGCGACTTCGTGATATGCTGATCATTCCCTTGTGTGTTTTTGTCGTTTGGGGGGGACTCTTTCGTGGCGGGATTACTCACATGGTGACAGGGCTTGCGGTCGTTCGGCGGGACGGTCGCCGGGGCCGGATTCTGCAATGCATGTGGCGATCGCTCCTGTTTTGGCTTCCGATTTTTATCATTGCTGGCGTGATTTTGGTGGTCGATGCCCACGGGACGGATTGGGTTTGGTGGACTCAACAGCTGCGCCGATTTTTCTTAGTGCTACCCATCCTCTATTTGGTAACGGTCATAAGATGGCCACAGCGAGGCCCACATGACCTAGCTAGCGGCACCTACGTCGTACCGAGGTAGAATACCCCCTTTTGCGCCTAGGCTGTGAAATTATGCGCAAGGTGCCTACGATTGTGTGGCACGTCCCTGAGTTTACGAAGGGCGTGGGAGTCGCTAGTACCACTTGGGTAGATACTAGGTGGAGTGCCATCGGCATTTGCACAAATCAGTTCACCCGCGCCGGCCTGCGGCCGATCTCCAGAGGGCGGGTGACTTACTGGGGAAAGCCCTGTCTAATGAGTTGGACCAAATCCTTGTCCTGCAGTGGTTTCGGTTATTCACTACACAAGCCAGCCAGATTCTTATAACTTGAACGAACAGCCACTTTATCGCCCGAAGATTCTAAATCAAGCAACCCTTGATTTCAGTGAGGGTACGCTCGTATTGGATAAGTGGACGTCGCCAGCGGTTGCACGTATCTTCGGTGATTGCATTTGGAAATGGGACGAGCGAGCCAATTTCTGGCGAGCGAATCCCATTCACTATTCGGCCATTCGTCGTATTCTTGATGGGAATGCGTATGGAACTCTCGATCGGGTACCACAATGGCAACCTGTAGTGTGGTCCCAGATCCATTTACCAACTCTTCGAGCAGAACAAATCGCGGCCGTGAATGCGTGGTCCGAGACTTGCCAAGGTGTCGTCGTAATGCCGACCGGTACCGGCAAAACCGAAGTCGCACTGCGCATTATGGCCGATCAAGGTTGTAGCACGCTCGTCGTCTCCCCTATTCGCGATCTCATGTATCAATGGCAACGGCGAATTCTCAATGGCCTCGGCTACGATGCTGGCATTATTGGTGACAATACCTATAACGTGAAGCCAATCTCAGTAACCACATTCGATAGCGCCTGCATCCACATGCCAACGCTAGGGAACCGATTCAAGCTGCTCATTTTCGATGAGTGCCACCATCTCCCTGGCCCCATTAGGAGTGATGCCGCTCGCATGAGTATCGCTCCCAAGCGATTGGGACTAACGGCAACCCTAGAACGAGGCGATGGGCAACATTCCAAATTGGACCAACTCATTGGCCCTTTGGTCTATCGACTTGATATCAGCCAGGTTCGAGGTGGTTCACTGGCCGAGTTCGATATCTTTCGAGTCCCCGTTTTTTTGAACGATCATGAACGCGTACGCTACAATCAGTTGTCCGAAGTTGTCTCGAGTTATGTTTACGAACGTCGGCAAGACGACGCCAGTTTTACATGGCAAACACTCTGCGCCGAAACGCAGCGCAGCGGGCAAGCGGGTATCATCATGCGAGCTTATCGCGAAAAGAAATCGATCGAGGATCGTGCCGAAGAGAAGCTTCGAGTCCTTGAGGACTTATTTCGGTTGCATCATGGAACACCGATGATAATCTTCGCAGGCTCCAATGCGATGGCTCGGGATGTGTCCCGCCGATTCTTGATTCCCTGTTTGCTCAACCATTGCGGAAAGGCCGAGCGAATCGACTACCTCGACGGTTTGCGGGATGGTGTCTACCCCGCCATCGTCGCCAATCAAGTCCTCGATGAAGGGGTGGATCTGCCCGAGGTCAAGGTAGCTGTCGTTATCGGCGGTTTGGCTTCGACTCGTCAAGCCAAACAGCGACTTGGGCGAATCCTCCGTCGTCGCGGAGAGGAGCGAGCTATACTCTACGAAGTGGTCGCAAAAGACACGAACGATACAGGTCGTTCTCGCAAACGAAGGAAAAGTGATGCTTACGCGGGAACTCGCAATCGCAACGTTTGAGAACGGGGTACTCGTTCCTGATCGATTGACTCGAAAGTCCAACGCCGCTTACCTCGGATACGCCGAGAAGATGCTCCAGATTTATCGTGAGGGAGTCGGACAAACCAGGCGATCGCTCCACGCGGCAGTGCATCGCGTCTTCCAGGAACAAATCGATTGCCCTGGGCGGCGGATCCTGGCATTTTGCAAATTATTAGACGACGTCTCCGAGTATTTCAAAGGCGATCGACGCCAGATTGCACAACTGAGACAGACCGTATTTCGGGCCGCAGCCAAGCAGCATCCGTTGGTGGTCGAGCCAGACTCGCTCTTTGAGAGCCAAGAATCCGAGGTCAAACGTCGCATTGCCGAGGAACATGGTATGGATTGGCCGGAACTGCACGACAAGCTCTTTTCGGACTTGATGGAGTATCATGAACTCAAGAGCTTTAAGGGCTTTGTGGATGGGGTGGCGTTGCTGTCTCGATACAATGTTGCCCAGACGCAAGTCGTGATGTTCGATGCGGTCCGAATGACTGTCACCGCGACCGGGGATTTCAAGCAGATTCTCCGATACGCCAAGCTAGCCAGGCTGATGCATCGCATCACCAAGCGCCCCGATCATTATCGCTTCGAGTTCGATGGACCGGCTTCGGTGCTTCGAAATACGCATCGATATGGAATCGCCATGGCGCGTTTTCTGCCGGGCTTGCTGTCCTGCCGTGGTTGGTCCTTGGTTGCCATGCTGCGAGCAACTCCGTATCGTCCCCCGATTCGATTTCGATTGGATGATACGTGCGGTTTGGTCAGCGGCGTTCTAGCAGCCAGCGAGTTCGACTCGAGTGTCGAAGAAGCGTTTTTTAATGAATGGGGCGAACAACCAAGGGACGGATGGCGGTTGGAACGAGAGACGGAGATACTACATCGGGGGCAGACCGCGTTCTTCCCTGATTTCGTTTTGGTACATCTGGATGGAATGCGGGTGATGTTGGAAATCGTCGGCTTTTGGACACCGGAGTATCTGAGTTACAAAGCCAATGTGCTCAAGCAGTTTCGAGATCAGCCAGTGCTGTTGGCGATCGCTCAATCGTTGAAAGAAAAAATGGCGTCTCCGTTAGTTCACCCGGCGATTTATTTTAAAGACGCCATCAAAATCGAACCGGTACTAGAAATGTTAAGGTCCTTTCGGGAATCAATTGATGAGGCCGGAGGCGGGGAGTTCGATGAACACGACGCGACGGATCTCCATTCCAGACGATTGTGATCTCAGTGCCGCCAATTCGTGTCGCCAGTGAGTTTTGAGTTGCTACAATCGTTTTTATAAGAATCCATCGTCAATCACGTAGATCCAATAATGAAACGACGATATTTCCTCGAAACGACGATCATCGCATCCATCGCTGCATATATTTCCGTGTCCGTCCATGCTGCTGAAAAACGTGCTCCTCGGATCTTGCCGCGTTCCTCATGGCAAACGGTGTAGGTCCTTACCATCCAACGAGATCACTTGGAATCTAGGAAAGAACACAGAACATGGTCACTACCACTAAACAAAGGCTTATGCTGGTTATTTGTCTTGTCGGCATACCGCTTGGCTCGAAAACTCATTTGATTGCTCAAGACGCGAAGGCGGGTTCGATCCAGGACTACGCGAATTCGCTTCGCGCAGTGCAAGAGGACTTAGCTGGCGGACGGACCACCGACGCTCAAAAACGCCTGGACTCCACAGACAAGTCCCACCGTAATTTTGAATTCGAAATCCTTCAAAAACAATTGCAGATCGCTCACTCGGGGGGAGTTGCATCAGACATCATGGGGTTTATACCGAAGCCGGAAGTGAATGTTCGCTACGCTGTCCTCAACGAACTTGATATGAGGCTTGTATCGATTTGCCAAGACGGCGGACTACGAATCCACGATTTCAACTCCAAGGAGCTTCACGCTAAGACGGTTTCGTATCCCGAAGGGGGGCCGATCTGGACCGGTGCATTCAGTCGCGACGGAAAGACATTTGTGTCAGGACATCAAAACGGTGAAGCTGTCGTTTGGAACCCTGACAGCTGGGAAGTTTTACATAAGATCCCCGTTTCCATGAAATCGCCAGTGCGAGAACTGATCGTTGCTCCAAACGGTTCGTCTATCGTGGCGGAGGGAGAAAAGTTTCTTGAACTTTGGTCATTGGAAGGGGAGAAACCAACCAAAATCGACAGCGTCGGTGAACGCCTCAATTTCGGTGAGGGGCTTGCATTCAGCCCGCAAGGCGATCGGCTTGCGACCGGAGGGATGTTTGACGTGAGGCTTTACGATGCTCGCACTGGGAAGCAATTGAATTCGATGAGGCACGCGTCCTACACCATGGGTTTGGAGTTTAGTCCCGACGGCAAACGGATTGCGAGTGCTCCGAGGGGCAACGTCAATAAGTTCTTAGCCGTGTTTGACGTCCATGCCGACAAACCGTTGTTCAACGCCGGACCCTTTGGAAATAATATCGTTGGGATGGCATTTACTCCCGATGGGATGCGAATAGCTGCGACAGGATGCGAGAAGGTGATTAGACTCTTCGATGCTGCAACGGGCGTAATCGTGCTCACCCTAGATCGTAAAGAATGTTGTTCTAAGCCTGCCTTTTCGCGCGATGGACGCTTGCTGGGTTGGTCCGAACCAGACGGCTATCATTACCTAGATTTAC
>JANMHA010000294.1:0-45935 GCA_031374925.1 Pirellula sp. | reverse complement strand
CACGCGAACGAATTTACTGATCTACGGGATAACCCTCGTAAGATCGAATAGCAGCTTGCGGCGTACGACGGAAAATTTACCAACAATTGTCCCGACCACCCTTGACACAAAACTCTACATAGCAGCGAAAGGCGACAATTTAGCGACAATTTATCGTGAGAAGATCGTCGCTTGTCCACCTAGTAGCCATTGGTCTTGCGAGCGACCTTCGGAGGTTACAAAGTACCGCGTGTACATCGTAATGCGGCCCGATCCGTTGAGCCAGAAATGGGCTCCAAATTCTGGATAGACCGCAACGACGTAACCATCAACGATCGAATTCTTTTCCCCTTTTTCGTCGATGGCTCCATCGTCATCGTTGTCGAGGCCATCTTGATCGGAGTCAATTTCACCACGGGAGAATCCGTTGTACATTCCAACGCCAGCAAATGGCGCTAATCGCGTCGGCGATTGTAACCGTGCTCCAACATCCACTCCCGCAAATCCTTGATTGCTGTCCGACAAAAGTAAACCGCTGATGCGTTGCGAGTAATAACTTGTTGGGTAGTATTCGTAACCAACCTCTGCCCCCACGATCGGAAAATCGGATTTCCCCAAGAATTGGCCACCACCGCTTACGAACCAACCTCCGAGCCCTTTGACGTGTCGCGCGTCCACCGCTTGTTTGACTTTGCCGACGACGTCCCCTTTCTCCGCTCCTTCTTCGTACTTGGCAGCGTATTCCAGATCATCCATTGCATATCGGGACTTGAATGGATGGCAGCCGGATAGAAGGAAGAGCACGAAGGCTGCGGCAAAATAGGTGTAGGCTGTCGAACGATATATCCGTTTCATGCAATAGCCATACGGAACCAGCCTTTATATTGCAATATCAATTGCAGGGCCCAATCCACTGGGAGTGTGCATTCAGGGTGTGCCGCACGCAATAAGACCTTAAATCGGGGAGGGTTATGTCACCCCCTGTAAACATCATTGCATTGACTTCACTCAACGAATTTATAGCCCGGGAGGGTAAGGCTCCTGCCGAACCTCTGCGACGCCAAGCTCGGCAGGAGCCTCGCTCTCCCGTTGTTTTTCGATCGATTTGGCGTTGCAAAGATGTTTACAGGAGTGGGGTGAAGTTCCAACTGCAATCGTACAATTCAGTTCACCCTCCCCTGCCTACGGCCGACCCTCCCCGAGGGAGGGTGACTTCCATATGTTTGGGCAGTGGTTCCTCAACAGTTCGACAAGGCTTGATGGTAACAGTTCACTTGTCAGTGGTACAAAGCGAGTGTCTTCATGTTCGAGGTTTCCTGCAGTCCTTCCATATTTGTACTCGCTGGTCAATCCGCCATCGGATGTCAACAAGGAGGCGTCCAGCGTCCAAGCCGGTACGGAAAGATAGATTCGCTCGACGTGTGGAGGTCGTCTGGAGTCACCGCGAACTAACTGACGTTTGATAAACAATTGGCGATAGAGCTGTTTTGCCGTCAACAGGCCTGGATCGATCAAAGTAACTTGTTCGGCTATCAGTTCTCGGTACGGTTGATTTCCCAATTTGTCGGTGTATTCGCGCAATCGTGTTAGGCTCTGCGATATTCGAGCCGCTTCGAACGGGAAATGGGTGCAGCCTAAGATGACTTTCTTGAGTGGCTGCTTGGCGCCCGATTTCCGATATCCTTCTACGAGTGTGGCGACATCGTAACGCACGTAGTTTTCGACCGAATTGAGTCGCCATGTCTCCGGACGGTCCAATTCACCAAGCAAACCTTGCTGCTCAAATCCGTAAACGTTAGCGAGCGAAACATCGATCGGTGCACGCGAGTTGTCGACAGCAGGTCCTTGGTATTCCGACGGATTGGATGCACGCTCAGAAGCTGGTGGGACGCTGTTGAGGAATGCCGAATTGCCTTCGATTGCACCTGCTAGCCCAAGGCTTCCTTGTTGCCAAACAAGGGGATTGCGTTTGCCAGCCAGTCCAGCTGCTCGCACAATGGCTTTGGGATAGGCTCCGCTACTGCACGTCCCCAGGGTAGCCATGACCGCCACGGCGCTTGGAGCGCCATTTGTGGGTAAGTCTTGCACGAAGGAATCGGCACCCGCCTCGACCACCCCAACCACCATCACCGGCAGCTTCCAAAGATCGATGGCTGCTCGAATATCGTCAAGCCCATAAGCCGTTGCGGTATTGCAGGCGATAACAATGGCCTTCACCGCGGGTTTGTCGAAGGCCGGTGCTTTTGCATTTGTGCTTGGCCAATAGCGATTGCCTAAAAGAAAAATCGCATCCTTCATGATCAACTCACGCAGAAAGTCTTCTTTGTTTGCGGCCGAATAGTTGCCATAGGGCATGTTGGCTTGATCGCCAAGATAGATGAAGCGCTCGTTTGCAAAATCAGCTATTCCATCGGGACCCGGTTGCCCGTTAGTGTTGTTGTGCTGGTCGAATGTCAACAAAGTCTCAAGCACCGTCAAGCCTCCGACGCCGGAATCAAAAACCCCTATCGGCAGTTCTACAAGATTCCGTTGGTAGCTAGGGAAATCGATCGAGAAGCCATTACTAACGCCATTTTTAGCCAAAACAATCTCAGTCAATTGAGATGCAGCCCAACCGGCGGGTAGTGCAGTCGAGTCCGTTTTTTTCTTGACAACTGCAGGTTCTTTCTGCTTCGTTTTGCGCAGGGCAGTTCCAGTCAGAGCGCCGGTCGCCTGCCCCTCGTACACGGCTGGGACACCTGCTACGAATACATAACGCAAACCAGTCGGCGCATGAAAGGGTTCTTCAAAAGTCGCCGTGTCCATAAAATTCTTCGGATCGAAAACCGTGACGTCGGCCACCATGCCTGGTCGCAGGTACCCTCGATCGGTCAGCCCGAGTATATCCGCCGGCAATCCCGATGCACTCCTCACGGCCGATGCAAGCGATAGGATTTTGAGTTCTTGTGCATAACGACCAATCTTGCGTGGAAAGGTACCGAAGGAGCGAGGATGAGGCCGATCGGCGGAGGGGATTTTTGCACCGCCATCGCTTGCTGTTGCAACCCAAGGCAAGTGCATGGCCATCCGAACGTCCTCTTCGTCCATGCTGAAGTTCACGACGCTTGCCCCACCCTTGCTTTCCATTTCGAGAACAATATCCGACGTTTCCCGATTCTCTGCTGCTGCAATTTGGTCGAGTGTCTTTCCGACCCAATCGCGACGTGGTTTGTACGATGAGATCAGGATCTTGCTCGATGTCTTTAGTTTGTCCGCAACATCCGATTTGACCTTTGCGAAAGTCTCCGGTGCAGCCAATCGTTGTGTAAGTTCCGAGCGTCCACCTTCACGAGCCCAACTGGGCAAAAGCGTGGCCTCGAGTGAAGTGCTCGATGCGGCGTAGGGATACTGATCGGCAGTTACCGTTTGTCCCGCGGCACGGGCTTGTTCAATCATGCGAACGCCAAGGTGCAAGCTTCCCCAGGCTTTCTTGCCACTGGCCTTGAGGTGAGAAACGTGGACCGGTAACGACGCTTCTTTGCCAATCTTCAATATTTCTTGCAAGCTATCCAACAAGCCAGTTCCTTCGTCCCGTATGTGGCTTGCGTAGATCCCATTGTGACGCCCAACCACCTTGGCGATCTCGATCAATTCGTCGGTCTTGGAAAACATGCTCGGCACATAAATTAACCCGGTGGACATTCCGTACGCGCCCTCGTTCATGGCTTGTTCGGCCAAAGTGCGCATCTTTTCAAGTTCTTGGTGCGTTGGTTCGCGGCGCTCTTTTCCCATGGCTTGATCGCGCAGATTGCCGTGCGGCAAAAGATGGGCAACGTGCGTCCCGGCCCCGTGCTCGTCAATTTTGCGGAGATAGGTACCGACATCGACTGGGCCACTGCCACAATTGCCTGTCACGACGGTAGTGCACCCCTGCATTAAGTAGTTAACATTGCCTCTGGTCTTGGGGTCTAGAATGGCTGAATCACTGTGCGTGTGCAGATCGATAAAACCTGGACAGACGACTAGGCCTGTGCAGTCAATGATCGTATCCGCGTCGCTCGACAACTGCCCCAGTGAAACAATCAAGCCTGCCTTGATACCTATGTCCACGACCATCGGTTCGCTGCCACTGCCGTCGAGAACGGATCCACCCTTAAGCAAAAGGTCGAACCTTTCGATTGGCTCCTGTCCGCAAAGTCTTGAGTCGTTTGCTGAACTAAAAGAAAACAGGAAATCGAGAACGAGCAAGAAACAAAAAAGGACATTAGGGATTCTCATTCGCGATTCTCTTGTTCTTGGGCGAGCGATGGGGCATATGCTTGAAATCTCACGAGTTTCAGCAACCGCTTCTAGTTTAACACAGCCATCAATAACGAAGAGTTGGGAATGGACGGTCAACTCCAATCGGATTCGCGCTATTCGCCTGATTGGCGGGCATCAAAGCACACCTGGATTTGTCCGCTAAGGCGAGCGGCAGAGTAATAACTGCCTGCCATGGGTCTCCATGGGAGAGCGAGGCTCCAGCCGAGTTTGGCGTTGGTTCGGCAGGAGCCTCTCCCTCCCGGTATGATCAATGCTGCCGCTGGCCTAATAACGCGAATCAAATCGCAAAATGGAATTAAACTCCAACTTTCCAACTTTCCTACACTCCAGCACTCCTACACGCCAGCACTCCTACACTCCGTCGCTGCAGCGTGATCTTAAAGCTGGGATGAATCCCAGCACTCCAAAAAGAAACTAAGTCGCAATCAAAAACACGCCTGCGGCGACCAATGCTCCTAGGATGGGGCCGACTACCGGGATCCAAGCGTATTCCCAATCGCTGTCCCGTTTTCCTGGAATTGGCAACAAGAAGTGCATCAATCGTGGCCCGAGATCGCGAGCAGGATTGATTGCATAGCCCGTCGTTCCGCCCAACGAAAGGCCGATTCCGAATACCAATAATGCAACTGGTACGAGACCCAACGAACCAAGACCAAGCAGTGGCGGTTTGGTGGTGTCATTGCCAATCATATTTTCCAAGGTGGCTGCTTCGTTTAGAAGAATTGCCAGTACCAGCACAAAAGTCCCGATCGCTTCGCAGAACAGCGATTGCATGGCACCACGGATGTTAGGCGAAGTACAAAAACATGCGAGCTTGTCGTCGGCGTTGTTGGTGGCCAGGAAGTGTGCCCGATAAAAAGCAAAGACGATCGATGCGCCGACCATGGCACCCAACATTTGGGCGATGATAAATCCGATTGCCTTGGTTGCCGTAACCTCTCCGACGGCGAGCAATCCCAAGGTAAGTGCGGGATTGAGGTGGGCACCACTGGCCTTGGCACTGCAAAGAGCTCCAACAAAAACCGCGATCCCCCAACCAGCCGTGATTACGATCCAGCCGCCACCGTGGCCTTTGGTCTTGGCGAGTACGACGTTGGCGACCACACCGTTTCCCAAGATAATCAAGATCATCGTTCCTAGAAATTCAGCAACGAAAGGATTCATAGAATTTAGGCCTTAGGCGAGCAGCAGAGAAAAAAGGAATAGCAGCCAAGAAAAACGTATAGTAGTATCGTAGCAGAAGTCGCGAGATCTATGAGTGGCGTAGAGCTTTCAGGCCATCTGGGCGCGGCATTCGGAAGCGGGATTCTCGGCAAGGATAGGCTGTGAGTTTACTCGCAAGGTGCAGAAGTTTGTCGCCTTTTGCTCCGCAAAAGTGTGTTAACACGGCGAACTTTCGCGGAGCGAAAGGCGACAATAATAAAATCACAACCTAGGGGAGCCGAGCTACACTTCGGCACGGAGAGCCGAGCTCCACTAGGGTACATAGTTCTTTGCGACCTGTTCAAAGGAATTGATTTGGGTTGACTGCCAAGTCGCGTCGCGGTTCAATTCCTTTGCCATCCATCTTGCAACCTCGGGAGCCATGGCAATCGCGGCGCGGGCATTGAGGAATAGAGCGCGAGTGCGTCGCGCGAGAACATCTTCCACGGTTCTCGCCCACTCGTAACGAACAGCCCAAACAACTTCGGCTGCACGAATCGGCAGATCCGGGTGTAACTGTTTTCCGAGTTCAGCCTCTCCCTGAATCATTTTTTCGATCAAAGGTGCGTCGGTCCCGTAGGACTGATAACGAGTAGAAGTTGGAACAGTGCTGTCCAGTGGGCAACCATGCAGTCTCAGTTCATGAGTCTTTGAAGGTCGACTAGTAAAACCGGACGATTCGATTGCCCGATCGATGCAATCCTCGGCCATCTGACGGTAGGTGGTCCATTTCCCGCCAGTAATGGTTAGCAAGCCTGAAGTCGAAATCTCGATGGTGTGGTCTCGCGAAAGCGTAGCCGTCGACTTACCTGGATCGCCAGTTACGAGCGGCCGAATCCCTGCGAATACGCTTAAACAGTCATCGCGACTTGGCCTGTGCAGCAAGTACTCGGCGGCGGTATCCAACAAGAATTCGATCTCGCCATCGAGGGCCTTTGGCTCTTCGGTCGCATTCGGAACCAAGGTATCGGTAGTGCCGAGCAGAACGTGATCGTGCCATGGAATGATAAACATCACTCGACCGTCTCGAGTCTTTGGCACGATGAGAGCTGTATCGCCTGGGAAGAAAACTTGGGGCAGGACAAGATGGATTCCTTGGCTGGCCGCCACGAGCGGTTTGGCATCGGGTCGGTCCAATTTGCGAATCGAATCGCAAAAAGGACCTGTTGCATTGATAATGCATTTGGCTTGGAGCTGATGCACATCTCCAGTTTCCTCATCGCGAAATGATAGACCATCGAGTCGAGTCCCGTGGTTTCTGGTTAATTCCAAAACACGCGCACCGTTGATCAAGTTGGCTCCTTGTTCGGCCGCGGTCTGGACCATATTGATCAACATCCGAGAATCATCAAATTGGCCGTCGCGATAGGAAATTCCAGCACTTAAGTTTGACGGCGACAGGGCTGGCAGCTTCGAGAGAACCTTGCTCTTCGAAAGAGTCGTTGATCGGTGAAAACCGCGACCTTGTCCAAGCCAATCGTAGAGTTTCATTCCAATCCCGTAGAATGCAGTCTCGATAAGATTGCGACACGGCAGGATAAACTCAAGTGGATGGACGAGATGCGGTGCGTTGCTGAGGAGTCTACTGCGTTCACGAAGCGATTCTCGAACGAGCGAGACATTGCCTTGCCTCAAGTAGCGAACGCCACCATGTATCAATTTTGTCGAGCGACTGGATGTGCCTTTGCCAAAATCGGAAGCTTCGAGCAGAACGACCGATAACCCGCGAACCGCGGCATCCAAGGCAGCGCCGACGCCTGAGGCACCGCCGCCGATAATGATGAGGTCCCAAGGCTCAGTGCGATTCAATGCGGCTGCAAGATGATCGTCGCGATGGTGCCTTCTAGACATTCAACTATTGTTCCCATTCCATGGAACGCTCAAGGGCTTGTTTCCAACGATGCCGACGGTGGGCCACTTCACTCGGTTTCATCTCGGGTTCGAAGACACGATCGGATTGCCAAATCGACTCGATGTCAGAATGGTCTTTCCAAAACCCGACGGCCAGACCGGCCAGGAATGCGGCTCCCAATGCAGTGGTTTCGATGATCTTCGGTCGTACTACTGGCGCTTGAAGAATATCGGCTTGGAATTGCATCAGCAAATTATTGGCAGCGGCACCACCATCGACGCGCAACTGGTTGATACCAATGCCTGAGTCTTGTTGCATGGCATCCAGGACGTCCGCAACTTGAAACGCGATCCCTTCGAGGGCTGCCCGGGCAATGTGACCCTTGGTGGTTCCTCGCGTGATGCCGAGTATGGTACCACGAGCATACGCATCCCAATGCGGCGCTCCGAGTCCCGCAAAGGCGGGTACCAGAAAGATGCCACCACTGTCGGGAACGCTTGCTGCCAGCGACTCCACTTCGCTGGAGGACTGAATGATTCCTAATCCATCACGAAGCCATTGGACGGCAGCACCTGCGATGAAGACACTCCCTTCCAAGGCAAACTGCGACGGCGCATTCGGTCCGATTTTCCAAGCCAACGTAGCCAAGAGCCGATTCTTTGAAATCTGTGGCTTGTCGCCCACGTTCATCAACATGAAACATCCTGTGCCATAAGTGTTTTTGGCCATTCCATGACGCGAGCAGTTTTGACCGAACAAGGCTGCTTGTTGATCACCCGCCATGCCTGCGATCGGGATGCTTCGATCAAAAATGCCGGTTGCGGTCTCACCGTAAACTTCACTGCTCGAACGAATGCCGGGCAACATGGAGCGAGGAACATTAAACAGCGCCAGCAATTCATCGTCCCAATCACCCGTCGCCAATTGAAACAGCATGGTTCGCGAGGCATTCGTGGGGTCGGTAATATGTAGCTGGCCCATGGATAATTTCCACAACAACCAAGTATCGATTGTGCCACAAGCCAGTTCCCCACGTTCGGCTTTGGCTCGAGCGCCCGACACATTGTCTAAAATCCATTGGATCTTGGTGCCCGAGAAATACGCGTCAATAACCAGTCCCGTTTTCCTTTGAATCAGCTCGGAGTGGCCCGATTGCCGCAATCGATCGCAAACGTCGGCAGTACGGCGGTCCTACCAAACGATGGCGTTGTAGATGGGACTGCCGGATGCTCGATCCCAGACAACCGTGGTTTCGCGTTGATTGGCAATGCCGATGGCGGCGATTTGCAATGGCCGAACACCACCCTCCGAGATCGCTTGTCGTGCAACGGTTAATTGAGAAGTCCAGATCTCCTCGGGATCGTGTTCGACCCAGCCGTTTTGCGGATAAATCTGCCGAAATTCTTTTTGAACAACCCGTTCAATGGATCCATTACGACCGAATAGAATAGCCCGAGAGCTGGTGGTGCCTTGATCCAGAGCAAGAATATACGACATTTGAAAAACCTTGTACCAGGGAGAAGTTAGTACGGAGCGAAAAGCACGAGTATAACGATTTTACGACTCGTGATATGTACCCGTCTTGGTTCTCGTCTGTTACGCTTAAGTCATGTTTTTCCGAACCAAGCCCGAAGCAAGACAAACAGTAACGATCGAAATCAACAATAGCGAACTGGGCTCCGGAACAGCCGTAATCCCGTAAACGCTTTGCAAGCCTGCAATGTCCTGGGAGGACAGTTGTCGATTGACAAAAGTAGCGTAGTTAAAAGCACTGTACATCACGTCACCATATCCCGGGAAAGTGCCGTCAATGGAATGGCCCAGACCAATTGCCGCGTGCCCAAGCTCGTGAAGGACCAGTCCCTCTAGATCATTCTTGTAAACACCCCCTGTGTAAAACGTATCTCCCTCGTTGCCAGGAGCCCGAAAGAATTGGGAATCGAGATTGATTAAGACATCACCTGCCAGAGCGTCTGGGAAATTCAAGTCGTCGCCAGGTGGGCCATACCCGACGGCACCGACGAACGAGAAATTTGTACCGGCCCCGGAATGAAACGCGCCAATACGAATGTCAATTGCGGAGGACGCAGCGCTAGATCCGCCACTCGGCGCACCGTTGTCGGCAACCTGTTGAAAAGTAATTCGCCCTGCGGCAGCAGTAGCCCAAGTGTTAAAAGCATTTTGAATTGCCTGATTGAAGGCATTACCACCGCCATTGGCACCGTCAAACAGAGTTCGCAATGAAGAAATATTACTAGCTCCAGTTGCACCATCGGCGATCAACGGATGGCCCGCGGCGAGGGTAGTGCCGTCACTCATGAATGACCACGTTATCGTATCGCTTGGCGTTCCATGCACTCGATTACCCCACTTAGAGCCAGCCCCATTACCTAAAGTTACAAAATCACCATAGATAGGACTTGAGAAGCAGGAAAGTAAAAAGGCCAAGGCAATAAGATCTTTGAGAACGCTCGGTTTGTTTAGAATCATTTCGATACTCCGATTGCATGTTCATTGAGTAAAAGCGTATTTCTTCGCAAGTTTTGGACTCGATACCATCGATATGCGCGAAGACCATCAACCCTTACAGGAACTATTCCGTTTTCTTTGCGATGCAAACGGATGCGATTTGCTGCGGGCTGGCGGGGTGATTCTGATGGTGGGAGCGGTGGCCCGTGGTCAGCGAGGACGTCCGTCGGCGGAGCGACGGACCTACGTGACTAACGATTCGTATTCAACTTTTGGCGATTCACTGTTTGATATACGAAGTAAGTGTTCGCAAAATGCAAGCAGCTGTTGTCCGATTCGAGTTGTAAACTCGTTCGAATGGTCGATGGCTCCGCCCAAACTTGAGAATAGGCATCCGGCAAGTAAGATCGAGCCACAAAGATCCCACCGCAGCAACCTCCGCCTCCACTACTTCCATCCCCATCATCTCCATCGCCATCATCTGGATTGCCCGCCCCAGGTGAAGGGCCATTGCCTGAAAACCCGAAACCACCATCGGGTGGCGGCGGATTATCTCCGCCCGGTGACGGATTTTTGCCTTGGTTCGGAAGCGTCGGGGTGCGGGTCGCAAAAGCATGCGCCTGCCAAATGCCTTGCTGGTCTCGCACTTGAACCAATGTCGAGGCATCGTCCGTCACGGCATACTTCGCGATCAAATTCAACTCTTCTGCCACTCCGCCATAAAGAGCCACGTTGAACCTAGCAAGAAAGTGGTCAAAATACGATTTTTTATACGCCGTGGATTCCACGAAGAACTGGAATTCACCTGCAGGGAATGGAGTAGGTTTCGGGTCAGGTTCAAATCCTTGTTTAGCTGCCGCACTAAGTGCTTTCGCACCCGCCTTATTCGCAATGCCTTCGTCGCCGTTGTTGAACACCGCGTCACCGATGTTGAGTTGCGGTCCACTCTTACTAGGATCTGTTAAGTTGAGGTTTCCCTCAATTCCTCCGCCCAACGGCCCGGTTAATGAGAAGTCGCCACTCAAGCCGGCACCAATTTGCCCGCCCTTTCCTCCTACTCGGAAACTATAAGGATCATCGCCTCCGAACTCGAGCAACGTTGTCAGCACTTCAATCTGGGACGCAATTAGACCTCCGAAATCCGCGATGGCTTGCATCCCACTAGGATCGGTAGCCCCTGTTGGGCGATTGGCAACATACCGCCGCAAGTTTGCGTCGCCAGCACAGAAACCCAAGGGATCTTCCGACATGAAAATGCCAAGCGTTGGCATATAGTATCGTGCTCGGTAATTGTACAGTCCTGTCTCTGAGTCATACTCACGCCCAGTGTACTTAAAACGGTCCCCGACGCTGGGATGGGTCTCCGCGACTACCGCACCAAACGCGTTGTAATCCACGTGATCGACGACAGCGCCAGCCGAGTTTACCAAATCACGTACGCTTCCAAGTCGGTCCGGCAAATACCAAACGATCCCTTCGGTGGGACGCTGTCGAGCAATCAACTCGTCCACGTTGGGGCCGAATAGATAGCGAGTGAGCACTAACCCACTGGAATCAAAATCGGCCCAAACGCGATCGCGGTCATATCCCGTGTATTTAGTCGTGCCACCGAAGGTAGTGGCAATTCGACGATCGAACACGTCGTAGGTGTAACGGACTTGAGCGAGCGACGTGCCAGTCGAGCTAAAATCTTCGACTGCAGTAAGCCGATTTCGGAAATCGTAGCTGTATTTAGTAACTGCCTGGGTCGCGCTGTTCGTCTTTTGGACGAGGTTGCCTTCCTTGTCATAAGCGTATGCAAACTGACTATCCGACTGAATGTGATTATTAGGGCCGACGACTATGCCGTTCGTCGTGCGATTTCCTGCCGCGTCGTAACTGAACGCCTCGTCGTCTCGAGCCGAGTAGTCGGCTGATTTGAGTTGGCCCGCTGAGTCATAAGTGTATTGATCCGTCAAACCAGTAACGGTTTCACCGATCAGTTGGGATGCTTTGTCATAGGCGTAGACGTACTCCGCCAAGACACCGGCTGCGGAGTTAATGTGAGAGAGACGAGATAACCTTCCGGCTGCGTCGAAGCTCTGAAGCGTCCTTCCTGCCGAGGTTGTCCCCGCAAGATCCGTATAGCGATTCAGCTCGGTTCGCTGGCGCGTCGCATCGTATTGGAAATTCACTCGCACGGGATTGATTCCCGGTCCACTCCAGGATTCGCTCGACAATAGGTTGCGGACATCGAAAGTGGAATTGACCTTAACCCCAAAGTTGTCAGAGACTGAAAGACGATTACCCATCGCATCGAAGCTATAATTCAAAATGACACGCGGCAGATTGGGCGTACCCAAATTGTCGACCGAAGTAACACGGCTATTCGCGTCGTACGCGTAGTGGTAGGAACTATCCGAATCTGAAGCAGAGGTCAGGTTTCCATCGGCGTCATACCCCGAAGCGATCGAATGGATCACGCCTCCGCCAGCTCCTACCCAATCTTCTCGAAGCAATCGGTTGTCGGCGTCGTAAACGTACGCATGGGTCCGTCCGTTGCGGTCAATGGTTTGCGTAAGATTCCCGACTGCGTCATAGGACATCCTAGCAACATTCCCTAAGGGGTCGGTGCGGCTAACCAGCCTATTGGCAGCATCGTATTGGAAGTTGGTGACTTGACCCAAGGGATCGGTAACGGTTGTTCGAATTCCAGCGGCGTTATAGCCAAAGCGTGTGACATTGCCAGCCGGATCGATCGTGCTAAGCAACTGGTTCCGTGCATCTACTGTGAATGCCGACGTTCGTCCAAGTGGATCCGTGGCGGTCTTCGTATTTCCCAAGGCATCGTAGGTAAAGGAAGATACGTTCCCAAGCGGATCTATCTGCTTGGTCAAGTGGTTCATTGCATCGTATTCAAAACGGGTCGTTTGGTCGAGCTCGTTGGTTCGGGAAATAACATTTCCGCCCGCATCATAAGCGAACGTATTTCTTCCTCCGGCCGCGTCGACTGAGACTTCAAGTCGTCCACGAGCGCCGTACGTAAATCGCGTGGTATTGCCCAACGGATCTGCGACACTTGCGATCTTGCCAGATGCATCGTACTGCGTCGATGTTACTGCGCCGGCTGCATCGATTAGACGGACCAATCGACCTAGCGAATCGTATTCGTAGCGATTCCCTCCACCATTGCGGTTGGTCTGTTTTCTCAAATTGCCGACCGCGTCATAGTCGTACGATTCGACCGCTCCAAGGGCGTCGATCTTCTTCACGACGCGGCCCATTCCATCGTACTCGTACCGCCACACGCGGCCGTTGGCATCGGTAACACTGGTGCGATTTCCAGTCGCGTCGTAACCGTAGAGTGTTACGTGCCCAAGTGCATCGGTCACCGAGGCGACTCGGCCATCCGCGCGATAGGCGTACTGCATCGCGTTACCAAGCGGATCGGTTCGTTTTGCAAGCTGATTGTTGGCGTTGTATTGGTTAAGGACCACGCCTCCATTGGCATCGATCTCTTTGGTTCTACGCCTTGCGTCGTCGTACTCGAATCGGCTGACCCCACCTGCAGCATTGATGATTCTCTCAAGATTTGGGCCGGCGTATTTTATCTGAGTCAGTCCACCTAATGGATCTTTCGTTGTCAGAGGACGTCCGGTCGCATCGTAGGTGTAGATGGTTTCATTGCCATGTTCGTCAACTTCGCGTGTGATTCGGTTAAGCGGATCGTACTCAAACAGATTCGTCTTTCCGTCTGCAAAAATAACTTTGGTCGGTCTCGGTCCGGACGCGTATTCATACTTTGTTTCGGCACCGAGGTTATCGATAAAGCTGGTGGAACGTCCCTTGTCGTCGTATTTGTAAAAGCTGCTATTGCCTTCTGCGTTGACAAACTGGGTGAGTCGACCTTTCTCGTTATAGACGAGGGTGCCGGTGTGGCCCATCGCATCGGTTGCCGTGCTGATTTGGTTGTCGGCAGCAAACGTGACTCTGTTTGTATTTCCTAACGGATCGGTCATGCTCACGATATTGCCTCGGCTGTCAAAGACTCGAGTGACTTTGAATCCTAGCGGGTCCGTGGCACTGAGTACATTGCTCGAGGCATCGTATGTTAAGCTGCGGACGACGCCCAGCGGGTCTGTCACGGAGATCGCGTTTCCTCGATTGTCGAATGTCGTCTTGGTCGAGAATCCTGTACCGTCGACGTTTGTCTCTGTCAGAGTGACAGGATCATAGTTGTTCCTGACCGCGTTTCCAACTGCGTCGGTACTGGAAGAGAGTCGGCCTTGAGCGTCGAATTGCGTTTTGAAAGCAAGTTTACCGCGTGGATCTACGATCGTTCCTAGAAAATGCGGCGGCTGGGGCAAATAAGAGTTGGTGGTCGTCAGTCCCTCTTGATCTTTGATAGATAGCAGATCACCTGCGGCGCTATAGCCATAAACGATGCTGTTGCCCGCTGGATCGACGATTCGGTCAATTCTGCCCTGTGGATCCCGAATGAATTGAACGGAAGGGCCTGTGGAACTGAAGATTCCGTCGGAGCGGAAATCGAGCCGATTACCGCTGCGGTCCAAAACATTTGCAAGGCCATCGAACTGGCCATATTCGTAGACGACACCAAACCTCGTCGTAAGCCGATACGCGCTCGGATTGAAGGGGTCGCCGAAGAAGCTACTGAAGAACGATCCGTTTATATTTCGCAACGGTACCGACCCCACGTCTAATTGGTCCGTCACGCCAGGATCTGGCACGAACTTCGGTGAATAGGAGCCGCCGCCAAAGAGACTGAATTGACGTTGAGGTTTAAACGTGAAGCCAACTCGGCGGCCTTCGGGGTTGGTCAAGTAAACCTTCGTCCCTTCTTGAAATGGCGTCGCGGCGAAGTACAAGCCTTGCTCTTCCAACGGATTTACCGGAATCGTTTCGCGAATCTGAGCATCTTGAACAGACAACGACCAGCCATAGCCAAAGTCCCCTTGCTCGTTGGCATTGCGACTGTCATACGATCTAGTAATGGTGATTGGGATACCTGCTACTGCGACGCTCAAGTCGGTGAAGTCGAGCTTCAATTCACCTAACTTCAATTGACCGTCAAGGCTCAGTGGCGCGGTCTTGGCCGAGACATTGCCGCTCAAGTCCTTGGCAATAATGCGAATGACGTAGTCGTCGTTGATGAGCGTCGTCGGGTCAAATGTTGCCAACACTTTGTCAACTGCATTCACGTTGCTTGTAACCAGAGTCCTATAGTCCGGATCGTTCTCTTCTGGTCGATTGGCATCCACTAGGTCCGCGCGACCAACGTCGATGCGATAGAACTGCAGGTTGTCGTCGGTGATCGATCCGACGATATCGGTTAGCTTCGTGATAGTGGAGTTTGGTTGAGGCGAAGTTAATCGAATCGTTGGGCCCTGGGTATCTGCTGGGTCAAAGACTCGCATGCTGGCCGAAGAACTCCCTTCGTTTCCTGATGCATCGCGGGCCGTGGCCTTGAGCGCATAGAGACCTGCGACGTCGCCTCGCAATGTGATCGAATGATTTGCATCCAGCACCAACGGTTGGCTATTCATGGTTAACCGCACATCGACGACCCCAACGTTGTCGCTAGCTTGCACGACAACGACCGTATTCTGTCCCAAGGCAACTGGATTAGCGCTGAGCCGCAATTCAACCCGTGGGGCTGTCGTATCGGGTGTAACGGCTAGTACAAAAAGTTGCGTGGCTACCGCGCCATAAGAATCGGTCACTCGCAGTGCAACTTGGTTGGTCGCTGGGACGCCCGGTGCCGTTTGCCATAGAACTCGCCCCAGCCCATCCATCGTCATTCCAGTCGGTCCGGTGACCAAAGAATAGCTGAGTGCATCCCCCTCTGGGTCGGTGACTTGCAGATCGTATTGGTAGGCTTCGCCCAGCGCGACGCTGGTCACCGCTTGCGAGGTAATGGCGGGTACTTGATTGACTCGGGCTAAGACTGCAAATCGCTGGATACTGCGTCCACCGGCACTATCTTGTGCAGCAACTTGAACCAAGTGGCTACCAGCTTGCGAAACACTTGGCGTCCAAGTAATGAGCCCACTGGCTGGGTCGATCTGCATGCCTACTGGAGCGGACACGAGTGAATACGCGATGCTATCCCCTTCCGGGTCGATCGCATTGACGTCGTACTGGTACAGTGCATCAACTCGAGCTCGGAAGATGGCCCGCGAAGTGATGATCGGCTCATGATTTCGAACCACCTGCGACACGTTGATCTGAAAATTCTGTGTCGACTTGTTGCCACGCGAATCGGTGACTTCAACCGTCGCGCTGGCGGTACCAAGTTGACCCAAAGTCGGTATCCACCTAATAATGCCCCTCGCGGCATCAATGGTCATGCCCGTTGGACCGCCCGTAATCGCATAGACCAAAGGATCGTTCTCTGGATCAACCGCGCGAACTCCATACACGTAGCGATCATTAGCAACCGCTTCACTGGGAGCACGCGATAGGATCGACGGCCCAAGGTTGGCGCCAGAAACATTCAACGAAAAACTTTGCAAGACTTCGAGACCCATCGGATCCTTGGCGGAAACCACAAATCTCTGTAAGCCAAGCTGGTCGAGAGTCGGTGTCCAGCGCAACGTGCCATAACGGCGATCCAATGACGCACCATGTGGTGCTTCGATCAGCGTCCACTCCATCGGATCGTTATCGTCATCCGCCGCTTTCAAATCGTATCTAAAAAACTCGCCGACTGTCGCTCGGAATGCGGACGGCGGCGAAACTATACGTGGTGTAGCATTTTCGGAATTCGAAACGACTTGGAGCGTCACGCTCTGCGAAACGCTGCCGCCACGACCGTCTGTACAAGTCAACACGATGGCGTGCGAACCAAGTTGCGAAAGCGTCGGAGTCCAGCTAACCAACCGTTGCTCCGCATCGAACGTCATACCAGCGGGGGCTGTAGGTAAACTGAGCGTGACCGGATCGCCGTTGGGATCGTCGGCCGAGACTAGGTAAACCCAAGTCTGACCCCCAGGAATCGTTAACCGAGGAACCGTATGAATGATTGGCGCGATGTTGGCGGTCGTGGCTGTGACTTGTACTGCGAAGCGCTGTTCGAATCGGCCTCCCCGACTATCGTTGGCGGCTAGAATAACATCAACCGAGCCTGCAACTGTTGGGGTAAAGCGTAGCACAGCATTGGCGTCCGCGTTGCTCAATGGCGTTAAGGTCATGCCAGATACCGGTGCCACAAGTTCAAACATCAATGGATCGCCATCGGCATCTTGCACATGCAATCGATACTCCCACGGATTGCCGACCGAAGCCTTCGTAATTGGCAACGTAGTGATGACCGGTGCCGTGTTGGAAGCGTCCACATCGATTTGGAACGACTGTAACCAAATGCCACCCTTGCCATCGTTAACACGAATAACGACTTGCTGCATGCCCGCTTGATTCAATTGTGGCAACCAACCAAGCAGCCCGGTCGCGGCATCGATTACCATCCCGTGTGGGCCCAAAGGCAGATCAAACGTGAGAGAATCACCATCGGGATCGCGAGCTTGAACGTGGTAGTAGAGTGTTGTCCCGACCGAAGCCACCGACGGTGGCGTACTGACGAAAATCGGAGTGATGTTGAATGCTTGACTCTGCCCGCCAGAGACCACAATGATAAACTGCTGCGTGGCCATGCCGCCGCGACCGTCAAAAACGCCAACGGTCACCGGCTCTTGCTCGTATGCCGATTTAGTCACATCCCAATTAATCAACCCCGATGAAGCGTTGATCGTTATCCCTACGGGCGCGTCCATCAACTTGAACGACAAAAGGTCATCGATCGAATCGGTCACTTTCACCTGGTACGAATACGCCGTGTTTACTTGCGCCGTGGTGATCGGTTGGCCGGTAATCACCGGATCTTGATTGTCGAATACGGCTAGGGTAAAGCTCTGTGAATCCCGACCGCCGCGCGTATCGAGTACTTCGATTGCTACCTGGTGTGGCCCGAATTGGCCTGAGGTAGGAGTCCAGTTGATTAATCCGGTTGGACTAATAGTCATGCCTGAGGGTGCGTCGGTTAATCGATAAGTCAGTGTCTCGTTGTCAGCATCTAACGCAATCACTTGATAGGTGAGTCCGCTCAGTTTGATCGCGGTCGGGGGCGAGCTGACAATCACCGGCGCCGCGTTATCGGCAGGCGAAAGAACTAGCAATGAAAAAGACTGCTCTGCCGAACCACCGCGTGAGTCGCTCACTTCGATCACTACGGGTTGGGCACCCAGTTGCTGCGGGTTCGGACTCCATTGAATCGCGCCACTTGCGGCATTCATCGTCATGCCAATGGGCGCGGTGACTAGCCGATAGCCGAGCACATCACCGTCCGCGTCGACCGCTTGAGCCGTATACGGATAAGATTTCCCCACATCAGCCACTGACACCGGAAATGAAGTGAAAACGGGTGTTCGGTTGGCGGGCGCCGGTTGAGCCGACAAAGTAAACCGCTGTGTACTAACCCCCAATCGCGAATCCGACACGCGAATGTCAACGGTATGCAAACCAGCGTCACTATTGGTTGGCTTCCAACGAATTTGCCCGTTGGCGCTGTTGATTGTCATGCCCGAGGGGGCTTCGGCCAATTCGAACGTGATCGCGTCGTCGTTCGGGTCGATGGCAACCACATCATAACGGTACTCGCGATTCAGGTCGGCTTCGGTGGGTGGCAAACTTTGGATCTGGGGCGGTTCATTGAGTTTTCCATAGAAGACCAAATCGTAAGTAAACTGGGTCTTGTTGGGATTGTAGAACTCGGCCGTCAAAAAGCCTGTCTTGCTTCGAGGAATGAGTGATCCGCCGGTGACTAGTCCGGTGAAATCGTAGTAGGGGATACCGTCTGGTGTTTGACCATCTGCATCGCGGACCAAAATCATCGGGTCACTGATGTTGGTGATGCCAACTAGCAATGGGATGTCGGCTGGAAACTGGCCGATGTTTTCGATGGCGGTTTCCGCTAGGAACGAGCGTTTCGATTGATTGAACGACGATCTTGCATACGTTTGATGAAAACTCCCGGAAACGTCAGCAAACTTGCTGAAATCAACCTTGGAAGTGTCACGCTGAGTACCGCTGATGATAATAACTTGTGATCCGGTATTGCCGTTGGAATCGATGGCAGAGAATTCGAATTCATTCTCGCCTGGACCGACAAACAGTTGGACAAAGAAGTTGCCAGCCGCATCCACGCTCGTTAGCGGAACGCCGTTAACCGTCACTAAATCCAAGGTGGCCAACGGAAAATCGGCAATAGCCAGCCCAGTTGCAACCAGTGTGGTCCCAGCCGCGACCGAGCTGCCATTGAGCGGAGCAGCTACGAAAACCTGAGGGGCTGCTGCGCCAGTTCGCCAGTCGATGATGGAATCATCTAGCAGTTGACCGACCGAAGCGGTCACAATGTCACGGCCATCTCTCGCGCCGATGTAACTGAACTGAGCCAAGCCATCGGAGTCGGAGAATCCGAACCCTTGCTGCGGATTGACTCCGGCGACTTCAAAGTCGACGCGGATGCCTTGCAACGGTGTTCCGGAAACATCTGCGACGCGTGCGGTCAAATTAAGCGAATTACCGATCTGAGGATTTGCAGTAGCGGGCGTAAGCACGACGGAGCTAACGGTTGCGACCGGCGATAACGCTTGACCGCCTACATAGCCATACGAATCAAACGAACCGAAGCCGTAAACGAAGGCACCAAAGGGTAACGGACCTGCGAGTTGATAGGTACCAAGTGCGATTGGCACTTGGGCACCGAAGAAGCCACTGGTGCCAATGGCGACGAACTTGTTTGCAGCGACCGCGGCTCCATTGACTTCGATGAGTCCAACCGCTTCGGCAGGAGCCACGATGTTTAGAAAATTGCGGTCGAAGCGTTGAGCATTCAGGATCGAACTTGCAACAGGTGTTGATACCGTATAGTTGGCAAGGAATTGCTCAAACGGTGGAACGATCATCATCAGCGGATCGCCTTGGAAATTCGGGTTTCCACCTGGGTCGGTTCTGTAGTAATTCTGAGAGTGCGCATACTGGGCGACCAAGATCGGTTTGCTGGAAACGATGTGACCGGGACCAACGAGAGCCTGTTCATGGAACTGTCCGCGATTCAAAGTCGCAACAACTGTTCCATTGACGGTCAATTCGGTATTGTCCGCTTGAGCCAAAAAGCGGAATCGATCTCCTCGCGTCGAACCCGTCGAAAGGGGCATCGTCACGAACTCGCGGCCCCAAGTGTTCGTGGGTGGAAGTTGCTCGACCAAGTGATCGGCGGCGAAGAACTGGTTGGGTATAAAGGTTGCGCGGTTTCCTCCGAAGACGGCCACGGGTTTGGTACTGGTAATGATTGAACCGGTCAGGTCTGGCCCCTTTCCGAATCCACCGTCGGCCAAATCTCGCAATAGATACGTCTCACCTTGGTTGAGCGTCACCGTTTGCGTTGGGATGGCAAATTGGGATCGCAGTACGTTTAGATAGACTAGTCGGCCTGTTGGCGCGCTGAACGAGTACGTTTTCGTTCCATACAGACCCACGTCCAGGTTCACCGCCGTGTTGAACCCAGTCAGTGGTACGACCGGACCAGGAGTCCGAGTTGCTCGAAAACGGATGGTGGCCGGACCACTATCCTGTCGACCGTAAAGCGTTAGATAGTGGGTTCCAGATCTGAGAATGGTGGCCGAGAAATCGAATTGAGCGTTTTGGTCACCAAGAAGTTGATTGACCGGCCCCCTAATTTCCCAACCGGTAGGTTGCTGAAGCGTATTAAGGCTATCCATTAAAATGGTTTCACCGGCCGTGGCTTCGATTCGAAATACTTGAGCGGCGCGTCCGGGATTGAGCACAACTTCCAAGTCGGTATCGAATGTCAATTGCGGGGCAGTTGCCAGATCGTCGATGCGAAAGCGAAAGTCTGCATCGGTTGCCTGACGACTTCGAAGGAAAACGAAATAGTTACCCGCCTCAGGCACGATCAAGAGTGGATAGGGACCAGGAGGTCCTGAGTCATTATTCGTAAAATTATCGTCGAAGAGTACTCTACCGCCGGAATTAACTATTCTCAAGTCGACCTCATCGGAGTCATTCTCCAGGCTATCGACTCGGATGCGCTGCCCCGCAGTAAGTGCCATACGATAGACGAATTGACTGTTTCCGGACAACACACCGGTTGCTTCGACACCTAGTTGCAAGGTGGGAGCTACCGACAAGTTTTGAATCTGAAAGCTGAAATTCGTGGCAACGTTCTGTACGCCGTGTAAAATGATGTAATAACGTCCAGTCCGGAGGATGCGGAAAATGCCATCGGCGTCAGTCGTCGCACCGAAGATTCCTTTATCAAACGTTCTTTGCAAAAAGGGGTCGAAAATGGCAAATGAAAATGAGCCAGACCTGCCGTCGAAGCTCAACTGATCGCCGGCCGTCGCGTCAAAGGTGTAGACCGTCGATTCGCGACCTATGGGAAGATCATAATTTACGGTGGAGTTGAATTGAAGCGGCGTACCAAACGTATCGAGGTCGAGAACACGAAAAGTATAACTGCCAGCATCGGTGGCAGTGTTGCCCCGAAGTGTCAGGTTGTAAGTCCCCGACTGAGGTAAAAAAGCCTCACCGAATCGCGTTATGTCTATTAGTTCTCCGATAGTGTAGAGCCGCTTCCCGTCAGGTGCGTTGATTCCAATATCCAAATTTTCACTGACGAGGTCGTGTCCGTCGACCAGAAATCGCGTCCCAGCAGGTGCCGAGAACTGATACGAAGCACTGCCACCTGGTGCGATCGAAAGCGTTTGAAGCGTGTTGAAACCACTCTTGGCGACTACCGGGTCGGCGACGACGCTCGCGGTAAGAGTCACCGCGCCAACGTCACCTACGGACACGCCGCCAACGAACAAATAGTATTCACCAGTAGTCAATAGCTTGACGGAATAAGTGTTAACATAACCGGGTATAGCTACTACTTCATTGCCAGCCGCGTCTCGAAGACTGTAGAGAGTACGAAAGGGGTTGGAAGTACTTTGAGTGTCGAGGTTAAACGTTTGGGCTGCAGAACCGGTGAATCGGTAAGCCATGGTTCGCCCCTCCGAGAAGTTTACAGTAGTCGAAGTGGCCAAAGGGAAGGTGGGAGCGGACTTCAGGTCAATGAGTTGAAATTTGGAGGAGGAAGTCGTGAAGGAGGCGCTATCGAGAACGACAAAATAGGTACTGGTCTCAGGCAATGTAAAAACGAGATCGTCTGACGCCGTATTGGTAAAGACTTGCTGGCCACCGGGACCATAAACATTGAAGCGGACATTTCGGTCTTGGTTGAGGCCATCATAGTAAAGGACTTGACCAGCCTGGCCATCCAAACGATAGACTTCAGCTCGACCAGCGGGATTGAATACGCTGCTAATGTCCGTTCCGAGCGAGATCTTTGGCGCATCGTCCATATTGAGCAACCGAAAGGAAAAATCGAACGCAGCCGCCTCTTCGCCTGCAATTATAATGTAGTATTTGCCGGACTCATTCAATCGCATTGCCAGGAATGCATTTCCGAAAGAATCTTTATCGTTTTGCGAATCCAGCTCCGTCTGTTCGCCGCTCGGTGAGAGCATGCGAACGCTCGCACTACGTGTCGGATTGGGATTGATTGCGTCGTAGTACAGTCGCTGTCCGGCGGTGACGTCGAAAGAGAACACTTTCGATTCGCGGCCCGTGGGGAAATTAACCGTGAGTTTCTCACCGAAATTGGCTGGCACTGCCGCGGTCGCCACATCGATCAGCTCGAATTTGTAGTTACCGCCGTAACCGTCAAAGGGAGGCTTGACGACCAATGAACCTGTCCCGGCCATATCTGTCACGAACGGGCCAATGTCTCGCCCAGCGGTATTACCGAGCACGAATTCGGTCGTTCCATTGGGACGCAAAATCTTAGCATCGCTGTCGACGGTTGCACCCGAATACTGTCCAGGTGCCAGCGTTACCTGGGTATTGTCTTCGGTCGCTACGACTAAGAACTGAGTTCCCTCGACATGGCTGATGGAGGCGTACGTGTTTTCGTATCCGAGATTGATATACTCCTTTCCAAGCGAATTGACCGGCAGGGCCAAGAATGCGTCGGACGTGCTGACGGCTAGGTCGAGGCCATAGACGGCAACTGGTTCTTGCGTGACAACGTGGATTCCCCTGCGCTCAACGCGTGCAATGAGTTCGGCTTCTACATCAAAATCGGTGTCGTTGTCATTGCTGCTGTCGTCAACATCCAAGCTTGGCAGTTCGACGACACTGACTTCTCCAGGATTGACGATGAAGTCTCTGTGGAAGGGGAGCGACGTGGCGGGGTCAATCAATCCGGGGATATCGACGACACCGGTCGTGGCAACATCCCCGGAGATGTAAAGAACCTTTTGTGGCCGATTATTGCCTTCGAATAGGTTGTCCGGAAAGCCGACCCAGAACTCCTTGCCGCGACTATTCAACGGCCCCTGGGGGCCGGACGGACCTAGTGGGGGCATCGGAGGCCCTGAGCTCGGACCTGCCGGTGGCTTCGAAGCGTTGTCGGAATTCGTAATATTCGAATTCCCGTCGGTAACTGGCCTTCCAACGACGACATTCGACCCGGGCGAAGCGATGGCCTCGGACATAGCCCCGCCCCGCCCATTTGCTCCGCCAAACAGAGAACCGCCTATTGTCGATGAATTACCGAGTGGCGGTGAAGCAGACGACGATGATGCAGGAGGTCGCAACGGAACACCATGCTCAAAGCGGACAGACGGAACCACGACGGATGTCATTTTATCTCCATCGTTGTTCACCAATCGCAACACCAATTGAGCTTTGGTCCCTGGCAATACATCGGCCAACGACAACGATACTTTGTTGGCGTTCAACGTCACGTTGCTGGTATTGGCAACTGGCAGCCCTTCGCTCACATTAAAGAAAGCATCTCGCCCCGCTCCCAACGTAGTAACCAAGGATCGTCCCGACGAATCCAACAGAGCCGCTTCAAAAGCATCATGCGCTCTGCCCTGGCTGGAGGTATCGAAGCTGAGCGAGGAGTATTCAAAGCTGAGCAAGTTCGCGTCCGAAGGTATTTCAACATCCGAAATCAGCGATGTGATAAAAGAAGTACCCTCCTGCAGTTTTGGAGAACATCCGGCGGCGGTCACACTGCCTCCGTCGGCACCGCCCCCGGTTTGCGAAAAACGCCAGCTTGTCCCAAAATCCTTGCTGTTGATCGCATTGATGATTCTCAAGACATCGAGTGGAGTTACAAAGTTATCGCAATCCACATCCACATAAGGCGGCGGCGACTTTCCGTTCGCACCGATCGGAGGGAGCGGACTCGAATTCGACTCGCGAATTTTTGGTGCATTGATTTCGTTGATTACCATCAAAACATCGAGCGGAGTGACGGTCTGGAATTCATCTCCCTTAACATTGAGCGGTTGAAGGACGTTGGTCCAATCCGACGTCAGCATCTGTCTTGATTCAAGTGACTCCATGCCTTGTAAAAGAAGTCGACGAAACCTCATACGAGGCTTCACGACTTCGTTTC
Organism: Pirellula sp.; assembly: GCA_031374925.1. Classification (GTDB taxonomy): domain Bacteria; phylum Planctomycetota; class Planctomycetia; order Pirellulales; family Pirellulaceae; genus JBKCUI01. Next base: position 21,597 of record JANMHA010000294.1, on the reverse strand, counting down.
GAGGCAAAAGTCCAATCGAAAAGAAACTGGCTGTTTCAAAAAATCTTCTGATAGCGACCATCCTCGCCTTTTGGCCAAGGCGTTCCAAGCAAGAATTCGAAGCACCCAATTGGCGACGAAATAGATTCTTTTTCTGCATATCCTGGACTCCTAATCATGGGATATGCGCAAAAAGTCAGCGCCCTTACAGCGATCGATCAAGTTTTTCTTAGATCCAATCATAGTATCCGCCGTATCCACCTGCAATTACAATGATCAAGGTTAGGGATCTACGCGCCAAATACGATTAGCCATGCACACGACACCTCCGAGTTTGCTAGAACGATTGAGGCGGCCAGGTGAGGATCCTGCCTGGGAGCGATTCGTGTTGCTCTATACCCCTTTCATCTTCAGTTTGGCTCGAAAATTTGGTCTCGACCGGGAAGCAGCAGCGGATGTAGTACAGGACGTCTTTGTACTTCTAGCCAAAAAAATGGTAGATTTTCAATACGATCCTGAGCAGAGTTTCCGAGCGTGGCTGCGGACTGTGGTTTTGAACCGGATATATGAGAGCGCTCGCCATCGAAGAATCACCCTATTAACGGGCGGTGATCCCATCGAAATTGAACAGCGCGATGTTGTTGCGGCCTTCGAGGAGGCAGAATATCGCGATCATATTACTGCACGAGCTTTCGAAATCATGCAACGAGAATTCCACCCAACGACGTGGAAAGCATGCTGGGAACTCATCATGACCGACAAGTCCGCTGCCGAAGTAGCTAAAGAGCTGGGTATGACAGAGGGTGCCGTATATGTCGCCAAGTGCCGTGTGGTGCGTAGGTTGCGAACGGAACTCAAAGGTTTACTGTAAGATCTTTCAGGCCAGCGCATATCGACTCATAGGTACGGAGCAACAACTTCGCACCTAGCCAGTGCCTCTTCGAGATTAATTATGCCAAACGCTTCTCTCTGTCCCCAAGACTATGAACTTGCTCAGCTAACAAAAGGTGAGTTGTCCGAAACCGAGGCAGATGCCATTTGCGACCATGTTCTTTCCTGCCCAGCTTGCACCGCGAAACTGGCGAGGATGCCTGATGATGAGATCTTGGTTGGATCGATTCGACGCACGCCTGCAAAGAATTTAATTGATTCCTTGGATCAAGAAGCAGTAGCGATACTAATGACCAGACTCCGTTTTCTACCTAGGAACACGAAAAGTTCGAATGACTTGGGGACGGAGAAAGAGACCGACAGCAACCGGCTCACTGACACTGGTATCGAACTTGTCACAGAAGATATCGACTCGCAGTTCGAGTTTAATCAATTGGTTCGGGAGTTTCTTAGTCCAGCACAGTCAAGTTTTGAAGTGGGTCGTTTGGGATCGTACCGCGTGCTCCGCAGGCTGGGATCTGGTGGAATGGGGATCGTATTGGAAGCGGAAGATACTCAACTCGGCCGATCTGTCGCACTAAAAGTAATGCAACCGCGACTGCTCAGCAAGGAATCGAATCGTCGACGATTCCTTCAGGAGGCACGTGCCGTTGCCGCAATGGAGCATGATCACATCGTACCGATTTATCAGGTCGGAGAGGAACGCGGCATGCCGTTCCTTGTCATGCCTCTTTTGAAGGGGGAATCGCTTGATGGTCGGATTCGGCGTGATGGGCCGTTGCCAATCGAACAAGCCGTTCAAATTGGTGTGCAAATTGCGATGGGGTTAGCCGCGGCCCATAAGCATGGGGTTATCCATCGCGATATTAAGCCCTCAAACATTTGGATGGAGGAGAGATCGAGCGGCGATTCCAGCCCGACCAACGATACGATCCGAGTGAAAATCCTGGATTTTGGATTGGCTCGAGACGACCGCGAGCAATTGCAGCTAACAGAAACGGGCGTGATCACCGGGACACCAGAGTTTATGGCCCCAGAACAAACTTTGGGTGAAAAAGCCGACACTCGGAGCGATCTCTTTGGTCTCGGTTGCGTTTTGTATTATATCTGTTCTGGCCGTTTGCCATTTGTCGGTCGTAACAGTGTCTCAGTAATGCTCTCTGTTCTGGAAAACAAGCCAATACCATTGCGAGAAATCGTCCCTAGCTTGCCTAGAAAGCTTGATGCGATTGTCATGCGATTGCTCCAACGAGACCCAAATCGACGTGCTGGAACAGCACAAGAGGTCGTAGAGATACTGGAATCCATTGTTATGGAATTGGGCGCGGAACATAACTCTGCTGGAGAGCAATCCTCAAAGTCAAGCGACTCCAGCGACTCTCCTCCTCGAGCTTCGAATCCAAAATGGCGATGGGGAATTGGAGGCTCGTTAGGGTTAGCTATGCTTGCTGCCTCGATTTGGTTGCTTCCTGGATTGATATTGAAGGTGCAAACTCCAGATGGGACCATCATTTTGGAATTGGATTCTAGTACCGCGGACGGAGCAGAGGTATTTGTAGACGACAAACACACGGTCACTATACGCTTGAAGGAGGATGCGGAGACGCTGGAGATCAAGGCAACTGCGGGCAAACACATGCTGCGCGTAGCAAAAGGCGGATTCAAGCTGTTCACACGGGAATTCAGCTTAATGGATGGTCAACGCGAGAAGATGCGAGTCCACCTAGAGCCGACCACCCAAGAGATCGTGCTCGACCAAATGAGATCGAACCTGCCAATTCAAAACGACAACAAGCCGATCATTCCATCTGGGATAAATATCGAGGCGATTGGTTTGCCGGGACTCGTTCCTCATCCGGCATCACGAGCTGGTTATCGCCGATGGCAGATCGAATCCAAAATGCCTCGAAGCGAGGTTTTCTCCTTTGCTTGGGATCCTACAGGGCAGCAAATCGCATGCGGGACCGGTGACGGGTACGTTCGGTTGATCGATGTGGGAAGTTCGAACTTGTTACAACTGATTCCCGCCCACAATGGGACGGTTTGGTCGATTGATTGGAGCGTCAACGCAGGTCAAATAGTCACGGGTGGGGAAGATGGTGTCGTGCGACTCTATAACTCCGACGGAAAATACTTGCGGAAACTCGGCATCCATTCGGGACTGGTGCGGTCGGTCCAATTTAGTCCAGATGGGGAGTGGGTCGCGTCCGCGGGCTTGGATTGCATTGTTCGACTATGGAGGACGACGGGTGAAACTGGTCCAACATTTCAAGGTCACACGTCGCAAATAGATGCTATTGCATGGCATCCATCAGGCACAAAATTGGCATCATCGAGTTGGGACGGTACGATGCGAATTTGGAATGCTGACGGCGGTACTTCGATGGAGATGCGAGGCAACGGAAATGGCATTCTCGGATTTGCTTGGAGCCCCAAAGGTGAAATCTTGGCCACCGCAGGAGCTGATGGAAACATTCGCCTGTTGACGAACCAGGGAGAATTACACTCTATGATTCAGGCTCATGCAAACGGTGTATCGGCGATAGCCTGGAGCGCTCTCGACGTGCTTGCATCGGGCGGTCATGACGGACTTGTTCGACTTTGGAGTCGCGGCGAAGAGCCTTTCAAAAGCGTGGAGTTCGGTCCCGGACAAATCAAATCCCTAATATGGGCGGATGATGGAAGCCGGCTAGCCGTCGTAACGGATTCACAGATTCGATTTCTCGACAAGAACGGTCAGTCGATAGGTTCCATTCCAAATGGGACTGCCCCAGTTCGGTCGGTCGCCTGGAACAAATCAGGTAGACTTGCAAGCACAGGTGATGACGCAACGGTTAGGTTGTGGAACCTGGATGGGACACAAGTCGCCATTTCAAGAACGCACACGAAGCAAGCGTTTTCTGTTTCCTGGCACCGTTCAGGCAATCAAATCGTATCGGCAGGTTGGGATCAGAGTGTTCAAGTTTGGGATTTGGTGTCGGACAAAACGCAATCTTTCCAGGGGCATGATCCGGTCGCATGGAATCCAGTCGGGGAAGAAATTGCGTGGAGTCTCGGCAACGATGTCCAGGTGGGTAAGCCTGGGGAAACGCCCCGGTTGTTTCGGGGCCACACCGGAATTGTTCTAGGAAACGCATGGAGCGCTACAGGTAAACAATTCGCATCGTCTGATGGAACTGGTGAGGTTCGAATTTGGAACCTAGACGGTTCGGATGGGACAATTATGCGAGCTGAGGGCAGTCTTGTTGCGATGAAGTGGCATCCGGAACTACCGATTCTCGCCACGGCAAGTCTTTTCAGTGGCAACATTCAGCTTTGGAAAGCGAATGGCCAACTTCGATCAGCCTGGAAAACACATTCGCAAGGCATACTGTCTCTAGCTTGGAGTCCCGATGGTGAACGAATTCTCTCGTCATCAAAGGACCTCACAATCCGTATAACAAAAACGGATGGATCGACAATTGGAGAATTGCGTGGCTCCCATTCCGCTGGAAATGCTGTTGACTGGGATCGTATGGGAAATCGGATTGCCACGGGTCATTCCGACGGAACAATCCATATCTGGGATGGTCAATCGCTCGAACCGCTGTCGACAACGCAACTCTTTAACGACGGCAATTGGGTGCGATTTAATTCGAAAGGAGATTCGATTTCAGGTGAGGACGCAATCCTTGACAGCCGACTGATTCTGATTGCCGAAGATCACATGGGGCAGGTCATCCTACAGAAAACTTCAACGGTTAGAAAAGGGATTCCGGCGGAGGGGACATCGCTCGAGTAAGGTCAGAGTAGAGCATTTCCTCAAACGATTCCTTGGGTTGAGCGGGAGATTGCCTTCTCTCAATCTTGCTTTGGCATCTTGCTAATGGTCGCTATCAGACCTACTCTTGGAACGAGGGTTTGGCTTCTGTACTTCCTTAACGAATAACGCTACAATCCGGCGCGGAATTTTTTAGCGATTTCCCACACGAGAAAATGATTATGGCTCGTCCGATTCTGTCCGTTTGTATCTTGATGTTTGCCGTTGCGATTTCCGGTTGCGCGAAAAACCACCCCGGAAACTATGCTCAACCAGAAGTGGAAGCCCAAGTGAAGAAGAGCTTGGAACTCATTGAGATTCAACTGACTGCAGACCCAGCGGGTGGATACTCTGGCACAGGAAAAAATGCCGAGGGGGAGACCTACAAGCTGAAGATTACTCAGAACGAAGTATTAAAACGCTTGAGTTGGAAAGCGGACGGAGATCGCGGCGACATGCGAGAGGGGAACTTCCAATTCGAGTAGTGATCGGAAGTCACTCGTCGGTAACACAGCCTTCGCTGGCGCTTTTTACATTTTTGATATATTTGTAAAGTGTGCCGCGTGTTGCTTTCAACGGTGGAGCTTGCCATTTGGCTCTTCGCGTAGCCATTTCGGATTCCGAAACTGCAACATCTAGTCGATTCGTGTTTGCATCTAGGGTGACAATATCGTTGTCCACCACCAAAGCCAAAGGCCCTCCTTCTTGTGCCTCGGGCGTAACGTGACCCACGATAAACCCGTGTGATCCACCGGAAAAACGGCCATCGGTTAAAAGGGCTACGTCGGAGCCAAGTCCCGCGCCCATGATTGCAGACGTTGGAGTCAACATCTCTGGCATTCCCGGACCACCTTTGGGGCCTTCGTAGCGAATGATGATAACATCTCCTTTTTGGATTTGCCCTTTTTCTAAGGCCGCGAGCATAAGCTCTTCGCTGTCGTAGCAACGTGCGGGACCGGAAAATCGCATGCCTTCTTTGCCTGTGATTTTGGCGACGGAACCTTGTGGGGCTAGGTTGCCGAACAGGATTTGAATGTGCCCCGTGGCCTTGATCGGGTTGGAGATGGGCTGAACGACTTTTTGACCCTCTTTCAACCCAGGTAGTTCCGAAACGTTTTCCGCTAACGTCTTGCCTGTAACGGTAATGCAGTCGCCAGTCATAAGCCCCTCTGCCAACAGATACTTGATTACAGCTGGCGTACCGCCGACCGAATGAAGATCTTCTTGAACAAATTTCCCTGATGGCTTTAAGTCCGCAAGAAACGGAACTCGGTCGCTCACCTTTTGGAAATCATCCAATTGCAAATCGATTCCCACGCTCCGGGCCATTGCGATCAAGTGGAGGACAGCGTTAGTGCTACCTCCTAGAGCGACTACGATAACCATGGCATTCTCGAATGCAGCTCGAGTCATGATATCACGAGGTTTAAGGTCGATTTCCATCAGATGCCGAATGGCTTTAGCCGCCCGTCTGCATTCGTCCATCTTAGCTGGGTCCTCGGCGGGAATCGAAGCGGAATAGGGTAGGGACATTCCTAACGCTTCAATCGCAGATGCCATCGTGTTGGCCGTGTACATGCCGCCACATGCACCCGCACCTGGGCAGGACCGGCGAACGATGTTGGCTCGCGTTTCCTCGTCGATTTGACCTGAGATGTATTGGCCATAGCATTGGAATGCGGAAACAATGTCCAAAGAATGGCCATTCCACTTTCCGGCGCGAATCGTTCCGCCGTAGATCATAAGCGAGGGACGATTCAGTCGCCCCATCGCCATCAAGCAGCCTGGCATGTTTTTGTCGCAACCAGGCAAAGCGATCAGGGCGTCATACCACTGAGCCCCCATAATAGTTTCGATGGAGTCAGCGATGAGATCCCTAGATTGGAGTGAGTAGGACATGCCATCGGTCCCCATGCTGATTCCATCGCTGACACCGACGGTATTGAATCGCATCCCAACTAGCTTTTCTTCAACGACAGCTTTCTTGACCGCGAGAGCTAAGTCGAGTAGGTGCATGTTGCAAGTGTTTCCCTCGTACCAAACGCTTCCGATGCCAACTTGGCCTTTGTTCATGTCCTCCGGAGTCATACCGGTTCCATAGAGCATCGCCTGGGAAGCTCCTTGACTTTTCGGTTGTGTAACGCGTGAGGAGAATTTATTGAGCTGGTTCATGTATCAAATTATCGAAGGAGTTGTTTGGAGAGTTAAGGTATGTCTAGAAGCAATTCTGCATGCCCCTGGCTTCACGCCAGGGGTGCTGACCATCCATCTAGAGAGATGGTAAATATCCGCCGAGTTGAACTCGGCGGCATTGCACTCTGGTTGTAACATCGAGGGCGAAACCACTATTTTCGAGCTCGTGGATGACTCATCGAGACCCAGGCACCGTTTTGTGCGCTGCTCGCGACACATTGCTCGATGAAGTACATGCCTTCGACGCCATCGTTAACGTTTGGATAGAGCGTATTAACCCGTTCAATCGACTTGCTCTGAGAAACCTCAACCATCGCGTCAAAGGCTGCTACATAAATATTCGCAAATGCTTCGAAGAACGCTTCTGGATGGCCGCTCGGCAATCTGCATGCGGCCTTGCCGCTGGCGTTCATGAATGCCCCATTCGGATCGCGAGTATAAAGTTTATGTGGTTGGCCGTTCTGCCGTACTAACATGACATTCGGTTCTTCTTGTCGCCAAGATAAGGCACCCTTGGTTCCGTCGATTTCGATAGACAAGTCGTTTTCGCGACCGTGACTGATTTGGCTCGCGGTCACCGTCCCCAGGCCACCGTTTTGGTATCGAACGATGGCAGTGCCATAATCGTCAAGCTTTCGGCCTGGTTCGAATATTTTTAGGTGGCAACTGATCTCAGCAGGCAACAAACCCGTCATGAAACGGCCCAAATTGTAGGCATGGGTTGCGATGTCCCCAAAGCAGCCAGCCACACCACTTTGTTTGGGATCGGTTCGCCACGCAGCTTGTTTTTGATCTTGATCTTCTAATCGTGTACGCAACCAGCCCTGAATGTAGTTGGATCGAATGGCCTGAATTTCACCGAGTTCGCCGTTTAGGATCATTTCGCGGGCCTGTCGAATCAGCGGATATCCCGTGTAATTGTGTGTCAATGCGAAGACGGACTTGGACTTATCCACCAATTTGGCAAGCTCTTCGGCTTGAACCAAATCGAAGGTCATCGGTTTATCACATACAACGTGAAAGCCAGCCTCTAATGCTGCCTTGGCCACTTCAAAGTGAGTGTGGTTTGGAGTGGTAACGGAAACAAAGTCGATCCTTTCACCGACCGGTTTCTTAGATTCGGTTTCGAACATCGCTTGGTACGATGGATAAGCGCGCTCTTGGGAAACGTCGTAATCGGGTGCAGACGCCTTGGAGCGTTCGGCGTCGCTGCTAAAAGCTCCTGCCACCAAGGTAGCTCTGTTGTCCAAACAAGCAGCAATGGAATGAACTCGACCAATGAACGAACCTTGTCCCCCTCCAACGATACCCATCTTGAGCTTTCGATTCATCGGTCCATTGGTCATGCTGATTCTCCAAAAAGGGAAAATGGGAAATTGATTGAAAATCGGTGCAGCTATGTTTTACCAAAGTTACATCGGTTTTCTAGTTGGCATCTGCGGCTACCCCCTTTAGGAAGCATTCGCGATATTCCGATAAATGTTTTTAGGACTGATTGACACGAACGTAAATCGCGCAAACAATGCCGACATTGAAGGATCAAGTTCAAGCGGCAGGATGCCGCGTTTTTTTCCTGTCAGAGAGTGAGCCATCCTTTGCGGACCAAATCTCTTCTGGCCACTACAGTCCTCAGCGTCATCGCTTTCTTGGGGCTGCAAAGCACCGCGGCCTGCCAATCGAATTCCAAAACATCGCTCGATGCCAAGAGAGCTTTTTCGTATTTGGGGAAAATCTGTGATATTGGTGCTAGAGTAACCGGCACCGAAGGGATGGCAAAGCAACAAGCATTGCTCGACGAGCACTTTACCAAGTTGGGTGCAAAGGTCCTTTGGCAGCCGTTCGAAATCAGGCATCCCGAATCGGGTGTCAAGGTCGAAGTCAAGAACTTGATCGTAAGTTGGAATCCAGACAAATCCGAACGAGTACTCCTATGCACTCACTACGATACTCGCCCTTTTCCAGTAAACGACGCGAGAAACCCCAAAGGTCTGTTTGTCGGAGCCAACGATGGTGGAAGTGGGACGGCTTTGTTCATGGAGTTGGGCAACGCGTTGCGAAATCTACCGATGAAGGTCGGAGTTGACTTGGTTTTTTTCGACGCGGAAGAGCTCGTATACGAAGAGCCACGCGACCCTTTCTTCGTTGGGTCAACCCATTTTGCTCGCGCTTATGCCGAAGACCCAAGCAGTCCCAGGTATCGTTGCGGGATCCTAGTAGATATGATTGGGGACGCAGATCTTCAGCTCTTTTACGAGCTGAATTCCTGGAAGTTTGCGAGGCCACTAGTTGAGGAAGTATGGGGGATTGCCAAGGAATTGAAGATAAAAGAATTTAAGCCAAACATCGGTTACGAAATCAAGGACGACCATTTGCCCCTCAATTCGATCGCAAAAATCCAAGTTATTGACTTGATCGATTTCGATTACACCCGCGGTGTGCCTAAAGGTAAGAGTTTCTGGCACACAATGGCGGATACTCCTGACAAGTGCTCCGGCTCGTCCATGGTCAAAGTAGGAACTGTACTACTGGAATGGATCAAACGGCAAAAGTGAGCTGTATGGTATGCAACTTGACTCAATAGACCCGACTCACAAATCCATGGCAGTTGAGCCATTAGCGATTGAAATCGTTGGGCTCAGGAAGCTGTATGGTCGTGCAACGATCCTTGATCAACTCAGCCTGTCTGTTGAAAAAGGGGAATTGATAGTCATTCTTGGGGATAGCGGCAGTGGTAAATCGACATTGTTGAAGCTTATTTCGGGCCTTGAACTAGCTCAAAGTGGAACACTTCGAATCGCTGGTGTAGATCAAGCCCGAAGACTTCCCCACACACGCGATGTTGCTATGGTGTTTCAGGATGGGAATGGGTACGAACACTTAACCGTTAGCCAGAATCTTGACTTGGCCGCAAAGAACTCTGGTGAACGTGATCAAGTCTCACGTTGGGTCGATTGGTTGCAGTTGGAAGGAACGCTCCATCAAAAACTCAGCCAGCTATCGGGAGGGCAAGCCCAACGCGTTGCAATTGCAAGAGCCATGTTGTCGGGAAAATCAGTTGTTCTTCTAGATGAGCCGCTGGCTCATTTGAATCAGTCGTTGCGTGAAGAAATCCGGGCCTTGATTTTCAAGGTGCACAGGGAGACGAATAAGACGTTTCTCTACGTAACACATGATTCGGATGACGCGTTTTACTTGGCGAATCGGATCGCGGTCCTTGCGTCAGGCAGGATACAACAAGTTGGCAACCCATTGTCGGTTTATCGCTCACCCTGTTCCAAAGTGGTTGCCAAATTGCTTGGCCATCCGACTGTTGATATCCTTAAAATGACGAAAGGCGGGTTAGCCCCAGGACAAGATCTTGGAGCGAGTTGGATTGAGTGCGGTGTCCGATCGCACGACTGGAGAGTCCATCTCATTGAAGTGGATTCAACTCAGAAAGCAACACGTCAATTAGGCTTGTCAATGATCTCCGATGGACTACTTTTGAAAGGAGTTATCGGGAGCTGTCGATGGATGGGCAGTCGATGGTTGCTAGAAATTGAATGCCCAGATCGTATCAAAATCACTTGCGAATCGCCCAGCTCCGAATCCTTGGAGAGTGAGTTGCTCGCAGCTGAGCGCTTATCTCGAGCATTTGCGAGATCGAAACCATTCGGTTATGTGGAAGCCACTGTCCCTAGGTCTTGCATTCAGACGTTTGGTAATTTGGAGTGCGGGGATTCATCCTAGCTCTAAGATTTGGAGTGCGGAAATTCATTTCCGCTTTTAGATTCGCACAGTTAGCGTGCTGCAACGCTCGGGCGACATCGCCGAGTTCTAGCTATTCCTGCAATCTAAAAGCTCCGATGAATCGGAGCACTCCAAATTGCGATGAATCGGAGCACTCCAAACACGATTCAAAAACCGTACATTCGCGAATCGACCCAATAGCCTTGGTAACTATAAAGACGACGCGTGCGGGCGGGCGTTTGTGCGTTGAAAAATGGATCAGAATTGACGATAGGCCGGGCAATGTTGTAGCCCATCCAGTCATACTGCCTGACAATCGCCTCACGATGCATGGTTTCTGCCCGAGCGCGCGCAATCAAGTACTCCTGTGCAGGGCTGATTTCAAACCGAGCGTGGCCAGGCGAACCGGTTCCGCCGGTCAATGGCTCATCATTATCGGCAAAAGCGGTTGAGGCCGTGATCGCCCCAGTTAAACAAAATGCAGCGAGAAAAAGTCGCATAGAATGGTCTCACAAAATTGGCAGAAAGTTAAATTGACCGACCATCCATGGCTCAAGGCTCGAATCCAAAATTCTTTCCGAGCGTTCAAAGAGGGGTATCGGAACGATCCACCCAAAAAATGCAGGGGTTTTCAAAGACGTCGTACAATCCGATCGAACGTCAGAGCTTTAAGTCCCTGTGCTTGTTGGACGATTCCAAGTTTTGAGATAAACTCTGACGATTCGTATTCTCTAATCCGTACTCGTCCCCCCGTCCCTCCAATGCTCGATCGAAAATTTGTCTTAGAAAACGTTGAGTTGGTCAAATCGAATTGCATCCATCGCGGCGCGCACGTTGAAATTGATCGGTTTGTCGAGTTAGAACGGATCCGGAAAACCAAACTAAGTCAGGCCGAAGAGTTTAATCGGCAGGCCAACGCGACGAGTGCCAGAATTGGGGCTGCGGCACCGGACGAGCGCGAGTCTATCAAAGAGCAAGGCCGAAAGCTCCGCGAGCAGAAAGAGGCCGTTCAATCGGAGCACGACATATTGGATAAAGAAATTGCAACGATTCTGTCTCGCGTGCCCAACATGACACATCCTGCTGCACCGATCGGCCGAGACGATCTAGCGAATCTAGAGATCGCAAGGGGAAAGACCCCCATCCCCGCATTTGATTTCCAACCCAAAGATCATTTGCAGCTCGGCAAACTGCACGATATGATCGATTTCGAGGCAGGAGCTCGCGTTGCAGGAGCCGGATTCTATTTCCTCAAGAACGACGCTGTCCTTTTGGAGCTCGCTCTCCAACAGTTTGCCGTACACCTTCTGATCAAACATGGATTCGTCCCAGTTTCAACCCCCGACGTCGCGAATACAGAAACACTACATGGGATCGGATTCATCCCACGTGGTCCAGAAACTCAAATCTATAGCATCGAAAACACCGACTTGAATCTCGTCGCCACCGCCGAAATTACGCTGGGTGGCATGTACGCTGGCCAAGTGCTGGAAGCAGAGAATTTGCCGTTGAAGCTGGTCGGCATCAGCCATTGCTTCCGAACCGAAGCTGGAGCGGCAGGGCGGGCTTCCAAGGGACTTTACCGCGTCCATCAGTTCACTAAAATCGAGATGTTTGCCTTCACCCTACCCAATCAAAGTGACGCTATCCACGAGGAACTGCGTCAGTTGGAGTGTGACTTGTTTGATCTCCTGGAAATCCCGTTTCGCGTTGTTGATACGGCAACGGGCGACCTGGGTGGCCCAGCATATCGCAAGTACGACTTAGAAGCTTGGATGCCAGGTCGCGGAGCCGCTGGCGAATGGGGCGAAGTTACCAGCACGTCCAATTGCACGGACTATCAAGCCCGCCGGCTCAATATTCGTTCTCGAACGAAAAACGAAAAGGGAACGCATCTCGTTCACACGCTGAACGGTACGGCCATTGCCATCAGTCGAGCCCTCATCGCGGTGATGGAGAACCATCAATTGGCCGATGGAACGATCCGTGTGCCAGAAGTCCTCCGCCCGTGGATGGGCAAGGACGTCATTGGGAAGGACGTCATTGGGAAGTGATGCGCTTTCGCGGAGATTCTTTGTCGCCTTTTGCTCCGCAAAAGTGCGTTAACGAGACACACTTTCGCGGTGCGAAAGGCGACAATTGAATACCTAAGCCATGCGGCGCTTGAGTTCGGCATCCAGAGTATCGAGGAATTGATCGGTGGTCTCCCACTTTTGCTCTTTGCCAATGAGCGATGCTAGATCCTTGGTCATGTGCCCCGCCTCTACAGATTCAACACATACCTTCTCGACCGTGTTTGCAAACGCAACCACTTCGGGAGTACCATCAACTTCGCCCCGACGAATCAAGCCGCGAGTCCAAGCGAAAATGGACGCAATGGGATTTGTCGACGTTGGCTTGCCCGCTTGATGGTCGCGATAGTGACGTGTAACTGTTCCGTGCGCGGCTTCTGCTTCGAACGATTTCCCATCGGGCGACATCAGCACGGATGTCATCAGGCCCAGCGAACCATAGCCTTGTGCAACAGTATCCGACTGGACATCGCCATCATAATTCTTGCAAGCCCACAGATAGCCTCCGCTCCACTTCAAATTCGCTGCCACCATATCATCGATCAGGCGATGCTCGTAGGTCAATCCTGCCGCTTTGTAATGCTCGGCGTAGTTCGCGTCAAATATTTCTTGAAACAGGTTTTTGAACCTTCCATCATACGTTTTGAGAATGGTGTTTTTGGTTGACAAGTAGACAGGGTATTTCCTGGCCAGACCATAAATGAAAACCGAATGCGCAAAACCCGAAATCGATTCATCGGTATTGTACATGGCCATGGCTACGCCTGAGCCTTCGGACTTGAAGACCTCTCGCTCGATAGCAGGGCCACCGTCGGCTGGCGTAAAGGTGAGTTTTACAGTTCCTTTTCCGGGGAAACGAAATTCGCTGGCCCGATACTGATCGCCAAAGGCATGACGCGCGACGACGACTGGTTTGTCCCAATGGCTGACTATCCGCGGCACGTTCTTGCAAATAATGGGTTCGCGGAAGATGGTACCGTTCAAGATATTTCGAATCGTGCCGTTCGGGCTTCGCAACATTTCTGGCGAGCCGAATTCCTTTACTCGCGATTCGTCGTGCGTGATGGTCGCGCATTTAACCGCCACGCCATATTTTTTGGTTGCGTTGGCTGAATCCACGGTGATTTGGTCTTTGGTGGCATCCCGGCTTTGGATGCTTAGGTCGAAATACTTGAGGTCGATGTCAAGGTAGGGATGAATTAGTTTTTCCTTGATTTTTGACCAGATAATACGAGTCATCTCGTCGCCGTCCATCTCGACGACAGGGTTTTTGACCTTGATTTTTGCCATTAAGAAGTGCCTTCAAGTGGTATGTGCGTGGGAAATCGGACGCAAACCGGCCCGACCGCTTGAGTTCGAACGCCGGTCGTAGGTTTTATTCCAGATTTAAGAGTGGGGAATTATGCCTGAATCGAACACGATACGCCAGAGATGGTGCTCGATGTTTCCTTGGAGAACAATTCGCTAAGGTTGGGCGAAAGAACAGTTCGCAAAGGTTGAGCGGGAGCTTGCCTCCCCTCAACCTTGTTTTGGCGTCCTACGTAATGCCCCTCTAACCGCCGCTCTTCGCTCCCGCCTCGACCGCCTTAGGCGGTCGAGGCGGGAGCGAAGAGAAGTAATTTAAGGTCTGGGCAGAACATTTAGTACGCCAAAACGGCGTCCGTCGGAGGCAAGCTCTGATCGGACGAAAATGCTTCACAGCGTTGCTCCCTCGGGGAGGGTTACTAAACCGGACGATCTCTATATACGAATTGGAAGCGTTTGAGGTCGCTAGGATTTGCTACTCGGGTCCTTGAACTTGGCTGAAATGCCAAGTCCGTCTCCTATTTGCATGTTGCAAAGCAGTTCACCGAAGACCAACAACCACGTTACCAGTTGCGGGTCCGCTTGAAAGCTCTGGTCGAGTCGCAGGCGAAGATCCGTTAAGCCACAAGCGCCGCGTTTAAGCTTCTTGCGACGACAATAGATGATCGGCCAAACGGTGGCCCAAACTCCTTGGAATGTCGGCGAGCACTGTAGTCCTTCGCCACATAATACCGCCAAGTGCAAATCGCTCAGGGCTGGCACTGATTCGCACCATTCGCTCCATTTGCCTTGATTGCTGCCTCCCTGCGTAATGTTGTTACCAGATATCTTTTTGCGTTGCTTCCCAAATCGCTCATCTGCACCTTGAATGGTTAGCAGCACATTTTCTTCGGTTGATTTCCAAGCCGGCCGGTAAACGCTGATAGGCTCCTCAATCACTTTAATCATAGTGGCTTGACCATCGATGGCAAATGTCCACGTTCCATCGACCCAATTGTTGGCCTTCCAACTCGCCGTCGTCTTTAAATCCAAAGTGCTCTTGCCAGATGACTCCATCGTAAAGCCGGTTGGAGCATTCGCACCTTGCCTTGCAACGCGGCGTTGCCACGATACAAAGTCCCCGCTAAGAATTTTCATTGTAACCTGAGTGGACCAATCTCGGATGCCCATTGCGTTGGCCCAAGCAACAGCATCATCGATCTTGGGAGGTTCCATCTGTTCGATAGAGAATTCATCTGTACAATCCAAAACCCATTCCGGTTGGGCGCAGGGTATCGACGTCAAAAGCCATTTGAGCTCATTGGAAACACCGAAATGCCAAAGACCCTCCAAAGCCGAGTCCAGGCTGTCCGCCTTTTCCCGGATGGTTGTCAAACTGGTAATGCAGTCGATCCAGTCTAAGTGTTTTTTTGCATTGAGTCTCGACTTCTGAATCAATGGATCACTCACCCCCATTAACGCTTGTAGCCAACCTGAGTTGGCGTAGTCTTGTTCATTGGGTGATAAAGTTTTTGACATTGTTTTTCCGGAGAAGACATTCGAACCATGCAGACCATGCAGACCATGCATCCTCAATCTAGCAGTTTGCTAGGGACTCCTACTAGTCCAAGTCCGCAATTTATGGTTGCAATTCCGCGTAGCACGGCACTCCTAGGTTGTGAATTTATTATTGTCGCCTTTCGCTCCGCGAAAGTTCGCCGCGTTAACACACTTTTGCGGAGCAAAAGGCGACAAACCTCTGCACCTTGTGAATAAACTCACAGCCTATCCGTGCCGTGATTCTCCGTGCCGTGGCTCTCCGTGCCGTGATTCTCCGTGCCGTGATTCTCCGCGCCGCGATTCTCCGTGCCGCGATTCTCGACACGCAAGGCGGGCGGGCGGCTCGTGTGAGTCTCCTGCCGAACCAATGCGCCACCAGCTCGGTTGGAGCCTCGCTCTCCCGTTGTTTTTCAAGCGATTAACTTCGCACGGATATTGAAAGGGCCTCGCAAGCCCGGTGTCGCGAATCACGGCATGGGAGTGCCGTGCCACATTGGTTCACTATAAATTGTCTTCTAGTAAGGTTTGTGTTACGCTAGGAGGGACGTTACGAACACTTTCCCTGCCATTTAGTGCCAGCGAAACCCACCTTCCGCCAATGCAACGACTCTTTTCATTGCACACACCGCCGACTCGATTCTCGGTAGTTCATTTGCCCTTCGTCGTGGTCCTACTTGCCGTTGTGCAATATTGCACCTCTGCGTCAGCCGACGAAGTCGACCTGGAGTCGATTGAATCTCTCCTGAACAATACCTGTTCCGATTGTCATTCCGGTGCAAAGCCAGCTGGCGATTTTTCTGTCGAAAATCTCAATCCAAGGCGTGAATCCATCGCTGCCTCGTCCTTGAACAGTAGTGACTGGGAACGAATCTTGAGGCGATTACGGGCTGGTCAGATGCCTCCCCCCGACAGTGCTCGACCCAATGAAACTGACTACAGCAAGGCAACTCGTGCCATTGAGAAGTGTTTGGAGACTGGCAGTCAGTTGCATCCTTATGCTGGTCGGACGGAATCGCTTAGGAGACTAACTCGAACCGAATACCAAAACGCGATCCGCGATCTGCTCGCCTTGGATATCGACGCAAACGCTTTGCTGCCGAAAGATGAATCGAGCCAGGGCTTCGACAACATCACGGTCGGCGAACTTTCTCCGACGCTTTTGAATCGCTATTTGACCGCCGCCCAGAGCATTAGCCGTATCGCGCTGGGCCGAGAAGGGCTCGGTCCGATGGGAATCAATGTTCGCGTTCCTGCTGATCGAACGCAAGAATCCCATGTCGATGGCTTGCCGCTTGGCACCCGTGGTGGTGTGCTTATTCAGCATACCTTTCCACGGGACGGAGAGTATGAGTTTCAGTTGCGATTGGCTCGTGATCGCGATGAAAAAGTGGAAGGCCTTACCCAACAGCATTCGATGGATCTACTCATCGATCGAGAACAAAAACACCGCTTTACAGTCAAGCCGCCTCCCAATCGAGAAGACTTCACACACGTTGACTCGCATCTAAAAACGCGAATCCGGGTTATGGCCGGTCAGCATGCTGTCGGTGTTGCCTTCCCCCAGGTGGGATCTTCCTTGATAGAAACGAAACGTCAACCGTTTGACGCCGCTTACAATCGTCACCGTCATCCGCGAATCAATCCAGCCCTCTTTGAACTCTCCATCGTCGGTCCATTTCATTCCGAATCGGTAGGCAATTCGCAGAGCCGCAAGGCTATCTACGGAGAAGTTTCGGTAGATACTGCCAAGCCTAGTGAAACCGCAAAACGTATCCTGCTTCGATTGGTGAGATTGGCGTTTCGGCGCACCATTGGCGACGAAGATCTCGACTCACCGATGCTGTTTTTCGAGGAGTCGTCCCGCGAAGGTGGCTTCGATGCTGGCCTCGAAGCTGCGTTGACTTCGATATTAGTCAATCCGAACTTCCTGTTCAGAATCGAGGAGCAGCACGCCGCCCAGTCCACCGGATCGATCCACTCAGTCAGCGATTTGGAACTCGCCTCACGTCTCTCCTTCTTTCTTTGGAGTAGCATTCCGGACGATCGCCTTCTAACTCTTGCCGAAGCACACAAACTGCGCGAGCCCAATGTCTTGGCCGCTGAAGTTGCTCGCATGCTCAAGGACCAAAGATCGAATTCTTTGGTCACGAATTTCGCTTCTCAATGGCTCTACCTTCGAAACCTCGACTCCACCACTCCTGACCTTCGGCTCTATCCTGATTTCGATGACAATCTAAGGCATGCTTTTCGGCGTGAGACGGAGTTGTTGGTCGAGGACGTCATCGCAAACGATCGCAATGTGTTGGGCTTGATTCATTCCAATTTTACCTTTCTCAACCAGCGACTTGCGAAACACTACGGAATCCCAAACGTCTCAGGTAGTCATTTCCGAAAAGTTGACCTGCCCTCCGCCAGCCAACGAGGTGGCATACTCCGGCACGGCAGCATTTTGACCGTTACTTCTTACGCAACCCGCACCTCACCCACCATTCGTGGTAACTGGATTCTAGAAAACCTCATCGGCACGCCACCTCCGCCTCCGCCTGCCAATATTCCAGCACTGAAGGACAAGCAAGATACGGAAGGAAAATCACTGAGAGAACGTCTGGCACTGCATCGTTCCGATCAAGCCTGTGCTTCTTGCCATAATTTGATGGACCCTGTCGGTTTTTCACTCGATAACTACGATGCACTGGGAAGATGGCGTGCGTTCGATGATGGGCAACCGCTCGATACCGCCGGTACCATGCCTGACGGGTCACTGGTGCACGATGCAGCCACCCTTGAGTTCAGCATTTTAGAGCGTCCCAAGGTATTTGTTGGTACAATGGTCGAGAAGTTGCTAACATTTGCTCTCGGTCGAGGCATAGAATTTCGTGACGGTCCGGAAGTTCGAAAAATTGTAGATTTTGCAGCAGGTCAGGACTTTCGATTTTCTTCGATCGTCCAAGGAATTGTTTTAAGCAAGCCGTTCTTGATGAGGGACTCAGAATGACTATTTTTCAAAGGGCTATCACTCGCAGGACTTTGTTGCGAGGTACGGGCGCTGCCGTGGCCCTGCCGCTGCTCGATGCTATGATTCCAGCGATGGCAGCAACTGCCGCCACACCTGCGGCAAGTGAACGGCTTCGACGAATCGGTTACATCTATATCCCCATGGGTTGCAATCCAAAGGAATGGATGCCCCTCGGCAATTCCCTCGATGTATTGCCGTCGAGTCTATCGCCGTTGGACGATATCAAGGATCAGGTGAGCGTACTCAGTGGCATGGATCTTCAGAACGCGTATCCTGGGTCGCATGCAACCTCCAATTCTGCCTTTCTGAGCGCCGCTCGAGCAAAACTAACGGAGAGTACGGACTACTATCTTGGTACTACTGTCGATCAAATTGCCGCCAAACATTTAGGACAATCAACTCCACTTCCGTCGTTGGAATTGTCCATGGATTTGTTGGCGACGGTTGGGCAATGCGACAACGGATACGCGTGTGTCTATCAAAACAACTTGTCATGGTCCACACCGAGCAATCCACTCCCTGCGGAAGCGCACCCGCGACTGGTGTTTGAAAGTTTGTTTGGCGAGGGAGGCACACCCGACCAGCGCCGGGCTGCTTTGAAAAAGCGAGCAAGCCTACTGGACTCGGTAACCAAGGAAATCAAAAGACTGAAGTTGAGAGTCGGACCTTCGGATCGAAACAAGATCGATGGCTACCTAGAAAACATCCGCGACGTCGAACGTCGCATCCAGCAAGCGGAGTCAGCCGTCAAAGACAATCCGCTGCCGGACTTAGATAGACCTATCGGTGTCCCAGTCGCTTATGAAGATCATGCTCGCCTCATGTTCGATCTTCAGCTCTTGGCGTTCCAAGGGGACATCACACGAGTCACAACGTTCCAACTCGCTCGCGAGGCCAGCAACAGAACCTATCCGGAGATTGGTGTTCCAGATCCGCACCATCCAATCACGCACCATGCAAAGGATCCGGAGAAACTTGCCAAGATTGCGAAGATCAATCAGTTCCATGTTTCCTTGTTTGCGGAGTTCTTAAAGAAACTCAAAGCGACACCAGAAGCGGACGGGAATTTGCTGGACCATTCTCTTTTCCTGTACGGAAGCGGTATGGGAGACTCTGATACTCATGATCATTCCAATCTCCCTATCCTAGTTGCAGGTGGGGCGGCTGGGAAAATGCGTGGTGGTAGACATATTTCATTTGATAAACCGACTCCGCTGTCCAATTTGCATTTAACCTTGCTCAACAAGGTTGGCGTTCCGTTAGAGACTTTTGCCGATAGCAATGGCCGCGTCGAGGACCTCTTCGATCCAGTGACGCTTTAACGCCGCTAGCCTGAGGAGCCTGCTTTAACGATATGCACTTAATTCTCTTGCTATTTGCTATTTTGCTTTCTGCTATATCGCCTGGTCCTTACGGCTTGGAGACTTCGCTTGTCAACGCAATCGAAAAACGCGAATGGTCTCTTGTTGAAAAACTCCTGGCCGAGCCAGAGCAATTAACCAGTAAGCAGCCCGATGGGATGACCGCATTGCATTGGGCTGTTTTCCACAAGCGGACTGAGTTGGTCCAGCAACTGCTTTCTGCCGGCGCACCAGTGGATTCTCGGACGCTTTACGACGTAACACCGTTATCGATCGGTTGCATGCAAGGGGACGTTGCGAGCGTAAGGCTTTTAACAAGTGCAGGCGCGGACACTAATGCAGTTCTGCCAGGGGGCGAGACGCCACTCATGACCGCCTCTCGCAATGGAAATCCAGATGTTCTTAAGGAGCTTTTGAAGCGCGGTGCCACCATCGATGCTACTGAGCGAAAGGGCCAAACAGCCTTAATGTGGGCCGCGGCGGACGGGAATGCAGAGGCCGTTCAAGTGCTCATCGATGCTGGGGCTGACCTGAAACGAGAATTGAAATCAGGCTTCAACGCGATGATGTTTGCTGCTCGTGAGGGTCGAATCGAAGTTGTGCGACGACTCCTGGATGCTGGCGTTGATGTTAACGCGGTTATGGGGCAAGACAAGAGTCAGGGTAGAGGGGCACGACCGGGAACGTCTGCCTTGATGTTAGCAGTTGAAAGCGGGCACTTTGAATTGGCACTCTATTTGGTTGAGCGAGGTGCCGATCCAAACGATCAAAGAAGTGAGTACACGCCCTTGCACGCATTGAGTTGGGTCCGCAAACCTGCCAGCGGCGATGGAATTGATGGTGATCCGTCGCCACGAGGTTCGGGCAGTGTTTCAAGCCTCGAGTTTGCCACAAAATTGGTCCAGGCTGGGGCAAATGTGAACGCACAACTGGAGCGAGGCCCAGCCGGAAAGGCCAAATTGAACATGAAGGGAGCAACTCCGTTTTTGCTTGCTTGCAAGACCGCCGATCTTCCCTTGCTAAAGGCACTGCTCGCGTTGGGAGCGGATCCTTCATTGGTCAATATCGACAATTGCACTCCATTGTTGGCGGCATCGGGAATCGGAACCGTTTCGGTTGGCGAAGAGCCAGGTACCGAAGCCGAAGTCATTGATACGATCGAGTTTCTGCTTGCTCTTGGCGCGGAAATCAATGCCATAGACAACAACAAAGAGACCGTCATGCATGGGGCGGCCTATCGAGCCCATCCCAAAGTTGCGGAACTGGTTGCCCAACGAGGTGCCAAAACGTCCGTCTGGAACCACAAGAACAAACACAATTGGACCCCCATGACGATCGCACAAGGGAGTCGGCCAGGAAGCGTCAAACCCGACCCCGCGATGATGGCCGTCCTCGAAAAACTATTGAGTGCCGAGTAATCGGCGAGGCAGTCTCAGGTTGAGCGTGGGCTTGTCCCTCTCAGCCTTGTTTTGGCGTCCTAAGGCGAGCAGCAGCATTGATTACACATGGAGGGAGAGGCCACCCCTGTATACATGTTTACTTCGACTTTTCCCAAGCAATTCATTGACCGGGAGGGTGAGGCTCCTGCCGAACCATAGTAAGGCTCCTGCCGAACCATAGCGACGCCAGCTCGGCAGGAGCCTCGCTCTCCCATTGGCACATTTCACAGACCACATCCCAAAACTATCGATAGACCTGGATCCAATGACCATC
>JANMHA010000280.1:0-8322 GCA_031374925.1 Pirellula sp. | reverse complement strand
TTAAATGCCTTTATGGGGGGGGTGGCTTTTTTATGTTGTTTGGGGTTTGGGGTTTGTTGCTTGGGGCTTGTTGTTTGGGGCTTGGGGCTTGGGGCTTGGGGCTAGGGGCTAGTCATTCTTCCTATAGAGACAATCCGGTTTATTTCTTGGGTATTTTTAATCTAAAGTCATCCTCCCTCTGGGTGGGGTGTCAAAAGTTCGGGGTTGACACGATGTTTTGCGTACCCATTTCACTCGGTAATACTGCCGCTTATATCCCGATAGGGATTACAGCAAGTAGCCGGGGGTCGCCGCGAAGCGGTGCACCCCCGGAAATCGAAAGGACATGTGAATGACCCTGAAAGGGTCACAGATTCTGCGATCCTTTCAGGATCGGAACGCTCTGCACGAATCTTCTTCCGGTGGTGTCGCTCCGCTCAACCACCGGCTACTGTCTGATATCCCTTCGGGATGATAAGTTGCGGAACTCTAAATGCTCCACAACCCGAGTTTTTTATCAGCCCTCCCTCTGGGAGGGTCGGCCAAAGGCCGGGGAGGGTTAACTGAAATGCACAAAGGTCGTTGGCACTTCACCCTCCCCTCGCTTCGCTCGACCCTCCCAGCGGGAGGGTGACTAAACCGAACTACCCACTAACCACTACCCACTAACCACTAACCACTAACCACTAACTACTAACTACTAACTACTAACCACTAACCACTAACCACTAACCACTAACTTCTAGCCCCTAGCCCCTAGCTCCTAGCTCCTAGCCACTAGCCACTAACTTCTAGCCACTAACTTCCAGCCACTAAAAAAATGACACAGACAACAACCAAAGGCATCATCCTCGCGGGTGGTTCTGGGACGCGGCTCCATCCGTTGACCCTGGCGACCAGTAAACAGCTGTTGCCGATTTATGATAAGCCGATGATTTACTATCCACTCTCCTGCTTGATGCTGGCAGGGATTCGAGATGTATTGGTGATCTCAACTCCGCATGATCTGCCGCAATTCCAACGATTGCTAAGGGATGGCTCTCAATGGGGAATGCGGTTTTCTTATGCGGAGCAACCGCGTCCAGAGGGCTTGGCTCAAGCGTTTGTGATCGGTCGAGACTTCGTCGGTTCAGACAGCGTGGCGTTGGTGCTCGGCGACAACATCTTCTACGGTCAGGGTTTTCAAAAACTATTGCATCAAGCGTCGACGCAGACGCGCGGAGCGACGATTTTTGGGTACCAGGTGCGCGATCCGCAGCGTTACGGCGTGGTGGAGTTTGACGTCAACGGACGAGCGGTCACACTCGAGGAAAAACCTAAGCAACCCAAATCGAACTATGCGATTCCAGGTCTCTATTTCTATGATAACCAAGTGGTGGAAATCGCAGCCAACCTCAAACCTTCTCCGCGTGGAGAACTTGAAATCACCGATGTCAATCGAGTTTATCTTGAGCGTGGGGAGTTGAATGTCCTGTTATTTTCCAGAGGCTTTGCTTGGCTGGACGCTGGGACGCACGAATCGCTGCTCGAATCCAGTGAGTTTGTGGCGGCGGTCGAGAAGCGCCAGGGCCTCAAGATTTCTTGCCCCGAAGAGATCGCATTCCGAAAGGGATTCATATCGGCCGAGCAACTTCAGCAGCTCTCCAAACAGTTCGGTGGCGACTATGCAACCTATCTGCGCGAGCTATTGTAATTGATTGTCTTTTAGGTTGAGCTAGGGATCGTCCCAAGCATGAAAACCATCGGGATTTGCTTCTGCGGCGACTTGAATCCAAAGACACTTCTCGCTGAACGCACGGATTCCGCATTTAAGAAACAACGAATTGGTAGCGTTTTCGTCCTCGTGCTCAGCCCGATAGGAAACACTGTGAAGCATTTTTTCCTGTGTTTCGCTTCCACTGGCTTCATGCCAGTGGGGCGATAATTGGCAGCGACGAGCAACCCGTGAGTGGCTAGGATCTCCTCCGGTTTTATACCGGTTTCATACCGGTGGAAGCAGCGTTTCTCGCATCCAAACGTTGCTCCCACCGAGTAAACTCGGTGGAGAGCTCGAACCGAACGATCATGCCTGTAGCCGCCAATTGTTGCCTCCGTCGGGACGGGCCCGAACGGAAGGCGTAAGGTCAAATGGCTTGCCATTTCATTGATCAAAATGCTTCACAGCGTTGCCCGATAGGGCGGGCTCGTGCTCGAATAGGAACAAACGATTGCGAGCACGAGCACCGTTTCACTGAGCACGAGCACGGTTTGACTGAGCACGAGCATGGTTTGACTGAGCACGAGCATGGTTTGACTGAGCACGAGCACCGTTGTCGGTTTGTGGGCACTGGCGATTGGCGAGGAGTATCGAATCCAAGCCTCATTCTTACCCACACCGCATCTTATTAGCAATATGCTCGCCGACTTCACTAATAACGGATGCCCAGTCGCCTACTTTGGGTTGCCGAAAAAGCTTGCAGGTTGGATACCATGGGCTGTCCGGCCGATTTTGAAGCCAACGCCAATCGGGCGTGTAGCCCAACATCACGCAGGTCGGCCTCGCAAGTGCGCCGGACAAATGCGCCATCGACGTATCGCTCGTGACGATCAAATCCAAAAACTGTAGGATCGCGGACGTGTCCATGAAGGCGCCGCTTGTTTGATCGATGTTCTCTGGTAGGCAATAGACGATCTTGCTCCCATTCCAGTTTTTGAGCTGCTCGGTTCCCGCTCCTCGCTGCAAACTGATCAATTGGATACCATCGATATCTGCTAGCGGTGTTAATGCACTGAGCGGTACCGAGCGAAACATGTCCGCTTGATGGTCTGGATTCCCTTGCCACACGATTCCAACCCGCAGTTTCGCTGGCGGTAATTCTCGGCCGAGAACACCTCGCCAATAGTCGATCAAGTGCTGTGGGACACTTACGTAGGGGACGTTGCTTGGGATATTGGTGTCGTCGATTTGCAGGACTTGCGCGACATCCAAAAGCGAACAGTGGAAATCGAACGGCTGATCGATTTTCAACGAATTAGGGATGAGCGCGTCGATGCCCTTGCTGCCTTGAAGCAACGCTAGCAGCGCTGGCTGGATATGAACAATCGTCCTCGCGCCACGATCCTTCAATTCCTTGGCGAAGCGAACAAAGTGGATCGTGTCACCGAGTCCTTGCTCACAGTAGAGTAAGACGGTCTTTCCGTCGAGCGGTTCGCCTCGCCACTTGGGTTGCTGGTAGGAATACTGGATCGCTTCGACGCATTGCCAACGGTACGCGTACTCTCGCCAGCCCTCTTGGAAATTCCCCTGGTAGAGATGGATAACGCCAAGGTTTCGGTGAAGCTCCGCATCCGCGGGATTGAGTTGCATCGCCTGATGATAGTACTTGAACGCAAGGTCTACGCGTCCTGTCCAAGCGTGAAGAGTTCCTCGATTGCGGTAGGCATTGAAATAATCCGGCGACAGGTCGATGGCTTTCTGGAATGCGTCGTCGGCCTCCTGGACTCGCCCTAGGTACCGAAGAGAATTGCCCATGTTGTTGAGAGCGATTGGGAAATTGGGTTGCATGGCCAACGCACGCTCATACGCTTCCACTGACTGACCGTATTTTCGCAAATCGTGAAGTGCAATTCCGAGATAGCACCAAGCGTTTACGTGGTTCGGCTCACGTTGCAATACAGAGCGATAGACTTGTTCTGCGTGAGCAGCATTCCCCTGTTGGTGCACTTGCCAGGTCTGTGCAAGTAGTTCGTCCGTGGTGGGCATTGCAATCCAAAGTGTTTAGACAATGTCGAAAATAATATAGGCTTTGCGGATAGTTTACGTAGAACAACGCCAAAGCGAAATGTGGGGCTATGGAATAGTTAGGCCACCCCTGTAAAAATGATTACAGCGACTTTGCCTAACCAGTTCACTACAGGGGAGGGTGAGGCCTCACACTCCCCTGTAGCCAAAGCACCGAATAGAGATCCATTTCATGGCCAGTGTCACCCAAGACCTTTTTGAAAAAGGGCTCATTAAACCGCCAAGATTTGTGCCTGCGAACATGATTTACGAAACCATGATGGGGTCCCAAGCGTATGGAGTCTCAAGCGATGCATCCGACAGAGACATTTATGGCGTGTGCATTCCGCCGAAAGCCGACATCTTTCCACATCTAGATGGCAAGATACCGGGCTTCGGCAATCCGCACGAACCCTTCGAAAACTATCAAAAGACCCATGTCCGCGACGGCCATATAAACGATTCGCATGCGTCCGAATACGACCTATCCATCTACGGCATCGTTCGATACTTTGCGCTTTGCATGGAGGGGAATCCAAACATGCTCGACTCCCTTTTCACGGCTCAGGATTGCGTCCTGCATATTACGGCAGTGGGCACGATGATTCGAGAGAGCCGTCAGCATTTTCTACACAAAGGCTGTTGGCCGAAATTCAAAGGATACGCTTATGCCACGATGCACAAAATGCGAACCAAAAACCCGATTGGAAAACGCCGCGAACTCGTCGATCAATATGGATTTGACGTCAAGTATGCGTACCATATCGTAAGGCTTTTGAGTGAGTGCGAGCAGATTTTGACCCATCGCGATATCGATTTGCGACTCAACCGAGAACAGCTCAAAGCCATTCGGCGAGGAGAAATGAGCGAAGAAGATATCTTTGCTTGGGCTAGCGACAAAGAACGGCATCTGGAGACACTGTTTCACGAGAGCAAATTACCTAACGGCCCGGACCAAGGGCTGTTACGGGCATTGCTGCTTCGGTGCCTCGAAGAGCATTTTGGCACCCTGGGTAATTGCATTGTTTCAAGGGACGCTGCGACAACGGCTCTCGAAGGGATACAATCTATCTTGGATCAATTTCACAAATCAGCCGTTTAGAAACAGTAATACCATGTTCAAGCTCTGGATTATTGCGCACCGCGAGTACGTAGCCATGGTGGGTACCAAGGCCTTTCTGTTTACGCTGGTCATGATGCCGATCTTGATGTTCGGAAGTTTGCTCGCAATGCCGGTTCTAAATCGAGTCAGCGGCGGCAAAACGCAAAAAATCGTCGTTTCCGATGGAACGGGACGGCTTTTAGCCATCATTGAAAAAGCCGCGATTGGGCGCAATGAGTCGATCCATTCTATACCGACCGATCCAGTTGAAACCAAGAAAGATAAAGTAAACTCACGTCCTTCCTTCATGGATCAGCAAGCCGACATCTGGGAGTTTGTTGTCGCCCCAAACGAATTGTCTGACGATCAACGATTGGAATACAGCAATCAAATTCGCAATGGAGATATCTATGCCCTGGTCGAAATCCCGAAAGCATTTTTAGATCCATCGGAGGCTTTAACCGCCGAGGCTGAGTCTGAGGGAACAAAGACCCTTCCGACCGCGATTGCCAAGTTTTATAGTCAGGACGCGCTGATGAGCGGCGCACGGACTTGGCTCAGCACGCTCATCAGCCAGCGACTGCGGGAAGTACGTATGGAGCAATATGGCCTAGACAAGATCGATCCGAAGATTTTTGCCCAGATAGACGCAAGGGTTGAGTTGTTACCAAGCATGCCAGTAAAGATATCCGACACCGGCAAGTCGGACGAACATTCCGTGATCGATTCGCTAGTGAGTATGTTCTTGCCGTTTGGTGTGATGATGTTGATGTTCATGGTCATACTCATGGCAGCCCAGCCGATGCTCGAGAGTGCCATGGAAGAAAAGAGCCTTCGCATCTCCGAGGTTCTGTTGGGTTCGGTTACACCCTCGCAACTTATGGGTGGCAAATTGCTTGGCAATGTCGCTGGTTCGCTTGTTATCTTCGTTTTGTATGGCGCAGGTGGATTGTTTTTTCTAAATTATCAGGGACTATCTGACAAGATCCCTATTAGTTTGTTGCCCTGGTTTTTGCTGTTTCAATTGCTCGGAGTCTTGTTTTTCAGTTCGATTTTCCTAACAGTTGGAGCATCCGTCAACGAGCTCAAGGAAGCACAGACACTCTTGCTGCCGGTCTGGATGGTTTTGATGGCACCGATGATGGTTTGGTTCATTGCCGTTCGAGAGCCCAACGGGATCGTTTCGACGACGTTGAGTTTCTTTCCCCCGTCCTGCCCTATGATGATGGTGTTGCGCCTGGCGTCGGGAACAACGGTTCCGTTCTGGCAGCCGCCACTAGCAGCATGTATCATGATTGCCTCCACCTATGGAATCGTCACCTTGGCCGGCCGAATCTACCGGGCTGGTCTGTTGCGAAACGAAGGAGTGCGATCCATTGGTCAACTTTTGCGAAGAACGATCGTTAGAAGCTAACAAGCGACAACATCGGACGCGAACATAGAGTGAGGAATAGTAGCATTCAAGGTCCGGCAATTTTTAGCAAAGGGGGAAACTTCGATGGAGCATTCGAGCAATTCTAATTTGACTCGGGAAGAACGACAGATGGAACTGGAACGAATATCGCGTAGCAAGAACGGCATGCTAGAGCTGCATCGCCTTAGGCAAGTCGCACTCGGAAATAAGGCTAAATCCATGCCGGTGGCCCGTGCGAACGACTCGCTCGAACGGATGATCCACGACATACTAGGCCATGAGTTCCCCCAAGAGCAAGTCGAATAGGCTGACGCAATTGCAGGATCGGTACATGGGTTTCATGAAAATTTGGTTCATCTCGGACACCCACAACCAGCACGCGCAACTCGTGGTACCTGATGTCGATTTGGTCATTCATTGCGAATACACCTTCAACATCCTTGGCTTTTCGCTCGTGCTCGTGCTCGTGCTCGTGCTCGTGCTCGAATCGATTCACTCCTGCGAGTACGAGTACCATTTCATTGAGTACGAATACGATTGGCCGCAAACGCCGGGGGCAATCGGCTACTAGGCCCAATCGCTCCAAGCTTCAATCATTCGCCGGATTTTTAACAGCTCTCGCATGAGGTCTTCGTTGCTAACTTGTGGTCCGTCATGCGGTGGCGGGTGCTGGCCGTCGGGGCCATTTCGGTGGTGCGGTTTCTTTTGATCGAAGGTGAGCGACCAGCCTTGGCTTTCGACGTAGATCGGGTAGAGAACTTCATCGCCATTACGATTGGCATGGCTTACGCCTTCTAAGGTTACCTTATCTCCTTCGCCTATCCATTCGCCGAGTTGCTCACCGATGTGAGGCGGAAAGTGCACCAAGGTACCATCATGCAGTTGCCAGCCATCGACATCGTCATGGTGGTTATAAAGGAGTCTTTTGATCGTACCTTCGAGCATGCGATTTACCTAGTTCTCGCTGGAATGTTTTGCGAAGCGATTCCTGAGTAGTGTAGCGTTTTCCGTGTTGCACGCCCCCGAAAAATCTCAGATCTCAAACTTCAAACTTCAAACTTCAAACTTCAAACTTCAAATTTCAAATTTCAAATTTCAAATTTCAAATTTCATATCTTAGCTGTCATAGTTATCCGTTTCGTTGGATGTCGGAGGCACTGGTTTGCCTGCTTGCTCATAGCGTTCCTCGGCATTGGCCTTCAGTTTTGCTTCGAAGTCAGCTCGCCATCGGCGGTGTTCATCGCCAAGGGCTTCTTTGCGTTTGAGAGAATCGAATTTTGCTCGAGACTGATCGTTCAAATGTCGCTGTCCATCGATATCCGAATTTTGCAGGCTATTGGTCCAACCGCGGATTTGTCGCGAAATGGACTCGCACGTTGCTTTGAGATCTGAAATTTCAAATTTCAAATCGGTGAAGCCGTTCATTCGTTCCATCACGCACAGCATGCTGCGAACTTCGCCCGCTGAGCCGCGCGCAATATACAGATAGTTGAGCAGCTCTTTGGTCGTACCGCGTTCGAAGCCTTCGGCGATGTTGTTGGATATCGACAGTGCAGCGCGCTGAAGCTGGTTGGCCAAGTCCCCTTTGCCGCGAAAAGAAGCAAGTTGAGTCCATTCGAACATCTTCGCGGCGAGATCAGCAGCCACTTGCCAGACAGGCAAATCTTCAAAGTGTTCGTATTTCATCGGTACCTCCTCAATCAATCTCAAATCTCAAATCTCAAATCTCAAATCTCGAATCTCAAATTTAGCATTGCGTACGGTGCAGCACAATCGTCGCGATCCGCTTCCCGGCCATCTCACCAAGCCTCGTCGTTGGGCTCATTTGTCGTGAAACAGACTTGCATATTTATATAAGATTTCAAATCTCAAATTTCAAATCTCAAATTTAGCATTGCGATCCACGATTGTTGGTGCGTACGTTTTTACCGGGACAGTCCATCAATTTAGCAGGATTTTCGTTGTGAAATCGGCTGGTAGTAGAATTGGTGGAACATACTTTGGCCCCGGACCTATCAACCGTTCCTTGATCCAGTCTTTAAGATCTTTTCCTCGTTTGGCGAATGT
>JANMHA010000244.1:0-2079 GCA_031374925.1 Pirellula sp. | reverse complement strand
ACCATATTTATCCCTTCGTAAAAGTCGTTGTGTGAATTTAAGTAGTTGTTCAAAACGGCGTTGGCGGTGAAATGCCAAAGCCAAAGCGGCAGCCGCAACGAGCGAGCTGCACAGAAGTAAAACGGTGAACATGATCAACCCGTAGAGTGGAGGGTGACACGAGAAAAGGTAAAACGCTTTGTGAGCATATAGATGCTCAGCTAGCCAATTACTGTCCGGACCTGCCAGCGATCCGAGCAGGGATGTAGATGCGGTGCGTTGCGAAACAGTCGGGTATTGACCGTGTGGTTAGATTCAGTATCCACGACGATGTACCTGACGTTTTCGGGCATAAGTCGCCGAAACAGACTGTGGATGTCGTTTTCGATTACCTCGACCAAGCAATCAGAACGAGTTTGGTCCGTTGCTTTGATACAATTCAAACCAACGGTTTCCATGGCCCAATACGCTAACGCCTCACGCAACAGGACAAGATCTTGTGGAGTAAGCACTGCATGGTTCCCTAAGTTGAAGGAATGGGGAGCCAGTCAGTTGGCCGACGGTCCGCCGCGACTAACGCGGCGTCTGACCGTTGCACCATTTAAGCCACCGTCGGCAGAGTGTTTTGCCGAATAGATACCGCCAGCCTCCGCATCTAAGCATCGACCAGCAGCCCATTCCCTAAGCCGCTGAACCGACTCCGCCGACGTTACCGCCACTGGAACGACATTCTGCGACGCTTGGCTGAGTGGCACGTCAAGCAAAGCTGACAATCGACAGCACGAACGAATCTCAGCTCCTGTCCATTGATCATCTGCTGGCAGTTTCTCGTCGCCAGATATGCCAAACCGCGTCCGATACATGTTCCAAATGGCATCCTTCTGCACTCGGCTGGGCAAATCCACAAAGAACACACCGTCAAATCGCTCGGCACGCGAGAACTCTGGTGGTAATCGCGAAACATCATTTGCCGTACAAACGACAAATACATCCGAGGTATGGTCATTGAGCCACGTCAGTAGCGAACCAAACATGCGGGATGTTACTCCGCTGTCGCCGCTACCACCGGACGCACCTGCAAAAGCCTTTTCGATTTCATCAATCATGACCACACAAGGTGCCATCGAATCGATGATACGCAATGCTTCACGGGTCCGTTCCTCACTTTGGCCGACGAGCGAGCCCATCAAGCTACCGACGTCCAGTGTCAGCACGGGGCGGCCGACTTCCTTACCAAGCGACTTGCAGAACTCGGATTTACCGCAACCAGGCGGCGACAAGAGCAAAACGCCACGTGGCTTTGCAAGCGTTGCAGCATTGCCGGCACGCAACAGTGCCCGTTTGGTAAACGCCTTTAACGCCGTCAAACCACCCAGTGAACTGAAATCACTCTCAGAGCGACAGAGGTTTAGCAAGCCAGACTTCTTGAGAGCCTGCGTTTTAAGCTCCCAAATTGCGTCAGGCTGTACTGCGCCGTGTCGAATCAGCGACAACGAGAAGGCGTTTTCAGCCTCATACCGCGTAAGGCCAACTGCGGCATCGAGCACCGATTCCAGCATATTGCCAGTCGGCATTTCATCACCGTCGGTTGCAATCCCAGCCAATAGCTCGCGCAGTTCGTCCCGAGTCGGCGGCTCATGGTCGACAACTACAAATAGCCGTTCGAGTTCGGGCGGCAACTGCACGACGGGCGACAAGATCACCACAAATTTGCGATGGACCTTGCCTTGGGTGATGGCTTTGGCGACTTCCGCTACGATTTCGCCTGATCCGATGAAACGATGATAGCTTCGAAGGACCAGAATCGTAGGAATATCGTCATTGGTCATGGCCGACAGTGCTTTTACGGCACCAATCGGGTCGATTGCGTCCGATGCGGTGGGCTGGTCGCCGTTGGACTTTAGTCCTTGTGCGATATCCCACGTCATCAGCGACCAGTTTTCAGAACGGCAAAGCTGAGTCAATTCAGCGATGGCGTCATCCGGTTCGTAGGACTTGATCCAGATGCCGGTAAAACAAGCCCGTACGAGCTCGCTCATGCGTTGTCCAAGTGCGGACATAGTATCTCCCTTGTTATGAGTAAAGTGAACAAAAAGAATG
>JANMHA010000185.1:0-29684 GCA_031374925.1 Pirellula sp. | reverse complement strand
CGAACATCGCGTGGAAGAACGTCGCGACAAAGCGGAACGCAAGCAATACGACCGAGCAAAGCGATTGCTCGAAGCAAAAGCAAAACGCAACGCCCGCGACTAAGCCGCCCCTGAATCCACTGGTAGCCGTGGGCGCTTACGGAAATTTGACCTTTTGCTTTATCGCTTTACCAAGCAAAACGAAATCGATCCTTGCCTGGCGGTAGAAAGATTCAGGTTCGACAGTTCGCAAATACAGTTGGCCGAAGGCGTTGCCAAACCATGGCGAGAGTTTCATCGCAAGCATGCACGGCTCATACTTGTCTCGTCTCACCGGCAAACAAGTTGAGCGATAGTTATTCAAAACTGCTTGGACAACTCCAACGGGTTGTTGAGCTAAGCCAAGCGTACCCAAGATCGCGTGCGGCGGTGCACTTAGTTCATGACTAACTCTGGCCTGCTAACTGCCACTGACACTGAGCGTGTCTGCAATCCCCTCGTTTGGGTGTGTAAAACCTGCGTTGCAGTTTGTGTTTTAAGGTTACTCATTGTGAAATCTGCTATATGCAAAAAGATGCAACAAGTACATTGAGTTTCGAACAACAACATGCTTACAATGCACTGAAGCTACCGCATGAAGAGCGCTTTCTACATAGCCGTTTGTCTTGCTTAGGTAACTCAAGGCTTAGGTTAGGGCCCCGTGTATCGCCGCTAGCATCATTGCAATTCGTCCATTCCGTCGTATCGCAACCCCGCCATGCATCCTTTCCTTCGTTGACTGTGGAGCAGAAAAATGTCGTTTAGCAAACGTCGAAACTGGAAGATGCTTCGTTCCAAGAGGTGGAGAACTTCTTTCCTCTCTTTGCTTCGTCAGTTTTTCTCCTCGACCCAATTGGGAGTCTTGACTACGTCGGGCTTGAGAGACACGTCGATAGCCAATCCCATTCAGTTGCTAAAGGTTGGTCGACAGCGCAACTTCTACGACATTAGACGCAGGGTGGGATTTGAGCCGCTGGAAAATCGTCGCCTATTGGCAACCTTTGCAGAGGCTGGAACGCTGCTAAACATCGATCTTAATACGTCGAATGAAAATGTATCCATCGTCTCTGCCGGAACCAGCTACGCGATCACTTTGTCCGGAGGCGCTTGGGTCGGCACAGATTCAACCAATGTGATGGGAAGCGGAACGAATCTATTAACGATAACGACAGATGGAATCGCAGCCTTCGATACGATCAATCTCACCGATTCCGCGACAGGAGTCGGTGCGACCTTTGTCGACAGCGGAATCAACTCCTTTACTGACAACTTCAACATCGCGCTAGATTCGGGGCCTTCGGCGGTTCAGTTCAATGGCGCGTCGAGCTTTGCGCTTGATAGTAACGTAATTGTGAGCACTGCGCGCAACATCGTATTCAATCCTGGTTCAAGCCTTACCAGCGCGAACGGCAATATCGTGTTGAGCGCCAATCTGCTGGCGGTTGCAACTGCTGGAAACTTTGTCGGCGTTGATATCAACGGCGGTTTCGTTCAATCAACCGGTTCGGGATCTGTATTGGTTCAGGGCAAAGGCGGTGACTTCAGCGGAGGCAATCAGTTTGGAGTAGAAGTTCATGCCGGCGGTTCCATCCTTGGCGGTACAAGCGGCCTCCTGTCAGTACAAGGTACTGGCGGTGCTTCTCTCGGAAACGCGAATTACGGCGTGTTAGTCACTGGGATTCGCGGTGGTGATGCGCTAATCGCTGATGCAGCCGTTGTAGGCGGCTTTAGAACGGTAGGCACGATCGTCGCGGGCAGTCCTGGCACCATCAGCTCAGGTGGCGCAGCGGTTCAAGTGTCAGGAGTAGGCGGGGGATCAGGTGCAAGCGAATCAAATTATGGGATTGACGTCACCTTGGGGTCAACGATCACGTCGGGCGGCACCGGTACAGTCACTTTACAAGGTACGGGTGGTAGCTCGACTGGTTTTCAGAATTTCGGCATTAATGTGAGCGGCTTCGTCGTCAATAACACAATTGTCGCTGGCGTTGCCCCGAACAATATCGAAGGAACCGTCGTCGCAGGAAGCGGTGGGACAATTACGTCGGGCAGCGCCGGCGTACAAGCAATTGGGATTGGCGGCGGCTCTAGTACAAGTTCCGGCAACGTTGGGCTAGTCGTCGATGTAGGCGGGACGATTACTTCGGGTGGAGGCCCAGTCGATATTCAAGGTGTTGGTGGCAGCACGTTCGGAAATTCGAACTTCGGTGTACTCGACCAAGGTACGATCACTTCGGGTAGCGGTGCTGCGGTTTCGGTTCAGGGCATCGGCGGAGGTACTGGCTCGAGCAACGGCACCAGTCGGAATAACGGAAACGCGGGTGTGTTCATCGGCAGCGCCGTCTCTGTCATCCGGCCAACTCAGCTCCCAATCCCAAAGGTCGGCGGAAAGATTAACTCGGGTGGTGGCGGCGTGCAAGTCATTGGTACCGAAGGAACGGGATCAACCGCAATTGCCGTTGTCGTCTCGGGCTTTTCCGGAATTAGCACTCTCGCCAATGGCGGCCCGGTGACGGTTATTGGCGACAGTTTATTCATGAATACGAATTCTAGTTACATTTCGGCACCGAGCAACAGTAGCGTCACCATACGGCAACGCACGGCTGGTGTCGGAATCAACTTGGGAGCGGCTGACAATACCGATCCAAGAGGTGGTCCGCTCAACTTGTCGCTTAACGAACTGAGCCCACATCCGGTGAGCTCAGGTTCCGGAATCGTAGCCACGACGGTCACGCTCATCACGGCCGGGACCATTAATATTGGCGACGCGAATAGTGGTCCGATCAATGTTCTCAGTACGCCGGGACCCGACTATACACTCACAGCCATAACGCGACCCACGGCCACCAATTTGAACATCACCAGCGGTAGCGGCATTGCATTTAGCGGGTTGGGAGCGATCGACTCCGCAGGTGGCAATGTTACGCTCACGACTGGGAGTGGCGGTTCGATTATTTCTGGGGCATCCACGACACCACCGTCCGACCTCGTCGTCGGCGCGAGTTCGATTTCGCTCATCGCCGGCTCGGGCGGCATAGGCGCGAGCGGCAACCCATTCGTAGTTTCGGGTACGAACCTCAATGCAACGACGTCGGGCAATGCCAATCAATTCTTGAGCGCGACGGGTACGATTAATATTGGCGAGAATGGACTCGACGCTGGCAGCGGAACGGTGGAACTGGACTCTGGCACATTTACCCTCGGTGGCAGCAACCGCATCAACGATAACTCCAAATTGAATGTCAACGGCGCGACGTTTGCGATTGGGACATTTAGCGAGTTGGTGGACACGCTCACACTCACCAGTGGCAATATAACGGGGTCGACCGGAGTGCTAACGAGCACCAACACGATCCAGACGAAAAGCGGTACCGTCGGTGCAAATCTCGCCGGGTCGAACGGGCTGACACAATCCACGAGCGGCACAACAACGCTCTCCGGCACCAACACCTTTAGCGGTGCCACGACAATCAACGCCGGTATTCTTCGCGTTGGTACAAGCGACTTGACCATACTTAACTCTGGGTTCGAGTCACCGGTTTTTGCTAACGGGAACTTCCAGTATGGACCAATTGTCGGCGGCAGTTGGTCCTTCGTTAATGGCGCGGGCATCTCGAATAACGGAAGTGGTTTCACTTTCGGTAATCCCGACGCACCTGAGGGCACACAAGTCGCATTCCTTCAAATGTCTGGCTCTTTCGAGCAATCGCTCAATTTCCCAAGTGCCGGTACGTTTGTCATCAGCTTCCAAGCCGCCCGTCGCGGCAGTTACAACGCAGGCAACAACGATTATGAAATTCGGCTCGATGGCACGGCGGTTGGCACATTTGCTGCGCCGCCTTCGACGGCATACTCGACCTTCGCCACTACATTTACGGTCGCCTCTGCTGGCGCTCATACAGTTCGCTTTCAAGGCTTGAATACTGCGGGCGGCGATAATACTGTTTTAATCGATGCCATATCGATTCGCGGAAACGCAATTCCCGATGCCTCCGCCGTTTCGGTTGCAGGTGCCGGAACGCTCGACGTCAATGGATTCCGGGAAACCATTGGTTCTCTGTCCGGCTCCGGAGCAGTTACGCTCGGGGCCGGCGTCCTTACCACGGGCGGTGACAACACTACGACATCATTTTCCGGACAGATCTCTGGCAATGGGGGAGTGACGAAAGTCGGCACCGGCGCGCTCACTCTCGAGGGTCCTACGGGCAATACTTTTACGGGTACTACGATCGTAAAAACGGGCTTGCTACTGTTAAACACGAGTGGAGGTGCAGCGGCGATCGTTGGTCCATTGGTAATCGGTGACGGTGTGGGCGGTCAAGATGCTGACGAAGTTCGTCTTATGGCTGACAATCAAATCGTCGGTGCCATCGCGGGTGTGACCGTGAACTCCACCGGTCTGTTTAACCTTAATGGACATGCAAACACTCTTTCGGCAACTAACGCGGCTAGTGGCGCACTTTATTCCGCTGCTCCGAATGTGCCAGAGGCGAGTCAGTATTCGCTTGTCTATCAAATGAGCATTCCTACGACCTCTACGTTCAATTCGACGGGGGTAACCTATTCAGTAAACAACGCTGCCACCGCTCCGGCCTTCGACCGCGTCGCCTATTACATGGAGCTATCCAGCGCCACCTACGGGTCGCAGTACGTTTGGGTGTCGATGGACGCTTTTACAAACAACGCGACCATGCTCGGTGTGCCCACCGTTTCTTCGGGGGAATTTTACAATCGCAGTAACACCACGATCAGCAATATGAATGTGTACTCGAACGTGGGCAGCATCGTAACTGGCACAGGCATCTCTACGGGCAATATCGAGTTTTGGCCGAGCAATTACGGTGGCGGAAATAGTTATGGCGTGCCAGGCGCCAATGATGGGACGTACGATTTCGGCGATGGTGGTGCCAGCATAGCGGCCGGTTATGGCTCGATGCAGATTCACAATTTCGGAGCAGGACAGACGCTTTTTGCCTACAACCGCTGGAACGTTGGCGACAATGTTGATCTGGGAATAGGGAACCAAATCGGGGGCAGCAACCACCCAGACTGGACATTCGCCGTCAATGCGGGCATATACACGGTTAAGAATCTAACCATCCTGGTACATCCTACAATCAGCGGCCACGCGCTGTCGCTGCAAGAAGGACCGACCTCGAGCGGCCACGTGCGGCTGGATGACGGTACCAACGGTGGTGCGCTGACGTTGGGGAATGCTTCGGCTAACCTCGGGGGCGTGGCAGTGGTCGCTGCTCCTGGCACAACGACCAGTGCCCCAGCAACTCAGATCACCGGACTTGCGACAAGTGTCCTCTCATTGGGAAGCGCCTCTAGCACGATTAAGGTCGACGATTCGGTGACGGCCGGTCCAGGCGTCGACCTGATCATTGGTGTTCCTGTCGCGGGAGGCGGCATCAGTACAACGCTTACCAAGAGTGGAAACGGTACGCTGCAACTGGCGAATGCCAGCACCTACAGTGGTGCAACCACAATTGACGCAGGCACAGTGCAACTACAATCCACAGCTAGTTTGCCGACGACGACCGCTGTCAAAGTTGCTCTCAGCGCCACCCTCGATCTTAATGGCGTCAGTCAAACGATCGCGTCGCTCGCCAATGGTACTGGTGGCGGAGGTAATATATTACTTGGCAGTGGCACGCTTACCACCGGCGATAGCACGTCAACGTTGTTCAATGGTGTGATCAGCGGTAACGGTGGCCTGACGAAACAGGGAACCGGCACGTTGACCCTAGGTGGCGTCAATACATTCGCAGGCACGACGAACGTGGTGCAGGGCAAGCTGAAGCTAGGCGGATTCAAGCTTTCAGTTACTTCAGGACTCCAGGAGTGGTTTGACGCCAGCAGCGCAGCCAGCGTCGTACAAGTCGGCGGGCTGGTCCCGCAATGGAATGACCTTACGGGCAACGGTCGAAATCTCGCCCAGACAAATACTGCCTACCAGCCGACTTTAGCTGCCAGTGGAATCAACGGCCTACCCTCGATACGATTCGATGGCAACGACGCGATCTCCAACACATACAACCCGAGCACTCCGTATACGATCCTTACCGTTTCGCAGATGCAGGGTACACAGAATGCCCGCTTAATCACAGCGACGAGCAATAATTGGCTGCTCGGCTACTGGAATGGCAATGCGGACCAGTTCTACGCCGAGGGCTCAGTTCGTTTGGGCGGCGGGCCCACTCCCAACAATGCCGTTCATTTCTATGCGGCCACCGGCTCAGGTACTTTGAGCGCGCTGTACGACGGTAACACGCAAATCGCCAGTAACGCAGGTGGGCTAGTCGCGCCCAATGGTCTTAGCTTAGGTGCTTGGGCTGGCAATGGCGCCAACGAAGCATCCAAGGCCGACATCGGCGAAGTTCTGCTGTTCAATCGTGTCCTCAGCGCCGCCGAGTTGGCCAGCGTTGCTACCTACTTGAACAGCAAGTGGACATCGGCAGGATCGGGCAACACCAATGTCATTCCCGATGGGTCGAACGTGGTTGTTAGCGGCAGTGCGTCGTTCGATATGGGTGCCTACAACGAGACGGTCGGCGGCCTGAGTCTAGTCAATGGAACTGTCGACGGTAAAGGCACGTTGACCAGCAACAGTGGGTACGATCTCCAAAGCGGTACGGTCAATGCCGCGCTCGCCGGTGCGGTGGCCCTCAACAAGAACAGTTCGGGTACCGTGGTGCTGAGTAACACCAACACTTATACGGGCGCTACGAACATAAACGCCGGAACGCTACAGGCAACCGCTACGGCTTCAATTCCGGCTGGTTTCGCGGCTCACTATTCCTTCGACAGCGTTAGTGGGACGACAGTCAACAACGATCCCGCGTCGACGCTCGGCGCTTCCAAGAGCGCCACCTTGATCAACGGCGCCGCCGTCACCACGGGAGGTAGCGGAATCTTTGGCGAGGCCATGACGATTCCCAATAGCAACGCAATGATGCAGATTGCGTTGACATCCAACAAAGGCGTCGACCTAAGCGGCGGCAACTGGACCGCTTCGGCTTGGTTCAATGGCCTTTATCCATCGAGCGGTTGGCGTACATTGTTCCGAGGCAACACCGGGGACCATCAAATTCTCGTCGAGGCTGGCAGTTTCCGATTGGGCATGTTCGACAATGTCACAGCGACGAATTTTCGCCCGAGTGGCTACGACGTCTCCCTCGGCGGTGTCGTGACCGGTTGGCATCAAGTCACAGCCGTCGGTTCGGGGTCGACGACCGCCGTATATATTGATGGTGTGCAGGTGGGTACCATCCCCATCAAGAGCACTTCCGACATCTTTGCGGTCGGCAATTTCCAAGGTCTTGGCCAGCCCTTTGCTCAAAAGATTGACGAACTGTATATCTACCAATCGGCCTTGAGTGCAGCCCAAGTGGCGACGTTGTACTCTGCGACTTCGCAAGCAAGCATCATACCTGACAGCTCCGCCGTCACGGTTGCTTCAGGTGCTACACTCGATATCAGCGGCAAGAACGAGATCATCCGATCGCTGTCGGGTTCGACGGCGAGCAATGTTATCCTTGGAAGCGGCAACCTCACCACCGGAGACGCCAATCCCACGACATTTGGCGGAATCATCACTGGTACTGGCAACCTGACGAAACAGGGCAGTGGCACCATGACCCTGACGGGCGCCAATCTTTACAGTGGCGCGACGAACATAATCGACGGAACTTTGACCCTGAGCGGCGGCAATAATCGCTTGTCCACGAATTCGACAATCGCGTTCTCGGGAACGGGCAGTCTGAATGTCGGTAGCACCAGTCAAACCGTCTTCGCGCTTACATTTCCCGATTCCACTAGCACGACGACGATAACTGGCAGTGGGTCATTGATCGTCAATGGCGCGGCGAATCTGCAAATCGGACCGGGCGGGGCACTTACCTACAATCCGCTCATCACGCTGAACATGTCGGGGCTGAGCAACTTCACCTACAACGCGCCAGCAAATACTTTTCGCGTTGGTCTGAAGTCCGGTACGACGAACACTGTGTCATTGGGGCAAGTCGCTACAGTTACACTAGCTCAAAACAATACCATTACTGCAGCCTCCTTGGCGATTGGTGATGTTACAGCCAACACGGACGGTGGCATTTCTACTTTGCACATGGGGGCGAACAATATTCTGGACGTCGACTCGATCAATGTCGCCTTCAACGGCCGAAGTGACGCGACGTTTGACTTCGCATCGGGCCTGAGCAATCCCACACTGTTACTTCGTGGGGTCGCCGGTGGCGGCAGTGCAGTATCGAGCTGGAATGTCGGACGCGTTGCTCAGTTTACCGGCGCCGCTCAAACGACCTTCGCCGCCAGCGTTGATTTTTCGTCGGGCTCGATCGATGCGATTGTGACAGGTGTGGCGATTGGATCGGCGGATACCACAGGCGCAGTGAATCGCAATGGCACGGAAAACGCCAGCTTCACGATGGGGGCGGGAACACTCTCCGTTGGTACACTGACCATCGGGCGAATCGCTGGGGCAAGTTCAAGTTCGATTGGCGCGGCCTACACCGCCAACGGCACTTTCACTTTGAATAACGCTGCCGGGTTGCTCAACGCGACTACGCTCAACCTTGCCGAGAACACGATTGCGGCGACGGGATCATTTACCAAAACCGTCACCGGAACGTTCAATTTGATTGCAGGAACGGTCAAGGCCACCACAATTCAAAAAGGCTCGCAATCCGGCGGAACGGCCAACTCGGTCATCGATGCCGTTAATTGGACTAACGGCACGATTCAGAATACGGATTCGAGCAATCTCTCCATCAACAACGTACCGATCACTGTCAACGTCGGTACCGCTTCATTCCTCGTCTCGGGTAGCCAAACTACATCGCTTAATGTGGCTTCGCCGATCGGCGGAACTGGTGGTTTCACCAAAGCCGGCACAGGCACAATGATTGTTCGCGGAAATAATACGAACTCTGGCACGACCAAGATTAGCGCCGGCACGTTGCAAGTCGGCAGTAGTGGCCTGACCGGCGCTCTCGGCTCCGGTGCGGTCACGAATAATTCGTCTATTGTCTATAACCTCAGCAGCAAACATACCGTCGCTAACAACATCAGTGGTAGCGGCGGTTTGACCCAAGCAGGCCTTGGATTACTGACACTGACTGGCAGCAACACTTACTCAGGCATTACTGCAATCAACAGTGGTACCGTACTGCAAGTTGGCAGTGTCACCGGGCTATCCCCCAACTCCAATATCTCCGACAACGGAACGCTCAGCCTCGGTGGATACAGTAGCACGATTAGCGCTCTTACTGGCAACGGCAGCGTTACCAATGGTGGTTATAGCAATTTTCAAATTGACAACAATCTCGTTTTTCAAGGCTTCAACAACAGTTTTGGAACGGAAGTCGAAGACAATTGGGTGGCAAACGTATTTACGACCAACCTGGCCACCCAGCTCAATTCAATTTCCTTAACTGTCAACTCGGCTCTCAATTCGACTAACCTACCATCGCCTTTCATAACCGCTGCGCTATACACAGGTTCGCCCGGGACAGGGTTGACTTTGGTTCCTGGTTCAGTCAACACGGTGGCATTGAACGCAACTTCGGGACAACTCGTCACCGTTCCTTTTGCCGTTCCGCAAAACATGAGCGCCGGACAGACTTTCACTGCAGCACTGCTAATAAAGAACGTCCCAGGCAATGTTTTTCCGTTTCAAATGGCCAGCAGTGGCACGAATACGAATTCTTACTGGGATGTTTCAAGTCCAATTGGGAGCGTCAATACGTTCGATCTTGTAGCCCCTCACTCACCAACACTCAACGGATTGAACTATCCCAGCAACGGGCCCGTTAATGCCAACGGTACGACGGTGATCAGGGTCAACGCAACCGTGCCTGTATCAGCAGCGACTTTGACAGTTGGTAACAACAACGCCGATGGGACCTTTTCAGGCGTGATTCAAGACGGTAACGGAACGCTTTCGATTAACAAGACTGGTGGTGGAACCTTAACGCTAAGCGGTGCTAATAGCTACAGCGGAACCACCAACGTCAGTGCTGGCACGCTTCTCGTCAACGGCACCAACTCCGGGATTGGAGCAGTCAATGTAAACAACTCTGCGATTCTCGGTGGCACCGGTTCGATCGCAGGTGCGGTGAACGTGAACAACAGTGCGCGACTTGCGGTTGGGACAAGCCCGGAAACGTTGGCAACCGGCACGATCACTTTCGCCAGCAGCGCTGTTGCCGATGTCGAGATCGGCGGTACAAGCCCGGGCAATGGCGTGACGGGTTATGACCAATTGATCGTAACTGGCAATGTAAATCTTGGCAATGCCCAGCTCAATTTCATCCCATACGGCGGCTACCATCCTGTTTCCGGTGATAGCTTCACGATCATTGACAACCGCGGAACGAACCCGGTGACGGGCAATTTCAACGGGTTGGCAGAGGGAGCCACGTTCACGTCAGGCGATATTACGTTCAGCATTACGTATATGGGTGGCACCGGAAATGACGCGATTATCACAACGCTTTACACATCATTCGTCGTCACGACGGTAAATGACAATGGTGCCGGCAGCCTGAGGCAAGCATTAATCGGAGCCAACGCCAATGTTGGATTGGATAGAATCGTCTTCAACATAGCTGGTGAGGGAACGCATACGATTCAGCCTGCAAGTGCTTTGCCACCCATTACAAGCGCGCTCATACTTGATGGCACAAGCGAACCTGGATACACCGCGACGCCGGTTGTCGAACTAGCCGGCACGCTCGCAGGCGCGGGAGTCCATGGGCTTGAAATCGCGTCCAGTGGAGCTGGCAGCATCATTCGCGGCTTGGCCATCAATCGCTTCCTCGGCAACGGAGTGCTTATCAACGGAAGCAATGACAACTTACTGCAGAGTAACTTCATCGGCACCGATGTCAGCGGAACGGTTGCCCTTGGCAACAGCTTGGCCGGCGTCATGGTTAAAGGAAAGAGCAACGCAATCGGTGGAGCCAGCGCGATTGTGAGCGGTAAGTTGACAGGCTTCGGGAACTTGATTTCCGGCAATCTCGGTGGGGGCGTCTATGTGAATGCGGGCGAAGGTGCCAGCAGTGACAATGTGGTGCAAGGCAATTTCATTGGCACCAATGTTTCTGGTTCACAAGCGCTAGGCAATGGCGACATGGACGGGATGGTACTGGAATCCGCGACCGGGACGCAAGTTGGTGGCAGGCAGGCTTCGCTCCGCAACGTAATCTCGGGTAACCTATCCAACGGCATAGTTGTGAGCGCCAGCGGCAACACCAAGATCGAAGGCAACTTCATCGGAACGACGGCGGACGGCAGTGCGGCCCTTGGAAACCAGCAACAGGGCGTTTGGCTAACCAACGGTTCGTATCAAACCATGATCGGCGGATCCGCATCTGGCGCGGGCAATGTCATCAGCGGCAACAATGAAAGCGGTGTGTACGCTCTGCAAGCTGGAATTGGTAATAAAATTCAAGGCAACTTTATTGGGACCGATGCCTCCGGCTCGCTGCCGATTGGCAATGCTTCGGCACCAAGTGTCAACCAAGCCGCAGGCGTGCTGGTTTCGTTGATGGGTGGCAACCGCTTGATTGTGGGTGTCGATGGAGATGACAATCAGGATGCGAACGAGGGCAACCTGATTAGCGGAAATTTCCGTAGCGGTATTCGGATCGAAGGCGGTAGCAGTGACGTCGGTAACCATGTGGTAGCTGGCAATAAAATCGGCGTCAACGTTGGCGGCACGCTGGCGCTCCCCAATCAAGGTGACGGTATCTCGATCGTATCCAGTAGCAACAATCGCATCGGAACCGACGCCGATGGAACGTCGGACGAACTCGAAGGCAACATCATCGGCGGTAATTTCAACACGGGCGGCAATCCCGATGGTCCGTCCCTGAGGGCGTCCGGCATTTCCGTTTTGGATTGGTTGACGAACGATGGACTGCGAGCCAACGCCAATATTATCTCAGGCAACTATGTTGGTACCAATAC
Source organism: Pirellula sp. (assembly GCA_031374925.1). GTDB lineage: Bacteria > Planctomycetota > Planctomycetia > Pirellulales > Pirellulaceae > JBKCUI01. Next base: position 17,675 of record JANMHA010000185.1, on the reverse strand, counting down.
TTCCGGAGCTTTGGCACTGGGCAATCAAGCTGCTGGAATTAGCATCCAAAGCGCGACGAGTACGGTGATCGGATCCAACACCGCAGTCGGACAGAATTTGATCTACTATGGTGGCGACAACGGTATCGCAATTTTCGGAACGGGCGAGTCAGCAGTCACTGCGGAGCAGTCGACGAGCGTCCTTGTCAATAGCTTCCGCGCCAACAGGGGTTTGGCCATAGATTTGGGCTCAAGCGGCATCACTCTCAATGATGATGACAGCGACGGAGTGCTCAATTTTCCGATCATCACTTCGACTTCGACCAGCTCTGGCAACCTTACCATCCGAGGTTTCGCTCCCATCGGAAGCACCTTTGAGCTATATAGCGCTTCGGCGGAAGCCAATGCGCAGTTTGGTGAAGGCCAGACTCGGCTGATCAGTTTTACGGAAGGCTCCGCAGCGGACTTAGAACCATCGACGGGAAGTTATGCTGCGGTGGTCAATGGAGTGACCGTGGCGATTGGACCGGTGAATTCCAGCGCATTCGAGTTCAAGATTCCATTGCCGCCAGGATTGGTCAATGGCACGTTGCTTACCTCTCGCACGAAGGGGACGACGTCGACATCTGAATTTGGACCAATAGTGATTGCCGGTGAACAGGCTAGCCATGTGGCTCCAGTGGTCACGCTGCCCAGTGGGCCCATACTGATTGCGGCAGGAGAGCGGTTGCAGGCCAGTGGCAGTTTCGTCGATCCCGATTCGACTTTATGGAACGCCACCGTCGATTATGGAGATAGCACTGGTGAGCATCTGCTCACCCTCTCGTCAGGTCGCACCTTTGATTTGGACTACTTGTATGCGAACGCCGGTCTTTACAACGTAATCGTTCGGATAACCGACAATAGCCTGGTGACGGGGACGTCCTTACCGTTGGTTGTATCTGTCGCCAGCGTTCCGCCAACTGCGGATGCCAGCCAGATCGTGCTTTCATCAGTGGTTAACGAAGGACAGGCTGCCACGCTGAGTGGACCTTTGGATTTGAAGGTTGCCAACAAAGTAACGATCGATTGGGGTGATGGAACCGTTGATGAATTGGCTGAATTCTCGGGGATAGCTACGTCATTTACTAAAGACCATATCTATAAAGACGACAGCAATGCCGCGAATTCCGCGTCGTCTGAAGATATTTTTCAGATTCAGGTAACCCTTTTTGGACCCGGGGGCAGCGATGCAACTCAATTAGGCCGCTTGCCGATTCAAATTCGCAATGTCAAGCCGAGTAATTTGAATGTGATCCCTTCGCCGACGTCTCTCGTCGAAGGCGGAAGTCTCCAGTTAGGCGGAAGCTTCGCAGATCCAGGCGTTCTGGACACGCATATGGTCCGCATTGATTGGGGCGATGGCACCGTAGTGACCCACGAACTTCCTGCAGGGGTTACTGACTTGGCGCAGTTACCAATGGACAAGCGCTCTCATACATATCTGGATGATCAGGCAACGGGCGCGGACGAGTACAGCGTTATCGTCGAAGTCACCGACGATGATCAACCAGACACGCTGAGCGCTGTGAAAACCACACGGGTTATTCCAGTAGCCAATGCGATACCTTCCGCCGTCGCGTTTAATTTGGTGTCTGGCACTATTACCGAAGGTGACTCGGTGACAATCGCGAGTGGTTCGTTTGTCGATCCAGGAATTAATGATACGCATAGAGTGTTCATTGATTGGGGAGACGGCAGTTCGATTGTCACGGCTGACCTAGCCGCAGGAGTTCTTGATTTTTCGGGGATTCCGCTGGACATTCGAACGCACGTTTACGCCAATGATCCAGCGGGTAATATCCCGAATTACACGATTTCGGTGAAGGTGGCGGATAACGATAAACCCGATGCTTTCGGAACTGCAACCAAGCCCATCACGGTCACCAACGTCACGCCGGTGCTCAGCGGTGTAACCCTGGATAAAATCGGTGCGATCGATGAGGGCGATACCGTAAAGGTCACCGGAGGATTTACCGATGTAGGTCTATTGGATCGACATCGCGTGAGCGTTAGCTGGGGTGATGGTGAAACGAGCCTAGCCACTGTCAGCGTCGTGCCCAACGTATCACCCATCGCCTACTCATTCACTGCCACGCATACGTTTGGCGATAACTACGATCCCGCCAACATAGTGGTTTCGGTCGCGGATGGCCGATTTATCGGCGATGTTTTCGAGGCTGACGGAGGAGTCGATAGTGCCTCGAAGGCGCTGGTGGTACTTAACGTAGCGCCGAAAGCCTTTATCGCTCCGACTCTGACATCGACTCGAACTGCGACAACTTTGGTGGCCCAGGTCACCGACCCGGGCTTCAGGGACATCTTTAGCTACGTCTGGTCGATCAATGGCGTAACCGTGACGGGCGATGACGATCCGGCTCCCGAAAGGCTTTTGTTGGACCCTTCCAGCTTTAGTTCGCCGCCACTGATCCAAGTTTCCATCACCGATGACGACGGCGCGAATGGATTGTTTGATGTCCAGGCGATCTTCGGAACGGATGCTGCGGAAACGCTGGTAATCGATCCTTTGGTGATCGATAGTAGTGGCGGCACGACAATTCACTATACCGACATTGACGACACCGATGTCACGGCTGCGGTGATCGGAGGAGGATATTTCGTCGCCCAGAGCCACAACCTCTTGGTGATGGGCTTTGGTGGCGAAGATACGCTGGATGCTTCAGGGTTGACGGCCGCTTACACGGCAATTCTCGATGGCGGAGCAGATACGGACTATCTGAAAGGTGGAGCGGGCGAGGACTTCTTCTTTGCCCATAACGGCAATGACACGGTCGATGGTGGAGCCGGAGCAGACACGTATTTGCTCAAGCCCAATAGTATTCTGACAATCATCGATACGAGTCCGGGCAATAAGCTCGACTTCTCGCAGGCCAATTTCTCCGATAGCACGGGTGTCACGTTTGACCTGAGTAGCATCAGCTCGTTCTCGCTGACCGCGCAGACAGTCTCTACCAGCGGCTCGACCCAACATATCGTCCGAGCCATGGGTAGTTTTTCAAGTTTGGTCGGTAGCCAGTTTGGCGATACGCTGACTGCAGCCAGTAGCTCATCGGTATCGGGCGGTGCTGGCCGGGACCATCTGAAGGTTCCCAACGGCGTTTCGGGCGCGACTCTGCGTGGCGGGGCCGACGATGACGTTTTCAGCGTCGATGCAACTTCGACAGTTACCAATATCAACTTCGGTGGCGACGACGGGATTGATACGTTCACCAATCTTGGTAGTATCGACGGCTTGACTTTCTCCGGTGGCGCGGACGACGACCTGTTTACGAATGGTCTTGGAGCCGAGATCACCGGCCTCAATTTCGGTGGTGACGACGGGGTGGATGCTTTCACCAATCTCGGCACCATCACAGGCTTAACTTTCTCAGGTGGGGCGGACGACGACCTGTTCACGAATAGTTTAGGCGCCTTGATCACTGGCCTAAATTTCGGTGGTGACGACGGTGCGGACAGCTTTACAAATTTTGGAACATTAGAGGGTAACCTCGTCTTCAGCGGAGGCGCCGATGATGACGTTTTCACCAATAATTTGGGCGGAATAATCGACGGCTTGAATTTCGGCGGTGATGATGGCGCTGACATCTTTAGGAACTTCGGCACAGCCTCCAACTTGACATTTACGGGCGGTGCCGACGATGACGTTTTCACTAACGAACCCGGAGCATCGATCGATGGCTTGAATTTCGGCGGTGACGATGGAGCTGACATCTTTAATAACTTGGGCACAGCCTTCGACTTGACGTTCAATGGCGGTGCGGACGATGACGTGTTTACCAACGCTTCTGGTGTCGTGATCACCGGTCTCAATTTCGGCGGTGATGATGGGTTGGATAGTCTAACCAACTTTGGTAGCATCGACGATTTAACCTTCAGCGGTGGTGCCGATGACGACCTGTTTATCAATAACGGCACCGTCGAAGGCCTCAATTTCGGTGGTGACGACGGGGCGGACACTTTTACCAACTTTGGAAACTTGTCAGGAGACCTCGTCTTCAACGGTGGGGCCGACGACGATATTTTCAACAACCAACTGGGCGCGACAGTTAGCGGTTTGAATTTTGGTGGAGACGATGGCGCGGACTTGTTCACCAATTTGGGTACGGCCACCAATTTGACCTTCAATGGCGGCGCAGACGATGACGTTTTCACCAATGGGCCCGGAGCAACCATCGACGGCTTGAATTTCGGTGGCGATGACGGCGCCGACTTCTTCCGGAACCTGGGCACAGTGACCGACCTGACGTTCGCCGGTGGCGCGGATGATGACGTGTTCACCAGCTCGGGTGTTTTGACCGGAGAGATCAGCTTTTTCGGGGACATGAATCCGAACGAAACAGGTAAAGTGTACGACCCGAATATTGGTGGCAATGATACGTTGATCATCGGTGGCTCGGCGAGCAGTTCGGTTCTTTCGAACATTTCCTTTGCCGGCGGCAAGGGCAGGGATGCATTCCAGAACAAAGCAGCGGGCTTCCACTCCATCGTTTTTTCGGGCGGAGCGGATGACGATATTTTCGAAAACACCGCCGATGGCATCGCCCAGATCAATTTTGGCGGCGACGATGGGAATGATATTTTCAGGAACAGCGGCGATGACTTGGTGACATTGACATTCAATGGCGGTGCGGATGACGATATTTTTGTCAATACGGGCGATAGTATGGCAAGCATCGTTTTCAATGGAGACGCAGATAGCGCGGGTAATAATGCGAGCAGCTCGGACGACGGGGCTGACTTCTTCCAAAATTCCGGAACAGTGGTCGATCTAACTTTTGTCGGCGGTGCCGATGACGACATCTTCAACAACCTCGGCGAGGTCGGTGACGTGATCTTCAGCGGCGGCGCCGACGACGACATATTTGTCAACAGTGGGACAGGCGACATTGGCGATCTGACCTTCAATGGCGGTGCGGATGACGACGTTTTCCAGAACAATGGTTCGGTAGAAAGTATTAACTTCAGCGGCGACGATGGAGCCGACATTCTTACCAACTATGGCACTTTCGAGAGCGTCATTTTCACAGGCGGGGCCGATGACGATGTTTTCGCAAGTTACGGCCTGCTGGTGGGCAACATCAGCTTCTTCGGCGACATGGACCCATCGGGCAGTAATTTCGATCCGAATATCGGCGGCAAGGATGCGATGATCGTTCGCGGATCGGGTGATGGACAAGCGTCAACCAAGATCAACTTCATTGGCGGGAAAGGCAACGATTCCTTCCAGAACAACGCCAGCGGCTTCCGTTCGATCAGCTTCACGGGCGGCGAGGATGACGACATCTTCCAAAATAATGCCGATGGCATTGGTGCGATCAACTTCGGCGGAGATGATGGCGTCGATATTTTCGAAAATAATGGCATTGATGTTGTCGGCCTAACATTCAACGGTGGGGCTGACGATGACATCTTCATCAACGACGGTGCGTCGGTGAGCAATTTGGTTTTTAATGGTGGTGCCGATGATGACGTTTTCGTCAATACGGGCGAAAACGTTAGCGGAATTAATTTCGGCGGCGATGATGGTAGCGATCAATTTCTCAATAGCGGCGCGGGCTTGGACGGAGTTGTGTTCACTGGCGGTGCAGACGACGACCTCTTCATTAACAACGCCGCAGGCCTGGAGAATCTGACATTCAATGGTGGGGCCGATGACGATCGCTTTTGGAACAAGGCTAGAGGCGTGCAATCGGGAGGGCTAGTATTCAATGGCGATGAGGGGGCCGATATCCTCATAAACGATGCGGCGTCGGTTGCAGGGTTGACATTCAATGGTGGCGCTGACAACGACGGATTCCAAAACAACGGTACGAATGTTTCTCTGGTGGCCGTCGATGGGGGTTCTGGAGCTGACGTGGTTATCAACACCGGGGCGCAATTGGCCAGTTTGAATTTCCGAGGCGGCCCCGGTAATGACTCCTTTCGCAACCGCGGATTCAACGTTGGTCGACTTGAGATGACCGAGTTGGTCAGTGACGACGGAGCCGATGTTTTCGTCAACGAAGGGGTCGGGGCAGCCGAATTGGTTTTCACCGGCGGTGCCGATGATGACGTGTTTACTAATAACGGCGAAGCCAGCCAGTTAACGTTCACTGGTGGTTCGGATGATGACGTGTTTCAGAACAACGGTACGGCCGAAGAGATCAGCTTTGGTGGGGACGACGGTAACGACCTATTCCAGAACAATGGTCCCGCGGATTCGCTGGTATTCAATGGTGGCGCCGACGACGACGTTTTTGTGAACAATGCCGGCGATGTGCAGTCGCTTAGCTTTGGAGGCGACGATGGGGTCGACACGCTGATCAGTAACGGCGATGGGGTTGGGATGTTAACCTTTAACGGTGGTGCTGACGGCGATTATTTCCGCTTGCGAGGCAATGGAGTCGGCAATGTCAATTATCAAGGCGGAGATGGCAGCGACACGTTTGAGTACAACGCAGTGGCCGCGGTTGGGAAGACGGTAACATTCACTGGCGGCAACGGAGACGACTTCTTGGCCTGGCAAGGCTCGGCCGAGTCGGGCATTTTCAATGCAGGAGCGGGTAACGATCTGGCCTTCATTATCGGAAGCGGTAGCCTGAGGCTGAACGGCGATGATGGCAACGATACCTATACTATCGTAGGTAATCCGCAGGCGTCGGTAACCGTCGGTGAACTTTATTCCGGTGCGAGCGATGTGTCGTTAGATACCATCAACTTTTCTTCGTTCACAGGTGGACCGATCAACGTCGATTTGCGCAGTATTGCCCCGCAGCCTCAAGGCACAAGGTATACACTGAAGCTAATCGATGGGCTGGGAGTTGAAGCAGTAATTGGAACACCATTTGGAGATGCGATTCAGGGCAATGCTCGCAATAACGTGATCGAAGGTGCCGAGTATTTTGATGGGTTTACCGAACCATCGACTGAGCCGGTTGTTGCTGGCTCGCGCGGAGTGACGCAGTGGGTATTGTTGGACTTTGACTCGCGCACTGGTACGGGCGAGCATGTGTATACACCGACAGAGCGGGAAGCGATCCGACAGCGTGTCGAGTCGGTCTATCGCGGACCAAATACTGGAGCGCCTTGGTTCGATATTAGAGTCGCGCTTGATGAGGATAGTCAAATTCCTTACCGGACCGATATGCCCACGCAGCACATCGATTTCGCGACGATATACTTTAATGATACGCCGGCCTCAGGGCGGCCCGGCGGATTGGCCAGCGAAGTTGACTTAGGCAACGCCAATTCGGGCGGCTCTGCGCAGGTGCAAGTGAATGGACTTTTAGGTGGAGCCGTTACGGCTGAGGAAGCCAAAGGAGAGGTAGATGAGAACCCGGCGCCAGGCTATGGATCGACGGAACCTCGCCCAACTCTGTTTGGCGATGCACAGGTCGGAGCACTCAAGCCGGAAGCGACCTCCGATAACTTTGTGAAGCTATCAGCCAAGGTAGCTGCCCACGAACTCGGGCACTTGCTAGGACTGCGGCATCAAGATTCATTCGGTCCGATCGGTTACGGTATTCATGATCCACCCGGGGGCGGTGCCTACAACCCAACGTACACGGGACCGGCTGGTGGTTTTGAATCGTTCGATCACCTCATTGGCTCGCCAGCGTCGATTGGATCCTCGCGATTTACCGATTTGAATGATCTATTCTTCGGCGAACGTGAGTCAGTAAAACTGGCGTTTGCTGGCAGCGATCCGGCGATAACAACAACGGACGAGATGGCTAGCCCTGGCGGAAGCCACAGCAGTTTCGCTACGGCTCAAGAACTGCAACTGGTCAACATGGCAGTTCCGAATACTCTCGGAAAGGGCCTCAACGCGGCCAAGAGCGAGTTCGTGCAGATCAAGTCGGTACTGGGCCAAATCAAAATCGACAGCGGAAATGTGCAAGGCAAGAGTGAAAACGACTGGTACTCGTTTACGGGCAAAGCGGGCGAGTTGGTCAATATTGATGTGCTCTCCAATTCGCTGGTTGGTCGATTGGGATCGAAGCCCAACGATTACATTGACTCGATCCTCCGCGTTTACAGCTTGGACCAGTCCGGCAATCCAGTGCTGGTTCCCTATCACTCTGGCGTAGCAGTCAACGACGATCAGTTTGAACCAACCGATTCGAGCATTATTGACTTGGTGTTGCCGACCGACGGAACTTACTTCATCGAAGTCGATACATTCGCACGTGCCGCCGGCGATCCGCTGAGCGATCCAACGAATCCCAATAGCCCGCTCAATTTGAACAACACGTTGCGAAATACAAATCCGGATTTGTATGATCGCTTTGTTGACACAGTCAATGATACCGACATCGGCAAGTATCAACTGATTGTGTATCGATTCGCGAGTGCAAACTCGACGGATGGCATCGATACCATCAAGGGAAATGGCGGCAAAGACAGTCTCAATGGTGGACCAGGTGAAGACTACTCGCTCAATTACTCATTAGCGGACACCGTCTACCAAAAAGAAGGTGAGGTATTTACTCGAAGTATCGCTCTAGCGGATCGGGGTGCTAGCAGTTGGACTGGCAGTATGGTGGATTATGGTGACGGAAGCCCAATAGAGGATATTCCGGTATCGGTCGATGCAAGCGACGGTTCACTCAGTTTCAATCTGAATCACAAGTACGTCAAAGACGATGGTATTTACACTGTTTCGGTGAAGATCCACGATGACATCGGCAACGAGTTCGTTCGCAACGTTGATGTGCACGTCGCCAACGTGGCGCCCACGGTAAGAATCTCCGCGCCCACAACTGTTCTGGTAAATCAAGACGTCAACTTCCAACTTTTTGCCGACGATCCAAGCCTCGCCGACAACGCAGCCGGGTTTACATACAAAGTTGACTTTGGAAATGGTCCGACAACAGTGAATCCGAGCGCTGGCAATGGCGCCGGGGTAGTTTTCGAGAGGATGATTTTCTCGGTTGCGGGTGATGTGGTGCTTCAAGTAACTGCGATCGACAAGGACGGCGCGACGAGTGCGGTGGCAACATTTACGATCCACGTGCAACCGGCCACGGCATCCAGCGTTGCAACTACCGTCGCCTCGCTAATTCAAGCAGGCATTACGGAGGTTGTCATTCGACCAGCGAGCAACGCTGAATTGAATGACTTGATGGGCTCCGTGGCAAGTTTAGTTCCACGTAGTGGCGGGCAGCCGTTTAGCATCATTGTCGATTCGCCATTGGAGTTTCACGGCCAGGTCGCTACAGTGCCGGCTGGCTATCAGCTGATCATTGCTAATGCGACCTTTGTTGGAGCATCACCAGCCCTCACGGTGAACGGTAATGTCGAGTTGATGAATGATAAGCTGAGTAATAACACCGATGCACCGACGATTTTAGTGCTGGGCGGCAGCTTGAAGGTGCGTTCGAGCACTATTGAAGAGTCTACGAATTATGCTCAGGCAGCAATCGCAGTGACCGGCGGGACAGTTGACCTCGGCGGACCCGGCGATCTCGGTAGCAATCAATTTATCGTGCACGATAAAGGCCGGTTCATAAGCAATTCGACCTCGACAAGAATTCCCGTTTTGGGGAACAACTTCGAAGTTGACCTGACCGAAGGCGACAATGTAGCTGATATTTCTTCTGGCGTGCTGCTCGTCGATCCAAGTTTTGCCACCGCTACATTGGTAGGGAATTACGGTTCGATTGCCATCGATAACGGTGGAGCTTGGACCTATGCGGCCAGTTCGTCTCACGACGAGTTCGCTGTGAATGTGACTTACGCCGATAGTTTTGCCTTTCAAAGTATCGACGGTGGGTGGACTACGGTAACGATCAACATCTTGGGCACCAATGACGCTCCAACGGCAACATTGGCCAACGATGGTACAAAGACTTATGGTGAAACCGCAACCGTCTTCTTTGCGAACCAACAAGATGCTGACTCGGGCGTAGCGCCGGAATTCCACTACGCTTATTCCGAAACAGATGATTTCAATGGGATTACATACACTAGTGGTAGCACCACCACATCGAGTCACGAATACTCCTTCCTAAATGCGGGTAAGAATACGATTTATGCACGAATCATCGACAAGGATAACGGTTTCAGTGCTTACACCACCGATGTGATGATTGACCAGCGATCGGTTACGGTTAAGGCCGACCATAAGTCCAAGATCTACGGTGATGCCAATCCCACTTTAACAGCGACGGTTGCCGGTACAGTGAATGGTGAAACGCTCGGCTACACGTTGGCCACCACAGCCGGTCCGTACAGCAACGTCGGCGACTACGGGATCACGGTGACTCTGGGGAACAACGCTAACTACAGCGTCACGCCGACCAACGACACCCTGACCATCGACAAGAGGTCCGCTACGGTTAAGGCCGACCATAAGTCCAAGATCTACGGTGATGTTAACCCAGCTCTGACGGCGACGGTGAGCGGTACAGTTAACAATGACATACTGAGCTACTCGTTAGATACGACCGCCGTGCAATTCAGCGCTGTAGGAAGCTATCCGATTAAGGTAACGTTAGGTAACAACAAGAACTATCTAGTCAGCTCGAGCGACGATTTGCTTAGCATCGTCAAAGCTAACACCGTTACAAGCGTTGGATCATCGGTCAATCCCTCAACCTTTGCACAAAAGGTTACGTTTACAGCGACGGTCAGCAATAGCAATACCACTCCGATCCCGACCGGCAGCGTGCAGTTCGTGATCGATGGGGCGAGCTACGGCTTACCGGTATCACTCAACTCCAGTGGAAAAGCGACAATTAGCCTAAATACGATGACCTATGGCAGTCATACCGTAACGGCGAATGAGATTAACGCCGATGGCAATTTTGCAAACAGTTCTGGTTCCTTCACGCAAGCGGTAAGCAGTCTAGCCCTGGGCAGCGCGTACATCCTCAGCCCAACGGCTAGTGGTGCGGTAACAGCAAGTGGAAACGCAAGCATAACTTTGCCAGGTGGATTGTTTGTCGATTCCAATTCGTCGAGCGCCATCGTGGCTAGTGGCAACTCCAAAATTAATGTGGGAGGTACGGTTCAGGTCGTCGGTGGCGTTAGCAAAACTGGAAATGCCATGGTAACCAAGACGGGAACGCCTGCAGCGACGAATGACCCGCTCGCATCGCTTCAGTCCCCCGTAACGACCGGCCTGCAGAACTTTGGTTCAAAGAGCATCGCAGGTAATACGACGACAATACTTCAGCCAGGAATCTACTGGTCGATCAATGTCTCAGGCAATGCTTCGGTGACCATGAGTACAGGAAATTACATCATCCTCGGCGGCGGCATGACCGTTTCCGGTAATGCTAATGTCACAGGATCTGGTGTGTTCCTATTCAATGCTGGTAGTAACTACAGCAACAACGGCACGACGGTCACAACTGGTGGCAACTTTGGCGGTGTTACGCTGAGCGGCAATGGCAACTTCAACCTGACTCCGAAGACGGGGTCCGATCCGTATGCCGGAATTTTGATATACCAGGCTCGCGATAATACTCGAGGGCTCAGCATCAGCGGTAAAGCCACGGTCAATATGAACGGGACGATTTACGCTGCCAATGCCTTGCTCACGCTGAGTGGTAACGGCAACCTGAACGACACCTTGGTTGTTGGCAGCCTAAACGTTAGCGGCAATATTGCCCTCACGCAGATGGCCGCGGGAAGCCAAGCCGCGGAAGATACACCGGGAATTGCCAATACATTGCTGGCCGGTGACGTGGCAGTGTATGTGGACAAGTCCTCGGGTGGTTTCACCGATGGCATGCTTGCACGAATCCACGACGCGATCAGCAGTATCGATGTCTTATTGGCTCCGTACAACGTCAACATCGTAGAGGTTAGCGACCCATCGCTAGCTACTCTCATCTTGAACGAGAGCACCACAAGCGCCAACGGCACCGCTGCCGACGGTGTGCTGGGCAGCTACGATCCGAGCGTGTACCCGATGAGGATCACGATTCTCCATGGTTGGAATTGGTACACTGGCGCGGACGCAGCCGGAGGCACCGCCAACCAGTATGACTTCCAGACCACAGTAACACATGAATTCGGCCATGCTTTGGGTCTAGGGCACTCGCATGATGTCGCTTCGCCCATGAACGAGAACTTGGCAACTGGCACGGCTCATCGACTCATAAGTGTGGCCGACCTGAATATTCCGAGCGTACCGGAAGGAGCCGAACCGTTGATGGCAGCCGGCTTGGCCCATGCGACGCCACAAGCAGTCACAACTTCAAACGACGCAGTTGAACGACAAATCCTGTTAGTCCAGTTAAGCTCGCCAATATTTGCGTTCCCTATTACGAGTGCGGGCACTGGCGGCAGCGACGGTTACCACGGGTCCCTGCAGTCGTTGGCCCTCGAATCAGTATTGAGAGAGTGGGCAAATGCGGGCGGACGGCGTAATAACCTAGGATTCAATGTCAATTCGATATACGGGCTGCGTGAGCACGACGATGACTTGTTGAAACCAGAGTCTATCAAGGAAGTCGACTCAAACCTTGACGACGGTTCGGAAGATACAAGGCCGAGGGGATCCGAAGTTGATCACTACTTTGCAAATCTTGAACATGAACTAGGCTTGATTGGCAATCTCATCAAAACTGCGAAAGTGGTTGAACGTTTGAAATTATTAAGAGGTAGTGCTAGACAGTGAAAGGTCGCGACCACCGCAAATGAATATTGGGCGGATGCGTAAAAACAGCAAGGCATGTTCCATGGCAGATAAGAAACCAATCAGAAGCGACAAATCCCAGCAAGATGTAACATTGGCGCTGGACTCGCAAGAAATTGCTCGTCAGAGCGCCGCTCAAAGCGGCCAAGGGCCTGCGGAGACGATCGGCCCAGATCAACGGAATGTGACTACCGATCCCGGTACCATCCAAGGTTTGCAGGAAACGATGGGGCCCACGAGTCTGGTATCTGTCGGGAGTTCCATGGAGGCACTGAGCGATGTCACGGCCAATTTTTCGCCCGACTCGAGCGGAGCAACCGGAGACTTTACATTTGACCAGGGGGGCAATTCGACTGCTGCTTCGTCGGCCCCCGCATTGCCGAAGATAGTGGGCGAATACAAGATCGTTCGATTGCTGGGCCGAGGCGGCATGGGCGTGGTCTACCACGCTAAACATGCCAAACTTGGTCGGGAAGTCGCGTTGAAGATGGTGCTTTCGGGCGGTCATGCCTCGCCCGAACAATTGCAGCGGTTTATTCTTGAAGCTCAAGCGGTTGCCCATCTGCAGCATCCGAATATTGTCCAGATTTTCGAAGTCAGCGAGCACGAAGGCCTACCCTATTTTTCGCTCGAGTACGTTGACGGCGAGCCGCTGGACGTGCAGTTGAAAAAGCAATTGCCTGAGGCGAATGAAGCGGCTAGGTTGATGGCCACCTTGGCCATGGCCATGAAGTACGCACACGATCATGGCATCCTTCACCGCGACCTGAAGCCGGCCAACGTACTGATGACCCGCGATGGAAACCCCAAGGTCGCCGACTTCGGACTGGCGAAAAAGCTTGAGGATGCAGACGATTCTTCGAGCACTCGAACTGGCACGGTAATGGGGACACCCAGCTACATGTCGCCCGAGCAGGCTCGCGGTGAGATTCGCGAACTGGGACCGGCCACCGATCAATACTCGCTCGGTGCCATGCTGTATGAGCTACTGACCGGTAGGCCTCCATTCTTGGGCGCGAAGCCGATCGAGACGATCTTGCAAGTGGTGCGAGACGAGCCGATACCACCCAGGCAATTGCGACCGAAGTGTCCAGCCGATTTGGAAACAATTTGCCTGAAAGCATTGCAGAAAGTTCCTGCGCAGCGCTATCTATCGTGTGCAGAATTTGCAGACGACTTATCCCGTTTCTTGGCAGGCGAACCCATTCTTGCCCGCCCTGTTGCTTTGCGGGAACGTATATGGCGGTGGTGCAGACGCAACCCCAAGATCGCGATTCCGTCGGCTGCTGCCATTGTCATGATGCTGCTTGCGACGACGGTTTCGACGTGGTCGTACGTTGCCGTCTCAGCCAAGAACCTTCAGATCGAGTCAGAGCGAGACTTTGCGCGAAATCAGGAGAGAATTGCGAAACAACAAGAGGCGATTGCCAAAGAACAGCAGACTTTGGCAGAATCCCGCGAACGTGTGGCTCGTCGGCAGTCGAAACTCGCGCTCGATTCGCTTCAGTTTGTTCAGACTGACGTCGACAACATGCTGAAACCATTGTCTGGCGTTGCGGAAGTGCGGATTGCTCTAATGCGCGCCATGGCTAACAAGTGGAAGGACTTGGAAGTCAAATTGACAGGTGGTTCAGAAGATCTTACGGGTGAACATGGCGAGGCGATCGCAACGTTGATGTCCTCTCAAGCTCGGACGGCTGAGTCGCTATTGCAGTTAGGACAAGTGCAAGAAGCGGACGACATTTATGCGAAGTTGATAGAGCAAGCCGAACAACGCGTTGTGCTGATGGACGCTGTCGACGCAGCTCGGTTTAACCTGGCCTACTTGTGCTTGCAGCGTGCCGTCACTCAAGGCAAACTAAATTCGGATCCACAAGTGGCTTTGGATTTCAATCTTCGAGCCCTTAAGATCTTGGAGGATGTCACGGCTAATCCAAAGCCCAAGGCATACGACCCCGCGACCGATGACAAGACTCCTGAACAGCGGGAAGCCGATCGAAAGGGATTAAACGAGAGCATCAACTCAGTGCACACAGCCGCCCTCACTGGCTTGGGTTCGACTTATTTGGGCTATGGAAAACTTCTTCAGGCGGCTGAGGCTTTTGCAAAAGCCTACGAGATGGGCGAGACAAACTTGGCGGCCATTCGAGGGCGTCCTGGATTCGAATCCTTGAGTGAAGCAGAACGCGACAACCTTACCGCCACTCGCCAGCTGTCGCTTGATACGTCTGGACTAGCCCTGGCGTACATCTATTTAAGATTGGGGCGCACCGAAGAGTCAATCATTCGTTACGAAGCGGCCATCGCAGGTCGGCGTGAAATTGTCGCAAGACGACCGACTGTCAGCGCTTTGCAACATGGATTAGCTGGATTTCTCGGTAATTACGGCAACGCCTATTTGTGGCTTGACCGGCCGCAGGACGCAAGACCACTTCTTGAGGAATCGCTCGAACGACTGCTAGCCCTGCATGCCGAGGACCCCAAAAACGCTCGTTACAGTAGTGACTTGGCCGCGGCTCACTACCGAATGGGAACTTACTTGGATGTTGTTGGTGACCAGACTGGGGCGAAGAAGCGGTTCGAAAGTTGCAAAGAATTGCGCAAGAAACAAGTGGAACTCTCTCCCAACGAAAGTAACAAGAAGAGCCTGATGCTCGCTTTGGGGCGGTGTGGTGACGTCGAAGCGACTCTCGCGATGGTCGAAACGTTTGGGGCGGTAAGCGTAAAGAGTGGCGAGTTACACTTGGAAAGAGCCCGGGCGTTGTCGCAACTCAGCCGTCACATCACTAACTTGCAAGAAAAATCGACGACGATCGACGCCGCCTTCTTGGCCTTGGAGCGAGCCGTCAAAGAAGGATTCAGCGACCCTTTTCGAATCCAAGCTGAACAAGATCTGGATCCGCTTCACGCAGATCCACGCTTTCAGAACTTGATCGCCTCTGTGCATTAATTGATTGGTTGACGAAACGCGGGAAGTCGCCCTGCAGATTGACACGACCTTCTGGACAAACATGCGCGAGTACTCGCCACTTTCGGTTTACCGGCTCCCCGAAGCAGGCTCGAAACACCGACACACTGATGAACAATCCAATACTGATTCGAATCAGCGAGCCGAGTTTTACGCCTACAAAACCGAACTACGAAAACTAAATCCAAGCCCAAAACGCGTCATATAAGGTGATGGGAAACCATTGCAATTGGCCACTATCGCCAACAGCTATCTCGACGGCTTTGGCATCTCTGCCAGCTGTCTTTCCGTTTTCACTTCTATGCAATGGAGGGTTTTATGTCACACATCGTGACCGTTCGTACCCAAGCTAGAAGCTCGCAAGGCTGGTCACTCGGCCACCGAACACTTGCTGGCCGATGGCAGTATCCGCGTTTTTGTCCAAGTCGCTTAAAGGAGCCACCATGAAAACCATCGAAATCACGGTGTCGGCCAACGGTGAAACCAAGGTCGAGACCAAAGGCTTCTCTGGCAACGATTGCCAAGCTGCCACGCGTAGCCTGGAGCTTGCTCTCGGCGCTCGCGACTCCGAATCGCTGAAAAGCGAGTTCTACCAACAAGCTCGTTCTGAGCTTGAGCAAAACGCCAAGCAATAAGTCTTGTGCTTTATGGTCCAGCAACAGGTTTGCTGCGACCGTCTCTTTGTTCACTTTACTCATTACCAAGGGAGATACTATGTCCGTACTTGGACAACGCATGAGCGAGCTCGTACGAGCTTGCTTTACAGGCATCTGGATCAAATCCTACGAACCGGACGACGCCATCGCTGAATTGTCACAGCTTTGTCGTGCCGAAAACTGGTCGCTGATGACCTGGAATGTTTCTCAGGGGCTTCGGGCTTCGGGCGAAACAACGGCTTCGACAGAACCAGTCGATCCGATCGGAGCGTTGAAAGCTTTATCGGCACTTAGCAATAACGAAACACCTACGATTCTGGTCTTACGGAGCTATCATCGCTTCCTGGGATCCGGCGAAGTGGTGTCGGAAGTGGCCAATGCCATTACGCAGGGCAAGATGAGTCGCAAGTTTGTCGTTGTCTTGTCCCCTGTCGTGCAGCTGCCGCCCGAACTCGAAAGGCTGTTTGTGGTCGTTGACCATGAGCCACCTAACCGATCGGAACTGCAGGATTTACTCGGCAGCATCGCAACCGGTGAAAACGAGATGCCTGTTGGGCAACCACTGGAAGCTGTGCTTGATGCGGCGGTCGGCTTAACACGTTACGAAGCTGAAAATGCTTTCTCGCTGTCTTTAGTTCGGCATGGTTCCGTACAACCCGGTGCGATTTGGGAGCTTAAAACGCAGGCACTCAAAAAATCCGGCTTGTTAAGCCTCTGCCGATCGGAAAGCGATTTCAGTTCGCTGGGTGGTTTGACGGCGTTAAAGGCGTTTACGAAACGGGCTCTGTTGCGATCCGGCAATGCCGCATCACTTGCAAAACCGCGTGGCGTATTGCTCTTGTCGCCGCCGGGTTGCGGTAAATCCGAGTTTTGCAAGTCGCTTGGCAAAGAAGTAGGTCGGCCTGTACTAACACTCGATGTCGGCAGCCTAATGGGCTCGCTAGTTGGCCAATCCGAGGAGCGGACCAGGCAAGCATTGTGCATCATCGATTCAATGGCTCCATGCATAGTCATGGTCGATGAGATCGAGAAAGCTTTTGCTGGGGCTTCGGGTGGGAGCGGCGACAGCGGAGTGACATCCCGCATGTTTGGCACGTTGCTAACTTGGCTGAATGACCACACATCGGATGTGTTTGTGGTTTGCACAGCAAATGACGTTTCGAGGCTACCGCCTGAGTTCTCGCGGGCGGAGAGGTTTGATGGAGTGTTTTTTGTGGATTTACCAAGCCGAGATCAGAAGGATGCTATTTGGAGCATGTATCGGGCTCGGTTTGGTATATCTAGCGACGAGAATGTGCCGTCAGATGACCAATGGACAGGAGCCGAGATCCGTTCCTGTTGTCGGTTGTCAGCTTTGCTTGACGTACCACTTAGCCAAGCGTCG
>JANMHA010000174.1:0-17024 GCA_031374925.1 Pirellula sp. | reverse complement strand
CGACACAGCCCACTTGTTTAGACCCAACCCTGTTGCACTGGATGCAACCTAAACGAAGAAAAGGAGTCTCCAATGCTGGTACTCTCGCGACATCGAGACGAAAGCATCATGATCGGCGATGACATTGTTATCACGATTGTGGACATTCGTGGGGATAAAGTGCGGCTTGGTATCGAAGCCCCAAACGATATTCCTGTTCATCGACAAGAAGTCTATGAGGCGATCAAACGTGAAAATCGCAAAGCGAATCACATCCAACCGGCTGAACTCAATGGCCTCAAGGATGATCGTCCCTAGATGAACAGTCGCCTAAGCACATGCCCGCAACGGTGGTCGCTAAAGCGTTGAACCTATCGTTCCCAATACTGAGTAAAATGACTCAGGTCTGATACGCGACAAGCCTCGAATTGGCTCGGTGAGTGCAAATGCGATCACTACCAATTCGAGGCTTGTCACTTTTTACGCCACCAAGAATCGCGATCTAAGCCTAGTTTCAAAGCAGTTCCTTCGATTTGTTTGGCGAACCGCAGCGCGTCCACATAATAGCCCGCTGTTGCAATAACTCCGCCCAAAACATTCGTTTGCCAATATCCGTTCAAACGCGACATGAGTTCTTCCCTTGTCCACTTGGCAAAAATCGACGCGGCAGCAGCTGGGAAGATGGAGTCTCCATCTACCTTGAACTGGACTAGTATCGCATGCCCATCCCATTTCGCGGTGTAACGACTGCAGCCTCGGCTCTCGATCTCGATTCCAAACCATTCCTCATCGAACATATGGGTAAGGATTGCGTGGTAGCGATTCCGACCACCATGCTTGTCACAATAGACTTCAATTGCCTCGCCCTTAACTGCAAACTCGGTAATCATCTGTTTGGCGAGCCCCAGCGATGCTTCGCTCAGCAGTGTGGACTTGTTGCCGGTTCGATCCACTTGCTGATTGAATTCGATTTCATCAAGCACACGCATTCGAACACCGACCAACGCGATCGAATGCGTCTTTAGCTTTTCGAAGGCTGCTCGAAAGTAGGCTGGCTGATCCAGTATGGTCTGGTCAAGCGTCTCGGTGAAGCCCGATGGACGCCCAACATACCAAGGGATTTTCAACAGCCGCTCCCAATCTTGCCTTGCAAAGGACGCGATACGTGAATCCCATTCCAACGGAATCTTTCCGTCCATTGCGAAACACTGGAATCGTGCCCCTAGAAGAAGCCCTTCGACAGCCAGTTTTTCGCGGTGAATCTTTTTGGAGTCACCGATTGGCACATGCATAGAAGTCGGTTTAATCGGCTTGGCCAAAAACTCGGGTTCTAGCCGTTGCGACATTTCGCGAGCGTCAAATGAAATTGGAACACGCCAAGCCGTTGCAGCAATCGTGAGCGGTCCCATGCTTGGACCATAACCCGCCTCGTCGACACCTACCAACAGTTTTGTTCCCGACATCAAAAACTCTTTCGGGTTTCCGATGGTTTCTTTTCGCCTTCTTTGTCACCTTTGGGTTTATCACCTTGAAAGAACTTAAAAGGCAAATTGAACAAGTCTAGATCCATCTTAGGCAATGCGCCACCATTTGATTTTTCGACAGCCGCTTCTTCGGCACTTACAGGTACTGGTTCGATATCAATCGTCCCGACAACAATGAGTCGTTCTGGCAATTGGGTTAAGTGAAGTTGTGCGCCTCGAAACCATTGAAGCCATGGTGCTTGATACTCTGCAGGCGGAAGGCATTTCGTGGTGTCGAATCCTAATGCCGAGGGTTTCCCTTGAATCATGCCGAACTGCTTTGGCCAGGCAGTGCTTTCCCACACGGCTTTTCGAGTATTGGAATCGGACGGTTCGAGAAGGTATTTGCCTCCAAGCGAACACTGCAGTTTTGCATCGAGAAGTACTTCCGCCGTATCGAGTGCATCCTGCGACTCCACCTTGAGCTGCTGCTGAAGGGAATCGAGCAACATCAAGTTCCCTCGCGTGGCTTGAGCGGCGCGCCGAAACCAAAATGTGTTGAACCACGCCGATAGTTTGCTCTTTTCTAAGTCACCGATATTAATTCTGCCTTGTGCGAAATCCTCCGCTGGAATCGGACGCAGATAGAGCGCGCAATTATCCAATATCGATCGATCGAACGAGAGTACACTGAAGCCCCCCATCTGCCAGCGCCAAACTCCTATGATCAATTTCGAAAAGCCGAGCGCGTCCGGCGGTCCGCCTCCCAATCCTAAAGGTAACCGATCCAGGTAACCAGGACGCGGCCATCCACCGAGATACGCAGGCAAGGACTGCAACGTTCGAAGCGTCGCCAAAAGTCCTTTGGTTTCACCAGGAACCGGAGGGACCATGTCCTTCATGCCAGCAAACATCACATGATCCGGAGAATAGGATCGGATCGTGCTTTGGCCAGCAAGATGGGCTTGGCAATTGATGACATCATCTGGAGGAAGTTGGATCTGGGTTCGGACGGGCGGTGCAAGCATACTTGATAGCCAACCGTACTTTTCCCTGCCCAGTGGCGCGATGTACGCTTCGATCGCCAATCGCTCTACCCTCTCATTTGGATCTCTAGCAAAGCGCCGAACACCAACCATCAATGGATCTGTTTGTTGCCACTGGGTCGCATAAAAAGAAGCTTGATCGCGATACGATTGCGCTTCTTCCACAGAGCATTCGGAAAATTCCACGTCCGCAATCGGCAAGAAACTGCCGCGTTTCCCTCGTAAAGAATCATGCCAAGTGCCCGAAAAAGCCAGGGTCTGCGAGCCATCCACGCGAGTTTGGAAGGATGGTGGCAAGTATCCGTCAGTAACTAGCCGCTCAATACTTGGTGTGGATTGCTTGACTCCTGTTTCAGCGGCTGACGTCAAGCTAGCAAGTTCGGCGATCTCGATCGCCGCTATGGCTTTGAGTCGCCTTCGCAGTTCGATCTGATACTGGGGCGATACAAGATTTCGAAAAAACTCGGAGGAAAGGTAGATGAAAACATCGTACTTGTTTTCGATCGGCATCATCAAGCGAGCGAATCGGAACGCTTTCGAATCCCCCAGCGATGGCTGTCCGCCGCTTACCTCAAGAAATCGCTCGACGAGTTTTCTGCTGGTGGTGACAAACACATACGAACCGCGGTCCACCATGAACGAACGGACTTGGTTGTCCGGTGTGCTCAATAGGGAAATTTTTTCGCCTCCCACTTCAACGACTTCCAATTTGCAGCCAATGTCAGCCAGCCGTTTTACCGCGGCTGTTCGGTCTGCATTGAGGGAAGATTTCAACAGCGCCACGTTCTTGGCTTCGAAAATAACACCTAGTGAAGGTCCTTCTTGCAAATAGAGATCTTGTCCGACAATCGCCATATCCCCAATAATCGAGTCGCCAAAGAGCTTGGCGATGGCGGTGGTTTTGGTATTGAGCAACCGCTCCATTCGCTTATTCGTCTCGTAGTTGAAACCACGAAGCACGGCCATTTGAGCTAGATCGCCCCCTCGCGATTGACTCAGCGATTGAAACCAAAGGTAATTCGAGAATCCTGCAAATCGAAGATAATAGCATTCTGGAGGCACAACTTTCGCAATCGGTTCGATCACCAAGTTCTCGGGTGTGTACGGAACTGCATGATCGATCCAAAGTGGTGGCTCCGGAGTTGGAACGAGCTTTAGGCTCATTGGAAGAGGCTTGCGCAGCGACTCTTGAAAAAGTTCGGCTCTCAATTCCTCGACGCCTGCAACCAAGGCGATAGTCGGCAATGGATCGGATTGTTTTCGCTTGGATGGGCTTTTCTTTACCAGCTCGGGCAGTTCGAATCCATATCGGTACGCGAGCATATGGGTCAAGTAGCTTTCCACGATGGCGGGGTAGTCGCTCCGCTCCAATTGACGTTTGGACTGCTGGACATAGCCGTCCCACCAAGAACGGATCAACACCTGGAATTGGGGGGCCTGAGACAGCTTTTGAGGGCTCTGCTTGTTTTGGACTGGACCCTGAACTGATTCTGGAAGCTTGATGGGTCTGACTTCGATCGTTTTCTCAAGGTCACCCGACAAATGAACTTGAAAAGGCTCGTGCCCTCGAAACAGAAACTGGACTCGAACCAATTCAAAGGGATCGATCTGTTGTTGTGCATTCTGAATGGCGCTCCGAATTCGACCGATCAGTGCTCCATTCCCCAAACGCAATCGATCACCCGTTTCTGCTGAATGCACCTCTGGGGGCTGGCTGGTCAGGAAATCGATGGCTGGAAACATGATGCGATCGCTGGGGTCCGATACGACAATTCGTAGGCTTGTGGTCGGCTCCAGCTGTCCCGCCGGAATATAGAGACGCGCCACGCCGTAGGGTTCGGCAGCAATGGCTTCCACCTTGCCGGGTATTGCTTGAGCTACCAATGACGCCGAGGGCAAAAGTATTAGGCAAACGAAAGCGATACTTGGACTTAAAGACGGAAAGCTCTGCGGTCGGACAAAAATCATCGAGCCACTCGATTCCTCTTGCGAGAGGGTATGAGGTTGCGGAACCATTACTTATTCACGTTCATTGTCGCGATCTGGCGCGTGTGGACAAGGAGTTAAGTCAAACGCAATTATGCCTTGCTTATTAGGTCGATTTCAAACTGTCCCTCGTCTAAGAGTGCGGCACAGTCCGTGAATTCTCGCACTTCGCTCTTCGTCTGCTAGTATTCTTTCTACTGCAGAATTCGACTAAGATGGGTCCCTACCTGGCAAACGCTTGCATTCCCTCAACTCTCAAACCTCAATCCTCAACCATTACTACATCCAATAACGCTCAAGCCAAGAACCGGTCTATTCCTCGAGGACCCGTCATGGGCTTGTTTTCACTGGTCTGCCTTGTCGTTGGCAACATGATTGGCGTTGGCGTTTACGTTGGCAGTTACTACTCCCTGCTGTCGCTCAAAGATGCTCGGTTGGTGTTGTTGGTCTGGTTGATTGGTGGATTGCATGCGATTTGCGGTGCGATCGCTTACGGAGCGATTGCCAATCGATTGCCGGTGTCGGGTGGCGAGTATTCCTATTTAACGCGATGCGTGCACCCCGCCATAGGATTTGTTGCTGGCTGGATATCGATCATCGCTGGCTTTACGGCTCCCATCGCTGCCTCGGCGTTGTTGGTGGGGGAATACGCTGGAGGCGCCGAATCGACGACCACCTCCGTCAAGCTAATTGCCACGGCAAGCATCGTGTTCGTTGCAATTTTGCATGGTTGCCATTTAAGAATCGGAGCTTGGTTTAACAACGCGGTGATCGCGGTGAAATTCATTTGCTTCGGCGTATTTTTGTTCGTCGGACTGCCGTATGTCTTGCAGGGGAACAATACCGGATTGCTTGTCGACGCGGCCAGTGCGACCAGTGAATCTGCTTCCTTTGGCGTGAGGCTAATGGAGCCGTCGACTTGGATTCAAATGATCGTCTCGCTCTTCTATATTTCACTCGCTTATACCGGATTCAATGCGAGTATCTATCTGGCAGGAGAAATCGAAGGGCCAAACACCAATCAAAAGAATGGACGAAAGCTAGTAAGTCGCTCCATGTTGATGGCAAGTGTGTTGGTCGTGGTGCTCTATCTACTGCTGAATTGCGTGTTCTTGTTCGGCATGAGCCCCGAGCGCATCGCGCAATCGGGCAAAAGCTATGTTGCCGTCGTCGCTCAGAACATAGGCGGCGATTGGCTATCCGGTATGATTCGCATAGCGATCATTCTCTCAGCGGCCACCAGTATCTTGGCGATGATGGCCATCGGCCCCATGGTGTACTCGCAAATGGCCGAAGATGGCCGACTGCCAAAACTCTTTCGCATATCGGACCAAGTTCCAAGAACTGCAATCATTGTCCAAGGGCTATTGAGCATCGTGGTGGTTTGGGTTTCTCAAATCAAGGACATCGTGACCTATCTTGGACTGACCTTAACGGCCTGCGGTGCGTTGGCAGTCTCCAGCGTATGGATTGCACGCCGATTCATGGCTGAGCAATCGCCGGTCAAATGGTACGAGCACGGGGCCGCGTTGATCTATGTCGGAGTTGCCGTTTTGCTGTTGCTCGTGGCTGGTTCCTTGGAACGGGAACGCACCCAGTTCTATCTCTGCGTTGGCACGTTCTCATTGGGGCTATTGATCTATGGGATCAACTATCTACGGAAGTTGTAGTCCGCCCAATGCCGTGCATCCTGCCAAGACATTCTGGATTTTTGTGGACGAGACCTGGACGCTAAGTCCTATTGGAATGGTTGAGTCGATTCATTATGCGAGGTATTTGTGAGATCCCTTGGTTAAACATTCTCCAATCTGCGATGCTATCCTTTGACCATGCTAGAACCTAAGCTACCGAGCTCCTACAACCGATATTTCCAATATTCGTTTTCGCACATGGAAGTCGCCATCTACATGGACAAACCAGTTGTGCGAAAGACCACCGGCACCAGCGGCACCAGCGGAACGGTTTCGTATTTTCACCGCAACCAACAATACTCTATCGTCGCCTTAACCGATTCCAGCGGCAACGTAAGCGAACGCTACGCCTACACCGCCTACCGGCAGCCAACGTTTCTTTATCGCAGTGGCTCTCAAATCTCAAATTCTGCAATCTCAAATAGGTATACGTACACAGCTCGCGAATGGGATGCAACACTCGGCATGCATCATTTCCGAACAAGATGGATGAGTGGCTTGACGGGTAGGTTTCTCACCAGAGACCCAATAGGCTTCGATGGGAGCGAATGGGGGCTTTATGAGTATGGGCGATCGTCTCCAATCGACTTTATCGATCCGAATGGTGAGTGTGCTATTGACGACTGTTGTTGTTGTGCAGAGGATCTAATAGTAAAAAATGTCAAGACCATAGACTCAGAAACACATTGGGGAACTCCGCTTATACCTAGAATTTTGCAAAAGGGTTAAAAATGAACCGAGCAAGCGGTGATGAATCAGAGTGTACCTTAATTGATACGCCTACCTGGTCGTCTGGAAAGTCAATTACAATAGATTCGGTTCTGAACCAACTATCACTGGCAGTTGGTACAAGAATCGCGATTTGTGGCGGCGCAGGGATGATAGGTGGCATAGCACACATTTGTATTTTTGAAGAATCACTTTGTATCTCGGCGCCGAGGTGAAACAAAGGTGTCAGGAGTCATTGATTGTCAATGATTCCAGGCGAGATGTCTTGCCCAGTATCGTGCCAAGACATTTGGAGTTTTGTGTACGAGAACTCGACAATTAGTGATGCTGATACCGTGAGTCGGGACGGACGGTTGCTTTTAGTTTGAAATCGCTGTTTTGACGACGGAATTTGGGATTCCTCGATTGGATTTGCGTTCAATTTGAGTTTCCGGTGTTGGTTTTGTGTTTCGTTGCGGACGTTGAGACAAATGATTCCGAATGCTTGTGGTTTTGAACTGCTCGAAACTGAGGGCTAAGAGCGGCTACAAGAATTCACAATAAGATTGTTCTCTCTCAACCGGTTCATCTCGGGTTCATCTCGGGAGGGGCCCGAATGGAAGGCTGCATCCGATTCACGCGGGACGAGCTCATTCTCTGCCGCAAGGCCGAGCAAATTCGGCACTTGCACGAAAATGCACAGCCGTTGCTCCGCCCCTTAATGAGCGGTAGAACGGGGCATAGCGATAAAACGGGACACTCCGGTGAAGACACTCTTTACGAAACGCCAGGTGAATTCGTTCGTGACCTCCTTCGGTTGTGACCGATCTATTTCTCAAAGAGATCGTCCGGTTTGTTTTGCATGGATTTTCAACGAAAGTCCCTCTTCCAATGACGAAGTCATTTTCCTAGGCGAAAGAATTGGAGAATAGTCTTCAATCTCCAGTCACGTCGAATCCCCTCGCCTTTTGCGTTGCGAGTTTCGGCTATTTCGAATTGCGAATACAATACAACCGCTGGTCTGCCCGAATCAACAATCGATCTCCGGCTATCGAGGGAGTTGACAAGCAGATCTCCCCCTCCTCCAGTTTGTTCGTGTGCAGAATTTCTAACTTATCGCCGGCCCGAATCACCGTGCATTCGCCATCTTCATTCAAACAGAAAATCTTCCCGTCGTAGCTCCATGGGGAAGCCGTAAAAGCTACCCCGCGATTCAAACGTTGACGCTCATAAATGGCCTCACCCGTTTTCGCGTTCAAGCAACTTATTACACCGCCATCGTACAGGACAAACAATCGGCCATCGCTTACTAGCGTGCTTGGATTGTAGGGGGCAATCTTTTTGTTCGACCACACGATGTAGTCGTTGCCGGACTGATCTTTCGGCAAGGTTAGATCTCCTTTGGCTCCTGGCTTGATCGCGTACAAAGCTTTCGTCGGGTCCATGACATATCCAGAGCTAACATAGAGCAGGTCCTCTGCAACGTAGGGCGTTGCAATGGTGATGCTGGACATGCCTTTCAATGACCAAAGCAAATTGCCGTTGAGATCGTAGCTGCGAACAGCCCTGGTTCCGGCCGTGACGATCTCCGTTCCTTCTGAGTGGGTCCAAACAAACGGGGTCGACCAATTGCTCTTTTCATCCCGATCGATGGACCAAAGTGTCTCACCCGTCGATTTATTAAGGGCCGATAGCGTCGACTGCTTGTCGTTGTCGTTTTGATAATAAAGCACATCGTCGTGAAGCACGGGCGAACCCGCTGTCCCCCAACCCATTCTCATGGGATGAGCAGGCAATTCATGAGTCCATACCCAATAACCTTCCAAGTCGAAACAATAGATGCCAACACTGCCAAAGCTGACAAACAAATGTTTGCCATCGGTAACTGGCGTTTCGGATGCATAGCTGTTTTTGATGTGGATCGGGGCGGTCGGTGTGCCTGTGCGTACCGTCTTTTCCCAACGCAATTTGCCACTGGACAATTCCAAACACATGACCTTCCACTCGTGTATCGTCTTGGGCACATCGAGCCTATCACCACCAAAGTAAAGGCCCTTTCGAAGCGGCTCCGTAACGCCGGAATTGATTACCGTCGCGAGGAAAACGTTGTCACCCCAAACAATAGGCGAGCCCCACCCGCGACCGGGAATCTCTGTTTTCCATTCAACGTTCTCGGTTGCTGACCATCGATCTGGCAAACCGATGTTACGCGAGACGCCAGTTGAATCTGCCCCGCGAAACTGAGGCCAATTCTTTTGGTTTGTGTCTTCGGCGAGGGATAAAGTGGCGGTTAAGGTGAAGAGGAAAAAGCTCCAGACCTTAGGGTAAGTGTTCTCAAATAGTTGCATCGCTGACCTGAATGATAATGGAAACGATCGTTATGATTGTCGCCTTTCGCTCCGCGAAAGTGCGCCTCGTTAACACACTTTTGCGGAGCAAAAGGCGACAAAGTTTTGCACCTTGCGAATAGATAGTGGCAGGCACATTCCATGTGCCGTCCGCAAGTCAAAAACCTTTGGTTTTTGAAGCTACGGCACACGGAGTGTGCCTGCTACTTTGGGGCTATTCACTAATTTCACAGCCTAGGAGCAAACGCCGACACTTGTTAGTCGAACGAGGCCCTTCGCTCGTTGGGTTCAGAAACTGAGCGATGGCCTCGCTCAGCCACAAATACCAGCGGTACCGCCGTGCCAAATTATGCGAACAATTCAGGTACGGCCAACGCCTTGACCAATTCTCTTGGTTGATTGAGATGGTTGTAAACGATCGTTTCCGGGTCGATTCCAAAGGAATGATAAATCGACGCCAACAATTGAGCGGGATGCAACGGTGACTCGATTGGTGCACTGGCGGTCTTATCGCTTTTTCCATGAACATAGCCTCGCTTTGTTCCAGCCCCAGCCATGACGGCCGTGTAACAATAAGGCCAGTGGTCTCGACCATCGTCGGTGTTGCCATTGCCGCTAGTGCTCACGCCACGCTCCGGCGATCGACCGAACTCTCCGACTGCAACCACCAAGGTATCCTCAAGCATCCCTCGCTGATCCAAGTCTTCGATGAGCGTGGATAAGCCCGCGTCGAGCATCGGTGCCGATTGGTTTTTCATCCGTTTGGACAAGTCCGTGTGATGGTCCCAGGAATGATTGTCGCTGTTCGCAACTTTTGGCCAAATGACCTCGACTACTCGCGTACCAGCCTCGACCAGTCTTCTCGCTAGCAAGCAGCTTTGGCCGAATGCATTGCGTCCGTACGCATCGCGAAGAACCTCCGCCTCTTGGCTTAAATCAAACGCTTCGCGGGCCTTGCCCGATACAACCAAGGAAAGGGCTTGCGAGAAATATTCATCGAGCTGTTGGTTTTCGACGGCTGCATTAATAATCGGCATCTGTGCGTTGATTAGGTCTCGCAGGGCGGCTCGACGTTGAAGCCGGACGGCAAAGACCTCAGGCCTCAGCTGCAAATCGCTAACGTTGATCTTATCCATTTTGTTGACGTCCAAATCGTCTCCATCTGGGAACAATGTATACGGATCATAGGCCTTGCCAAGGAATCCAGCGTAACCGCCTTTACCAACCACATTCGACTCTTGAAGAGGTCTTGGAAGCGTTACGAAAGGGAGCATCGGTTCGTCCGCGGGACGCAAGCGAACGATGTTCGATCCAAAATTTGGAAAGTCTTTTGGGGACGGAGGCTCGAGCTGCCCGGACGGACTAACTTTATCCGTCGTGTAACCTGTCATCATCTGGTAAATCGCCGCCGTATGATTAAACAGCCCGTTTGGCGTGTAGCTCATCGAACGAATCATGGTGAATCGATCGTTGATGGTGCTCAGCCTCGGCAAATTCTCCGTGAACTGGATCCCGGGTATTTTTGTGGAAATGTTACTGAAGACGCTTTTGACTTTATCTGGAACGTTTTCCTTGGGGTCCCAGAGGTCCAAGTGACTGGGTCCACCTTGGAGGTAGACCATGATCATGCGTTTGGCTTTGTTCCAACCAGGAGCTTTGCCGTTTTCGGTCGCTTGAACCGATTGCAATTTGAGGAGGTTCGCCAAACTCAAACCAAACAAGCCAGAGCCACCGACTCTTAGAACGTCGCGTCGCGAAACGTTAAGATGGGGATCACAAAGGTCTTTGCCAGCACTGCCGATCAATCGAAACATTTTGTTTGGTCCCTGTTAGTTGATAATGGCTGATCGCTCCGCGATCGTTTCTGTGTGTGTTAGCTGAGTTCTTGAGAATTCAGTTTTGTTTTACTGTCGCCTTTCGCTCTGCGAAAGTGCGCTGTGTGAACGCACTTTTGCGGAGCAAAAGGCGACAATTTTATTAGTGATTGAACAAAAATGCGGGGCTATTGATCAAGGCCCAAGCGATATCCTCGGCGGCCGTTAACCGCGAATGGCTTCGCTGGGTCTCACTCTCTTTCACATCGTTCCTCAATCTTACCAATCTGTTGTCGTCTACGAGCGGGATTGAAAGGCGTTCGATCCGTTTTTTCAAAGTTACAACTTGCTCGTCTTCGGGCAAGGGATTGTTTTCCTTGTTCCATTTTTCTTTAAGTGCTTTGAGTTCAGACGAGGAAATCCGGAAGTATCCTAGCGACTCCTTAGTGATTGGCTCCGTCCATGCGGATTTCGGCACTTGAGCAACGGCGTTCAAGGACTCGGGTAGGCCAAGTACCAACTCGCCGTCACGATTTGCCACGCTCAGCCGGAACCGTCCGAGTCGATGGTCTGCTGCGTCGTGGAACTGATGAATTCGCCACTGAATAATCTCGCCAGGTTGCAATTTAATTGGTTCTTCGGTGGCAAATACAGCCCAGTGTTCAGCCCCTTCGGTACCGTTAATTGCCCAGCCTCCTTGGTCTTTTGGTTTGTTATCGATGACCGCTGCGGCTGAAAAACCAGGTTGATCGAAATCGGTTAAGCCTTTGGTTAATTTTACCTTTCGCATCTCCTTGGGCTTATCGGCCATTCCAACGAAGACTTCCAGCTCCGTGATAACAAAATTGCCGTTTGCCGATAAACCAGGTCCAGCGGTTTTAAATTCGGTGCTGGTGAGGGCTTCCAACCGAACCGTATTGAATTCCGAGGGGTCGGAGGGAGTGTCAATAGTATACACCCCCTTGTCGGCGGCTCCACGAGCAATGACGGATCGGTCGCTTTGCGGGACCAATACGGCTTTGTTGGATGACTCTGCCTGATTTGGCATGAGTGTTCGCCATATCGTTGCGTTTTTCCGTTGTTTTAGAAATTCTTCGAGTTTGTCAGGCAACGCTGTTTCAAAAGCATCTATGGCGGTCTTAGCTGCCATGCTTCGCTCGACGCGCATCTTTTCCGCCGCGTCCCGTTCCGGCTGAATCAACTCAATCCGCGATGCCAATTTTGCTTGCGCGTCAACACGTTCAGCGTCCAATTGTGCTTGACGCTTCGGTTTTTCTTCCAGCCACCAAGCTTCGCGTTCGGCCAGCGTCTTTGCGAGTGATTCATGGTCTTTTGCAATGAGATTGGCAACGGTAGACGCAGACGCGATTTCAGCCTCCGTCGCAGGTCGACTGAGAACACGCATGAACAACTCATTGATCAATTCGGCATCATTGGAAAACTGCTTTACGAGTTGACCGATCGAGTTGGCTTCATCCGAGATAGCGGACCCAAGAGTAGGACCGCTCACCAACGCCATGACCGATCCAAGTCGCAACTCACTCGATCGTTCACATTCGCAGGCGCTTTCTCGTGGAGGTCTTCCTAGATTGGTCAAAAACCCATCTTTCAATCCGGATTCGGCATCGGAGAGCGAAGCTGCACGAGCGCCAGGCGCCATGCCTGGCAACTTTGAAACCGAACCGGTCACTTGGTGAATAGAGTCATACAAAACTTCCGCGGGCAATCGCCGGGGTAACGCGTGCGAGTAATTGCGATCGTCGTCCGAGTTCCATTGATTGGACTCCATCGAAAGCTGATAGATTCTCGAACGGCAAATAGTTCTCACCAGATGTCGCACGTCAAAATTGTGCCCTATAAAGTCCTTTTCTAAGTACTCTACGAGTTCGGGAATACTTGCTGGGTTACCAGCACGAATGTCATCGATCGGTTCGATAAGCCCTTTTCCAAGCAGATATCCCCACATTCGATTTACATAGCTGCGGGCGAAATAAGGGTTCTTTGGACTGGTAAGCCAAGCCCCAAACTGTTTTCGCCGCGATGCATCCGCCTCGACTATTTGTTCCGCCTGGAATGGAAACTTCGGTGCAACAACTTGTTGGGTCTTTTGATGTTTCATTTCTGCGGTGCCAGTGTCTGACACTTCTTCGTACAGCGGTTTTGCGCCTTCGACGGCGGTTCCGCCGATGGTCTTGTCGCCCGATTCGTTATCCTTTTTCAATGCGACTTGTGAGAAATAGGCTGCTGTTTGGTAATACTGATCCTGTGTCCATCGTTCAAAAGGATGGTCATGGCATTTATTGCAGTTGAACCGAACGCCTAAAAACAAGTGGGTTGTGTTCTCAAGGGTATCCTCCGGGGTTCGCAAGATTTTGTAATACGATGCGGCTGGGTTTTCGCGATTGGATCCCGAGGCAGTAACTATTTCGTGCACGAACTTATCGTAGGGCTTATTGCTTGCTACGCTTTCACGGATCCATTCCCGAAATTTGGTCGCCCCTTCTTTGCCTAGAAACTTGGAGTTGACCTGCAACAAGTCTGACCATTTGCTGGTCCAATGGTCAACGAATGCATCGCTTGCGATCAGCTGGTCAATGAGCTTCTCGCGCTTCTCTTGCGTTGGCGTAGGGTCGGCTAGAAAAGCTCGCACTTGGTCTGACGTGGGAGGTAACCCAGAGAGATCTAGAGTCACGCGTCTCAAAAAGTCGGCGTCAGTGCAAAGTTGGGAAGGCTTTATTTTCATGCGTTCCCATTTTGCGGCGACAAGAGAATCGATCGGGTTATCCGAAGTCGATGGTTGCCAATCGAATCCGGATCGGTCACCCATGACGGTTAATGTAGTCGCTGAATAAGCTCCTTCATAGCGAGCCAAAATTGGGGCTTCTCCTCTCCGTAGGGCTTGGATACGCCCACCTTCGATCACGGCTGCAACTTCTCCGTTTCCAGTTTCGATGTACGCTTCGCGAGTTACATCGCGTGTTCTGCCGTCAGGATAGGTAGCCACCACGCGAAGCTGTTGAACCGCCCCTGGTATAGGTGCAATTGGGTTCAATGGCGAAAGTTCTATGCGAGCAACCTTGGAGTTCGTTGCATCCACTTTGGCTCCTTCCGCAATCCACTGGCGAATGACGAGAGCATGGTTATCGCCTACCTCGAACAGTTTGCCACCGACGTGCGCCACCAACCCCAATGGCTTGGTCATGATGAGGCTATCGGTTGGCGATGACGGATTGATGCGTCGACCCGCCAAGTCGTCCGCCAAGGCACGTACGTCGTAAATAGGGTCGTAGCCGCGAAGCGATAATTTAAAACCGCTTTTGCCCGCTTGGGCTCCATGGCAAGTACCTGAATTGCAGCCGACCCGAGAAAGGACTGGGTTCACATCCCGAATAAAGTCCATCGGTTTCTTAGCATCCATGGCAACTTTAACGGGCACTGTTTTCTTGTGGCCGCCAACTTGAATTTCGATGTGGCAAGTTCCATTTTCGAGTGGTTGAACCCATCCGCGTTTCGAAAGCCAGACGTTCGGCGAGGAAGCCGTAAGCGATGCGACTCGCGTTGCATCACGCACTTCGCCATTGTCCAAGGTTGCGGAAACCGTGATCTGAGCTGAGGCGTTCCAAGCGTCGAGTTCGAGCGATGCAGGTTGGACGTCGATAGCCGTAACTCGAGATGTCGGGAAGCCGTCAACTTCCTTGAGGAATTCGGCAGATGCTCGCTCAATCGAATGAGAGGCCGCTAATTCGGTCAGGCGTTTCGTTCGAAGCTCGGCAATCAAGCCAGTATCGGCGGCGACCGTTGTCGAACTAGGGGTCGTATCGATATCGAAAACGGACTCGCTATTGGAACAATTCCAGACGCGAAGTCGTCCGTCGGATCCTCCGGCCGCAAGCCGACCGTTGGAGTCCAAGGAGATTGCATAAATGGCCGCAGTTGGAATTGACCAAGTGGCGATGACTTTGGGTTGTGTGGTCACATAGTCCGCTAGCTTCTTTTTTTCGTCCGGTTTGAGGGACGCAACTCGCTTGGCTTGAATGGCTTTGATCTCGGCTGGAAGTTCTCCATCCACGTCGTAGGACCAGACCTTGATCGTGCTTTGGTTATCAAGGGTCGAAGCTGCGGCAAGATAGCGGCCGTCGGGGCTGATTGTCACACTGAAGATTCGTCCAGGCAAGTTATCCAATTGACGAATCAAATTAGCATCGTCCCCGATAACTCGTGCCGTCTGGCGAAAAACGCGATAAATCTTGGGAGTGCCGTCAGCCCCACCTACCAAGATTTCGTTTCGCAAAGGATGGCTCGCAAGCGATTGAACTCCACCACGCAATGCCCCTGGGGTAATCGAGGTAATGTTGTCAACGAATCGTTCTGTTTCCACCTCGATCAACTTTACCGCCATGTCGCGGCTTGCGGAAATGAGGTGTGTTCCCTCTGGTGTAAAAACGGTCGCTCGTGGCCAATCCTCATGAGCTCGCTGATAGAGTTTTTGCTCACCCTTTAGATTGACCGCGCGGACGGTGTTATCGGACATTCCGAACGAGATCAGTGTCGAGTCAGGCGACCAATTCACCCCAAAGAGTGTATCGCTTCCAAATGGCATGCTCAGTTCCAGCTGTTTCGTCTCAACATTCCAAATTTGCAATTCGCCACTCACGGCTTGCTCGCCCGCTCCAACAGCAAGCCACTTGCCATCAGGTGAATAGCTGATGGACTCAACTCGTGGACTTAGACCAACAAGTCTATGTTGAAGTTGGCCGTTTTCAGCATTGAAAAGTAGCGTTTCGTGGAAGGCAGAGACTGCAATTTGCTTTCCATCCTTGGAAAAATCCAAACTGCCAATCGTCGGTGCTCGAGCGTAGACTGGAGGACTGGCCAGCGAGAAACGTGGACCGGCGGCAAGGGAATCGTTGATTGCACCCGCATCGACCCATCGTTTGATGATATCGATTTCGACGTCGCTTAACGGCTTGCCTTTCTTTGGCATCTCAGCCTTGCCCTCAACGGGAACGATTTCGCGGATGAGGTGACTTTCCGCAGACTTGCCGGGAACAATGGCCGCCGATCCTGATTCGCCCCCTTTGAGCAAGATTTGGAAATCGGTCATTATGTAGCCGCCAAGCTTTTTGGAGTCCTGATGGCACCCGAAACAATTCGCTCGAAGAATTGGAAGGACTTCTTTGGCGAAGCTAGGCGAGGACACTTTGGTGGTTTCGTCACCCAATAAGCGGCTAGCCTTTGCATCCACCATCAAGAAGAAGAGTGCTGCAGTCGAGAAAACAATGCAACGCAGGCCGAGCGACATAGATTCTGAGTCCTTATCTTCAGCACCCTAATTGAAACCAATCAGAGAACCGTAATTTGCGGGGCGCATCCCAAAGCCAACTAGTTAAGTAGCTTAGAAACACGTTGTTTTCCATAGGCGGGACGAGTTAAGCCAATGCCAACTCTTGGATTAAGAATAACTGCTCGCACCGTGCAAGTCAACAACGGTGGAAATGGTGGCGTTAGCAAGAAAGGTCCAAAAATCGCAACTGTTGACTGAATTCGTCAAGGTTTAGCTAGTCGCGATGCGACGCCATTCGTAGTCGCAAAGCGACGCCATGCGATAGCCTGGGACGCAAGTCCCAGGAAAACCGTCGCAAAGAGGCGCCATGCGATAGTCGCAAAGCGACGTCGTGCAATAGCCTGGGACGTAAGTCCCAGGTAATTGGGAACCGGGAAATACGAGTCGCAACGCGACGACAGATGCGTTGTGCTTCGATATTTGCACCCGTTGGTGGCAATTAGAACCTGTCGTCGCGTTGCGACTGATGTTTGATCGTGGTCGCGAGGACCTAGGACTTTCGTCCTAGGCTCCGTTTCTAAACTGGTATTTCGAAAGTTTTAAGGTAGCGTTGAATGAAGCCAAGCCGAACCATACCACCGAAGTTCTTTGCGGATTTCTCGAATCGTGCAAACACTCTTCGGTACTCCTTCAACCAGCCTATGA